>DAIOFH010000018.1:0-43223 GCA_036745875.1 Planctomycetota bacterium | reverse complement strand
GGGGTTTGCGGCGCTTTTGGGAGGGAGACAGGTCTCCGCACCGAAAGCGCCGCACCCCCCTTTTTCGTCATCCCGGCGGGATTACATCGAACCGGGCGAAAATGCGTCCGCAGCTGCCGGGATCCAGGTCGCCTTGCCCCCGCTACGGGAAAAGCATACCCCATCTTTCAAAAAATAGTCGTGTACAGTGGCGCTCCCCCTCTCAACGAACACGCAAGCAATAATTACCCAAATCACGCACATTATTGGGCAATCCAATCGATTCTGTCACGTAGAAAGAAGGAGGCTTTCCCTGGGCGTCGGAAATCCCCTCCCCGTGCGGCACGCCTTTGAGCATCACGAAAAAGCTTGTTTCAGGATCATTGTACTTGACCCGGACCGCCAGGAAATCGGCGGCGCTCAGCGTTCCCTCATGCGCCTTTCCTGCCAGGTCTTCCGCGCTCAGTTCCGACAGCGCCAGATACATGGGTATCGTGTCCTGATCGCCGATCAAAAGTCAAGCCGGTAGAATGTGAGTAGGTTTATTTCAGCCGCTGGCCGACAGTGAAGAAACTTTCCCACGGATCTTTGCGGCGCAGCCGGGCCAGCGCATTTTCCATGCTGATCCCATTCGGGGCGACAGTTCCAAGTTCCTTCCATGAAATCGGCATGGAAACGGGCAGTCCTCCCCTGGCTCGCACTGAATACGGCGCGACGCTGGTGGCGCCCCTGCCGTTGCGTATCCAATCGATAAAGATCCGGTTGCTCCTCTGCTTTTTTCTGA
The DNA here is from genome assembly GCA_036745875.1 of Planctomycetota bacterium. GTDB lineage: Bacteria > Planctomycetota > SZUA-567 > SZUA-567 > SZUA-567 > DAIOFH01. The sequence continues at coordinate 42,460 of DAIOFH010000018.1, read as the reverse complement.
CATTGCTCGTATAATGGTCCGGCCATTTGGCCTCCATGGTTTTCGCTATATTATGGGCGAATTCCTGGAATGCGGCCCAACTGCCCGCCGGTTTGAAGGGAATAACGACATGATAGCCCTTGCCCCCGCTGGTTTTTAGAAAGGAGGTGAGGGAAAGTTCGTCCAGCATTCCCTTGAGGTCGCTGACGCCCTGTCGTATCCGGTCCAGGTCCATTCCCTCGTCCGGGTCCAGGTCCAGCACCATCACATCCGGTTTTTCCAAATTATCAGCGCGGCTTCCCCAGGTGTGAAATTCCAGCGTATTCATCTGTACTTCGAACATCAATCCGTCAATATCCGACACATAATAATATTCTTCGTTTTTGCCCTCGCTCGACGGCACCTGAACGGTAACGACGCCGCTATTGTCGTTGCCTGGGTGTTTTTTATAAAAACATGCCGAATCGATCCCGCCAGGACAACGGACTGCGCTGAGTATCCTGTCCTCAACATAGGGAAGCATTCGCTTCGCCACCTTCAGGTAGTATGCTGCGACATCGCCTTTGGTAATGCCGGATTCCTTGGAAAGGATTTTATCAGGATGGGTAATATTGAAATCCGCCACGGCCTGGGAAGCGGATGAAGCGAACTTCTTTTTCGGGATCGTGGTTTTGGTGGGTACGGCTTTCTTCTCGCCCGTTGTTTTTTTGCCGTCTTTTCTTTCTTTGATCTCCGACATCGTCCTGCCGGTTTTTATGCTTGTGTCGAACTGCCTGACATCGTACGCGCTTTCGTATTCGTCCTTTTCCTTGATGAGCAGCCAATTGTTTTTCTTTTCGCCCGGCCGCGGCTTCATTCGCACCAGCGCCCAACTACCTTTCAGGCGTTCGCCGTCCAAAGTAAATTTCAGCGACCCTTTGGCGAGGCCTTCGTCAACATCGACCAAGGGACTCCAGACGCCCTCGTCCCAAATCATGACAACACCGCCGCCATACTCTCCTTCCGCAATAGCGCCCTCGAAGGTGCGGTAATCCAAGGGATGGTCTTCCACCTCGACGGCCAATCGTTTGTCATGACTGTCATAGGACGGACCTTTCGGCACGGCCCAACTTTTCAGAACTCCTTCCCATTCCAGGCGAAAATCAAAATGATCCCTGCTGGCGATGTGATGCTGCACCACGAAAACTAGCCGTTCGGAGCGTTTCTTATTTACTTCACCGCGCGGCTCGCTTGTTTTGTCGAAATCCCGTTTTTCGTTATAGATATCCAAATCGCTCATTGAGGAGGCCTCCGCTCTAGTAAACGTCTAAAGTTTACAATTAAGCATTAGCCAAATCAAGGGATGGCAGCGACTTTTACGGGTTTATCCGCAGGTTCCGGCGCGGCGAAGAAGCGCCGGTCGGCGGCTTGTGCCGGTGTACTTACGATCTTCAACCCTGCGTTCTGGAATTTGCCGACGTCGTCTGCCGTGATGTTGTGGTCCGTGACCACGCAGTCCACTTCGGTCAAACCGCAGATGATATGCAGGCCGGTTTTGTTGAACTTCGAATGGTCGGCAAGGGCGATCACGTTGCTGGCCTGGCGGATCATGGCCCTCTTGACCTCGGCACCGCCATGGTCCGGAACCGCAAAGCCCGCGCCAATGGAAATGCCCGTGGGGCAGAGAAAGAAAATATCGGCATGCAGAAGGTTGAAGTAATCGATAGTCTGCTGATCATGGCAGGAACCGACTTCATAGTCGTACGAACCGCCGGCAATATGTAACCGGTGGTTGGACTTCTGCGATATGATGTAGGCGCACGGCAGCGAGTTCGTCAGGATGGTCAGGGAAAAAGGCAATTCCGAAATCCGCGTCGCGAGCGAAATGGTTGTGGTGCCTGCATCCAGAATTATGGTCTGGTTGGGCTGCAGGATATTTTTAACCACATAATCGGCGATGACGTCCTTTTCGTCGTTATGAAGGAACTGACGGGTTGGATAGGGAACTTTATGGGGGGTATTTCCCGTAGGTATGACTCCACCATAGATTCTTTTCACCATGCTGTTGTCTTCCAACTCTCGCAGATCGTTACGAATCGTCGCTTCGCTGCAATTGAGTATGGCGCACAATTCGGGAACGCTGAGATGATCACGTTCTATAAGCAGATTACAGATGTTCTGATGACGTTGTTCTTTCTTATTCATGAGGTACGCCTTTATTTTGATAAATGATTTCCTTTTATTCATGTTTTATTATAGCAAAACTATTGAGGTTTTCAAGAGTTTAGTCAATAATTATCGACTTCAATAGTTTCCATCCAAGCTTGCTGATTCTACAAAACCATATAACCAGTTATCATACCTCAATTTTCGTTATTCTAAGTTTAATATTTTCCCGCTAATTTTTTCCCATTAAATCTTCTTTTCCTAGGGAATAATTGATTCCTGCGCAAGGGAACGTCCCTGTTTTCCGTTGTCTGCGTCAACCGATGTCATCATCTCATCGTAATGTAATGAATATTGTCTCAAAAAATTAGGATTCAAGAAAAATATACATTATTTTTATTGACTTCAATAATTTTCATGGTATAAATATTTAAAACGATAATAATTCACATTGCAAAAATCAAATTATTAGGCATTTTTAGCGAAAGCAATAAAAACTCACACATAAATATGGAAGGCCGCACAATATGAATTACGTGTTGGCGCACGATCTGGGCACCTCCGGCAACAAGGTAACCCTTTTCGACGAGAATGGGGCTCTGGTCGCGGAAGCCACAGTCAATTATCCGACGAACTATTTTAACTCCAATTGGGCGGAGCAAAATCCCAACGACTGGTGGGCTTCCGTCTGTGCCGGCACCCGGTCGGCGCTGCAAAACATCGATCCCCGGCAGGTTTCCGTCGTGAGTTTTTCCGGCCATATGATGGGGGCACTGTGCGTCGACCGCAAAGGCGTTCCGCTCAGGCCGTCGATAATCTGGTCCGACCAGCGGGCGCAGAAGGAATTTCTCGGACTGCAGCGGGAACTGGGCGAAGAGAAAATCTTCAGGATCACCGGACACAGAGGTTCCGGCAACTATTCCCTCCCAAAACTGATGTGGGTGAAGAACAACGAGCCGGACATTTATGCCAAAACATATAAAACCCTCCATTGCAAAGAGTACATAATCAGTAAGCTCACGGGTCGGTTCTTTTCCGAGCCGACGGATGGAATAGGCACTCTGGCGATGGATATCACCAGTTGTGCCTGGTCGGACGAGATACTCCTGGCGTCCGGGGTTGCCAAGGATAAATTCCCAGACGTCCTGAAGAGCGTGGACATCGCGGGCAAAGTGACGCGGGAAGCGGCCGCTGCGACAGGATTGGCGGAAGGAACGCCGGTGGTAATGGGTGGCGGGGACGGCGTCGTCGCCGGGATCGGCACCGGTGCGGTCGCCCTCGGAGATTCGTTCATGAGCTTCGGCTCATCCGCCTGGGTCTCCACCGTATCCACCGGACCCGCCTTCGACAGCAAACGGCGCAACACCAACTGGCCGCATATCGTGGACGGCCTCTATCTAAACGACGGCGTTATGCAAAGCGCCGGCGGATCATACACCTGGGCAAGAAAAGCCTTGAGCGAGCACGAACCGGACAATCACGGCGAAATGGAAAAACTCCTGGCCGAGACCAAACCCGGGGCAAACGGCATACTCTTCCTCCCGTACCTGTTGGGAGAGCGCTGTCCCTGGTGGAATCCGGATGCCAAGGGAGCATTTGTCGGCCTGACCATGGAGACGACAAAAGCGGAGATGTTGCGTGCCGTCCTGGAGGGCGTGGCTCACAATATGGCGTATATCGCCGACGTATTGCGCGGTAACGGCCTGCCGCTCAGGGATATCGTCGTCATAGGCGGGGGAGCGCGGGGAACCCTGTGGCGGGAGATTCTGGCGGATGCAATGGACGCCACGATCCATATACCCACGCTGTTGGAAGGAGCAACAAGCCTGGGAGCGGCCATTACCGGCGGCGTCGGAATCGGCATCTACCCGGATTTCACGACAGCGGCTAAAAAATTCATCACCATCAAGGATATTCATCGTCCGAATGCGGAGCGAACCGCATTTTACCGGGAAAGGCGCAAGTTGTTCGTCGACTGCTATGAAGCGATGGAACCGCTGTTCTCCAAATTCTAACCAGGAACCACTGTTGAAATAAAGGGGATTACAATGGCGTTTGCTGTGAACATGCCCAGGCTTGGACTCAATGAAGAGGAGAATGTCCTCTGCGAATGGTTCGTGAACGAGGGCGATGCCGTGGCCGTCAGCGACAAGCTGTTTTCCATAGAGACGGACAAATCCAACATGGAGGTCTATTCCGAGCACGCCGGCACCGTCCTGAAGCGCCTTTACGAGGAATTCTCCGTAGTGCCGGTTATGACAGCCGTCTGCGTGATCGGAAATCCAGGCGAAGACATCAGCTCTATCATCAGTGCCCCCCAAACCGCCGCGCTCCAAACTGAAAATACGGCCGCATCCGATGCCGCGGTGGAAAATAGCAAGAAAACGTCGACACCCGAGCAGCCGAGCGTACCAGTTCAGCCGGAAAGCGTTGCCAAAGCCATCTCGCCAAGGGCCAGAAAACTCGCCGACGCCAATGGCATCCAAGTAAACGGCATCAAGCCGACCGGCGCCGAAGGAAGGATCGTCGAGGAAGACGTGTTGAACGCCATGAAATCTGCGCCACAACGAATCGACGCCCCGTCGGAGAAAGCGAAAGCGCCCGCATCCGCATCCTTCTCGCATGACGGAAAAACAGTGAAAACATCCAACATCAGGCGCATTATTGCGAAGAACATCAAGAATTCCCTGGAAACGGCAGCGCAGACCACGCAGCACATTCGGTTCAACGCTTCGAAATTGCAGGATTACCGCGCCTGGCTGAAGAGCGCGCCCGGACCGGAAAAGAATGTCACGCGCCATGACCTGATCTCGTTCATAACGGTCAAAACCCTTGTGAATTTCGACTATATGAACGCCCATATGCGTACTATCGAGGAACTCACCACGTTCGAATCGGTCCATCTGGGTTGCGCGGTCGGAACGGCTAAAGGATTGTTGGTACCGACGGTGAAAAACGCGCAGGACATGAACCTGATGACTTTCGCCTCGACTATGAAAACGCTCATCCAAAAGGCAAGGGACGGCAAGATCACGCCGGACGAAATGGCCGACGCCACCTTCACCGTTTCAAACCTGGGAAGCTATGGCATTACCACTTTCACCCCGATACTGAACCCGCCACAGGTGGGAATACTCGGAGTCGGCACCATCGACTACATCGCCAAGAAAACACCGGAAGGCTTTTTGCACCATCCGGCAGGATATCTTTCCCTGACCTACGATCACCGCGCCATGGACGGAGTTCCCGCAGCCGAGTTTTTACGCGCGCTCTGCGACAATCTCGAATCCATGGACATGCTTTCCTTAGGGGATTAACGCTATGGCCTATGATGTTGCAATTGTCGGTGGCGGACCGGCCGGATACTTGGCAGCAGAACGCGCCAGCGAGGCGGGCTTGACTGCACTCCTTGTGGAAGAAAACAAGGTGGGCGGCGTCTGTCTCAATGAAGGCTGCATCCCTACAAAGGCATTGCTGAACTCTGCGAAAAATAATCGAAAGCACGCGGACGCAATGACGAACAAGGACAAGGTCGTCACCACTCTCGTGAGGGGAGTAACTGCGACCCTCAAGGCGAAAAAGGTGGAGGTTGTCGCCGGCACCGCAGATGTGGCGAAAAAAAGCGACCAGTTCGAAATCCTCGTCGGCGAGGAACGCTATCTCGCGAACCAGGTTCTGCTGGCGACGGGTTCCGTTGCGGCGATTCCCCCGATCGACGGTTTATCGAATGGCATGCAAAACGGGTTTGTGCTGACCAGCCGCGAAATCCTCAATCTGGAAACTCTACCGGGGAAGCTGGTCATTAGCGGCGGCGGGGTCATCGGCCTTGAAATGGCCGTGTATTTTCGCTCCATGGGCAGCGAAGTCACGATTGTCGAAGCACTTCTTTCCGTCGGGGGCAGCATCGAACCGGAAGCAGCGGCATTTCTCGTCGGCATGCTAAGAAAGAAAAAGATCGAGGTGTTCACAGATGCCAAGGTGACTGCAGTGACGAGGCAGGGCGTAGCTATCGAGACCAAACAGGGGCAGAAAGAATTGGCGGCCGACACGGTGCTCCTCTGCGTAGGCCGCCGTCCCGCTGTCGGGCAATTCCAAAAACTCGGAGTGCTTATCGAAAACGGCGCGGTCAAGACGGACAACCATATGCGGACAAGTGTCCGGGGCGTTTACGCTGCGGGCGACATCAATGGAAAATACATGCTTGCCCACACGGCATACCGTGAAGCGGAAGTGGCGGTCAACAACATGGCCGGTACGGACGACACAATGGACTATCGCGCCGTGCCGGGCGTGATCTATACTTCGCCCGAGGTCGCGTTCGTGGGGCTGTTGGAACAGGAAGCCAAACTACAGTACGCCAATGTCGTCGCGACAAAGACCAGCATCAATATAAGCGGCAGACATGTCGCGGAGCAGGGCTTGAGCGACGGCTTCTGCAAACTCGTGGTCGACAAGGACAAGAATATCATCCTGGGAGCGACGATCGTCGGTGCGTATGCCTCCGAAATAATCTATTCGCTCTGTTTGATGATCCAGAACAAAATCCCCATAGATGCCGTCAAAAAAACGATATTCCCCCATCCCTCAGTCAGTGAAGTCATCCGAGAAAGTATTTTCTCTATTTAGGAGAGAGATCCATGCCCAAGGAACTGTTCATCGATCCCGAAGAATCCAGGAAAAAAGGTAAAATCACCTTTCAAAATATTCCGCTCAACCAGTACGGCAAACGGATGAAGGATGTGAAGGACGAGTTTACCAAAGAGGAGCTTGTCGACATATTCTCCGACATGCTGGTGATCCGCGAGTTCGAGAAAATGATCGAAGTCCTGCGGCAGGACGGAAATTATTGCGGAATCGCCTACGACTACAGCGGACCCGCGCACCTTGGCATCGGCCAGGAAAGCACGGCTGTCGGCCAGGCGGTCGCGTTGGATAATGACGATATCATATTCGGCCACCACCGCAGCCATGGCGAACTGATTGCGCGGGGTTTTCGCGCGATCCGCACCTTGAACGAGGAACGCGTCCAGGAAGTCATGCAGGAGTATTCGGACGGCGTGCAATACCGGATCATATCGGACGAGTTTGACCTGGATGTCCAGGAAACGGCGAAGCGTTTTTATATCTACGGCATCATGTGCGAAATCTTCGGCAAGAAGAACGGCTTCGCCCAGGGCCTTGGCAATTCGATCCACGCCTTTTTCCTGCCGTTCGGCTTCTATCCGAACAACGCCATTGTCGGCGGCTCCGCGCCTATCGCGGCGGGCGCGGCCCTCTTCAAGAAAATCCGCAAACAAAAGGGCATTGTCATCGCTAACGCAGGTGATGCCTCCCTTGGTTGCGGCCCGGTGTGGGAATCGCTTAACTTCGCCTCGATGGGCCAATTCAAGACCCTCTGGGACGACGGATACAAGGGCGGCCTCCCCATCCTCTTCAACTTCGTCAACAACTGGTATGGTATGGGCGGGCAGACCCACGGCGAAACGATGGGCTTCGATTACCTGGCCCGAGTGGGCGCCGGGATCAATCCCGACCAAATGCATGCCGAACGCGTCGACGGTTATAATGTGTTCGCAGTCATAGACGCCACCCGAAGGAAAAAAGAACTTCTGCTCGCCGGGAAGGGCCCGGCCCTCCTGGATACGATCACCTACCGCTTCAGCGGCCACTCCCCCACCGACGCAAACTCCGCCCGCTCCCAGGAAGAAATCCTGGCCTGGCAAAAGTACGATGCGCTGACGGATTACGAGGCGCAGTTGCTGGAAAACAAGGTGCTTTCCAAGGCTGACGTGGACCAGCTTAAGAACTACGCCCATGAGATGATCCTTTCCATCTACAAGATTACCATCGATCCCGTCCGCTCCCCCCGGATGGACCTGGTTGCTGAACCGGACAGCATCGAAAAATTCATGTATTCCAACCAGCGCATTCCGAAGCTGGCGGATGACAAACCCGAGGTTCTGGCCCCCAAGGAGGAAAACCCCAGGTTGCAGCGCATCAAAAAGAAAAGCAGGACCGGCCGCAAGGACGGAAAAGTGCTTCCCTCCTCCGCCGTGGTGCAGTTCCGCGACGCCGTCTTCGAGGCGGTGTTGGATAAATTCTACGAAGATCCGACCCTGGTGTCGTTCGGCGAGGACCTGCGCGTGTGGGGAAGCGCCTTCGGCATCTATAAGGATCTCGACAAATCGATCCCCTACCACAGATTGTTCAACTCCCCGATCTCGGAGGCGACCATAGTCAGCGCCTCCATCGGCTATGCCATGATGGGCGGCCGGGCGCTTCCCGAAATCATGTACTTCGACTTCATGGGCCGCGCCGGAGACGATGTCCTTAACCAACTATCCAAGTGGCAGAGCATGTCCGCCGGGCAGCTGAGGATGCCTATCGTGTTGCGCATGGGCGTTGGGGAAAAATACGGAGCCCAGCACTCGCAGGACTGGTCCAGCATCTGCGCCCACGTCCCCGGCCTGAAAATCGTTTTCCCAACCTCACCCTACGATGCCAAGGGCTTGATGAATACAGCCTTGGCGGGAACTGACCCGGTGATTTTCCTGGAGTGCCAGGCGCTGTGCGGGATCGGGGAGCTATTCCACGAAGAAGGCGTGCCCGAGGGGTATTATGAAATCCCGATTGGCGAACCGGACATCAAGAAGCGCGGTTCCGACCTCACGATACTCACTATCGGCAGGACTCTGTATCGTGCGCTGGACGCGGCGAAAATGTTCGAAGAGCAATACGGCGTCAGTGTGGAAGTCATTGACGCCCGCACCATCGTACCGTTCAACTTCGAACCGGTGTTCGAGTCGGTCAAGAAGACGGGGAAGGTCATCCTCGCCAGCGACGCCTGTCAGAAAGGTTCCATCCTCAACGACTATGCGCAGAACATCACCTCCGCCCTCTTCGACTACCTTGACGCGCCGCCGGTGGTCATCGGCGCGCGGAACTGGATCTCCCCGGTGGCGGAAATCGCCGACCACTTCTTCCCGCAGAAGGAATGGTTCCTGGACGCGTACCACCAGAAGATAAAGCCCCTGAAAGGATATCAGCCGAAGGCGACCTTCAACACAACGGAAGCGATACGGCGCAGCCGGCTAGGAGTGTAGTCGAGAAAAACCGTTCGAAGCAGGTGATATCTCTGAATATGTGCTGGCAGCGAAAAATATCACGGAACGCCTTCGAGAAAACGGCTATACGGTAGATAGCGGCGGTTGATCGATGACTATACACAATCAGTAACGGAAAGGAATCGCCAGTGGATTTTAAGTTAAGCACTTCGCAACGTTTGGCGCAGGATATGTTCAAACGCTTTGCGGAAACGGAAATCAGGCCTATCGCCAGGGACATGGATGAAACAGAGGAATTCTCCATGGACCTGGTGGCGAAAATGCAGAAACAGGGCTTTTTCGGCATTCCATTCCCCAAAAAGTATGGCGGTGCCGGCGCAGATACCATGACTTATGTGTTGTGCATGGAAGAAGTCAGCAAGGCCGACGCCAGCACCGGCATTACCATCTCCGTCCATACCTCGCTCTGCTGCACCTGTATTTACGAATTCGGCACGGAGGAGCAGAAGGAGGAACACCTCAGGCCGCTCGTCGATGGGCATAAAATCGGGTGTTTTTCCCTCACCGAACCCAATGCCGGCAGCGACGCTGGCGGGCTGCAAACAAGCGCCGTCCTTGACGGCGATGAATACATCATCAACGGCTCCAAGGTTTTCACCACCAACTCCGGCTTCGCAGACACCTTTGTCGTCTTCGCCGTGACGGACAAGGCCATGGGGAATGAAGGAATTTCCGCCTTTATCGTGCCGCGAACCACTCCGGGGCTATCCGTGAGCGCCAATATCCCCAGGATGGGAATTCGTGCAGCGTCCAATTGCGAGGTGTCGTACGTCAATGTACGGGTGCCCGCGAAAAACCGCCTGAGAAGCGAAGGCAAGGGCTTTGAAATCGCCATGCATGCGCTGGACGGCGGCAGGATCGGCATTGCCGCGCAGGCGGTCGGCATTGCGCAGGGCGCATTCAACGAAGCCTTGCATTATGTAAAGGACCGCAAGCAGTTCGGCCGCCCGATCAACGCGTTCCAGAACACCCGTTTCAAGCTTTCCGAAATGCAGACCAAGATCGATGCGGCCCGCCTCCTGGTCTGGCGCGCGGCGACCATGAAGGACAACAGGGAAGACTACGCCTCCGCCGCCGCGATGTGCAAAATTTTCGCCTCCGACGTGGCCAACGACGTCACGCGTGGCTGCGTTCAAATGCTGGGGGGTTACGGCTACTCCAGGGAATATCCGGTGGAGCGCATGATGCGCGACGCGAAGATCACGGAAATTTACGAGGGTACCAGCGAAGTCATGAAAATGGTCATCTACGGAACCCTTAAGGCGAAATAAAGGAGGCGGGAGTCATGAAAATCGTGGTGTGCGTCAAACAAGTACCGGACACAAACGAGGTCCAAATTGATCCGGAAACCAATAGACTCATTCGCACCGGGATTCCGGTCATCATCAACCCGGACGACAAAAGCGGTATTGAAGCTGCGCTGCAATTGCGTGATCGCGTGGGCGGCGGCAGCACGGTCACCGTCGTCTCCATGGGACCGCCGCAGGCGGAAATGGCCCTTCGCGAGACGCTCGGCATGGGTTGCGACGAAGCCGTGCTGATCTCCGGCCGCGAATTCGGCGGATCGGACACTCTCGCCACCTCTACGATCATCTCGGCGGCACTGAGGAAAATAGGCTACGACCTGATCATCACCGGACGGCAGGCGATTGACGGTGATACCGCACAGGTAGGCCCGCAGATAGCGGAGCATCTCGGCATCCCACAGGTCAGCTATGTGGAGGAGATCAATCCGGAGGGAGATAACCTGATCGTCCTACGCCAGTATGAGGACCGTTACCATAAAATCCGCGTCAAACTCCCCTGCCTCCTCACGGCCATCCAGGATCTGGCAACGCCCAGGTACATGACCGTCGGCGGGATCGTGGACGCGGCAGAAAAAATGGTCAGGGTGATGGGCTTTGAAGACCTTGCCGACGTGCTTGACCCGGCGACAATCGGCCTCAAGGGGTCTCCCACCAATGTAGTGCGCTCCTTCACCAAGGAAGCCAAATCCCAGGGCGCTGTACTAAAGGGCCTGACAGCGGACGAGGCGGTAGAAGCAATCATGGCCGAACTGCATGAAGTACACATGGTATAGGGAGCTATAGATAAATGTCCAAGGATATCTTTGTTTTTGCTGAACAGCGCGACGGCAGGCTCCAAAGCGTCGGCTATGAACTCATAGGGGAAGCGACATCGCTGGCGCAGGACCTGAGGCAACAGGTCGTCGCGGTGGTTTTGGGCCATAACGTCGCGCAACACGCCGAGGAATTGATCCACTACGGCGCAGACAAAGTGATTGTGGTGGAAGATCCCATCCTGGCGGAATACATGACCGAACCCTACGCCAAGGCGATGACCGCGATCATCAGGGCCAAGGTTCCGGAAATCGTCCTTTTCGGCGCGACCTTCATCGGCCGCGACCTCGCACCCCGCGTTTCCGCGCGCGTCAAAACCGGCCTGACGGCCGACTGCACCGGCCTCAACATCGACCCGGACAGCGGGCTCCTGATGATGACGCGTCCTGCTTTCGGCGGCAACCTGATGGCGGTCATTCGCTGCAAAACGCACCGCCCGCAGATGGCGACGGTGCGTCCAGGCGTCATGCAGCCGATGGAAAAGGATGGAAGCAGGACTGGCGAAGTAGAACGCTTCCCGCTGGCGTTCACCGACGCCGACAAGACAATCGAAATCCTGGAAGTGACCAAGAAAACCAAGACCAACACCGACATCACCCACGCCAAATGCCTGGTTAGCGGCGGGCGCGGCATTGGCGGCAAAGGAACATTCGGACTGCTCCAGGAAGTGGCGGACCTCTTGGACGGCGATATCTCAGCGTCACGCGCGGTCGTCGACGCCGGTTGGATCGACAAGGACCGACAAGTCGGCCAGACGGGAAAAACGGTCCGTCCTGACCTGTATCTCGCCTGCGGCATTTCCGGCGCCATCCAGCACGTCGCCGGCATGGAAAACTCCAATACGGTCATCGCCATCAACAAGAATGACACAGCCCCCATCTTCGGCGTAGCCGACCTGGGCGTAGTCGGCGATCTCTCGGTCATCCTTCCGAAGTTGAAGGAAGCAATTACCGCTGCGAAGGCGCAGGGTGTGCAATACGCCGCTCCGTCAGCGGAAAAATATTCCGGTATGGAAAATATTCTGTATCATGTACAGAGTGGAATCGCTTACTTGACCATAAACCGCCCGAAGCAGCTCAACGCACTGAATCAAAAGACCCTGCGGGAAATTGGTTCGGTCGCGGACCAACTCAGGAATGATGAGTCGGTCAAGGTCGTGATTGTGCGCGGTGCCGGCGGGCGGGCGTTTGTCGCCGGAGCGGATATATCCGAAATGCAAAACATGACGGAGGATGAAGGCCGAGGAATCTCCAAACTGGCGCAGGAAACGTTCCAGAAGATCAAGACCCTTCCGCAAATCGTCATCGGCGCCATAAACGGCTATGCGCTCGGGGGCGGCAATGAATTGGCCATGGCCTGCGATATCCGCATCGCCAGTTCCCGCGCCAAGTTCGGCCAGCCGGAGGTGAACCTGGGGCTGATTCCCGGTTTTACCGGAACACAGCGACTGTCGCGCCTGGTCGGAAGCGGTACTGCGAAATCGATCATCTTCACCACCGATCAGCTGAGTGCGGAAGAAGCGCACCGCATTGGCCTGGTGGACGTGGTGGTGGCTCCCGAAGGACTGATGCGGTCGGCCCGCGACCTGGCCTTGAAAATCATGTCGAAAAGCATGAAAGCGATCAAGCAGGCGAAACGGTCCATCAACGAGGGCATGCCGTTCGAGTTCGAGCAAGGCCTTGTGGTGGAAAATGACTGCTGGACCAGGTGTTTTTCCGACACCGGCGACGCCTTCGAAGGGATGACAGCTTTTGTGGAAAAACGCAAGGCGAACTTTGACAAGCCGAAGACAAAGTAAAAAAGGAGTTGAAAAATGGAATTCACAAAGTGTGTAGAAGGACGCAGAAGTATCCGTAAATACAAGGCAGATGAAGTAAACGGTGCCCTCATCGAGAAAATCGTCCAGGTGGCGACGTTCTCGCCGAGCTGGAAAAACGCCCAGACAACCCGCTTCATCGCCATTTCCAGCGTCGAACTAAAAAAGGAACTGGCGGAAAAGTGCGTCATGGATTTCGAGTACAACAAAAAGACCATCCTGAACGCCCCGATGCTAATTTTGGTAACGACCCTTTCCCCCCGGTCCGGCTTTGAGCGGGACGGCTCCCCGTCCACGAGCAAGGGAACGCACTGGGAAAGCTTTGACGCCGGCATCGCCACGCAGACCCTTTGCCTCGCCGCCTACGAAGAGGGACTGGGAACCGTGGTCATGGGAATTTACGATGAAGCCAAGGTCATTGAAGTCGCCAAAATTCCGGAAGGCCAAAAAGTGTCGGCAATGGTCGCCATCGGCTATGCCGACGAATCCCCCGCCATGCCGAAACGGAAAAGTGCGGGCGAGATTCTCAGCTTTCTGAAATAGACGATCGCGGAAATATTGCCGCAAAACTGGCACAGGCCACCGACGGCCTGTGCCAGTTTTATTTTAATCCATCGCTTCGGAATCGCATACACCCTGCAGTTTATCCTTGGTAAGCACTTTAATGCCGGTGTCGACCGACGTGGCCACTTCGCCTTCCCACCGGTAGGTGGACTATATAGTCGAAACGAAATAAAGCCGATGGATTACGGAAGAGTCATTGTTCTTCGTTGAGCTTTTTTTTGATTATGTACTGCAACCGGGCAAGTTCGTCTTCGGAAAGTCCGCTATTCTCGACGAAGTGTGCAAGGAATTCGCCTACGTTGCTTTGGTAGACCTGCGAGACAAACGCCTCGCTTTTTTGCCTGACCGCTTCGTCCTTGCGTATCAGCGGACGATAATGGTATACGCGCGAATCATTCGGGTCGACAGCATAGGCGACAAGATGCTTGTCGATAAGGCGCCTGAGAAGGGTCTTGATGGTTTGGGGGGATACCTCGCGTTCCTGCAGCACAGCCGCCACTATCTGTGAGATAGTGGCGGACCCGAGATCCCATAACACCCGCATTATGAGCCATTCAGCATCCGTAATATGGCTTGATTTATCCATATCACGATTGTATTGGCGCTTCGGTGCCGAATCAAGCCGAAAAGGGCGGGCCGTGAAACGCCGTCAGACTTTTTGCGCGATGACGCAGAGACAGCGCTCGTCGGTGATTTCCCTGAATTCGACGGCGGCGAATCCGGCATTTCGCAAAGCGGCGGTAAACTCGTCGGGACTGTAGAGGGCGAGCCGTAGCACGTCCATGTGGTCGGGTTCATTGACGACCCGGTCTCCGTCCCGCCAGGCCTCGCAGAGTATGGCAAACCTGCCTCCCGGTTTCAGCACGCGGAAAATCCTGGCGTAGCAATCCGCCGCCCGTTCCCAGAAATAGACTGTCTCGATCGCCGTGACCAGTGAAAACATTTCGTCTGGGAAAGACATGTCCAGCACCTCGGACTGCTGGACAACCACCCGCCCCTCCTGCACTGCGGCATGGTTATATTCCATGGCCTTGGCGACCGAAACATCGGAATAGTCGATTCCGTACGCTTGGGTCGAATGTTTCGCCAGCAGAGAAAGGGCCAGGCCGCCGCCGCAACCCACATCCAGGGCAATGTCCGCCTTTTGCGGCTGCAACAGATCCACGAACGCGGCGGTCATGGCAGCATGGCCGACGTACATCTTCTCGATAACTTCCCTTCCGCCGTCGCCAACGGGCTTGCGATAGTTCGGTAACAATTCTTCCGACATGGCAGCATCCTTATTCCGTACTTCCCCCCGGTAGTCAAATTATAATAAAAGCGCAGCAAAGTACAGTCTTGAAACGTTTCGGCAGTGCAAGACGGGAGCTGTCATGATTATTGTCTCATTTTGGGATGCATGAATTCAACCATCCGGTGCATGTGTTTTCACAAGGCAAAGGCGAGTCCGTGCGGGTGGTTTCCTCCCTCGCCGAAGCGCGCGACGTCGCGCCGGTTGGATTCGAAAAGGTTTTTAAGCCGCAACGTTGAGTGTTTCAAAAAACATCCAGCGTCGGCAATCAATGGGTGTTCCTGTTTTTCAAGCCTTCCACAAGCACGGCCAACGCGATGATGACGCCTTTCACGATGTTCTGGTGGTAGCCGGGAATGCCGCGAATGTTCATGTAATTGGAGATTACCCCGAGGATCAGCGCGCCTATAAGTGTGTTAAGCGCCGTGCCGCGCCCGCCGGAAAGGGATGCCCCGCCGATAACTACTGCAGCGATGGCATCGAGTTCGAACCCCATACCAAGAATAGGACTGCCGACGCCGGAACGCGAGCTGGCGATCAGTGCGGCGATCCCGCAAGCCGTGCCGCAAAAGACATAGACGAGGAAAATGTACATCCTGGTGGGAATGCCCGCGTGGGACACGGCTGTTTCGTTGCTGCCAATGGCCGTGACGATTCTGCCGAACGCCGTCTTCCTCAGGACGAACATGGTGAAAAAGACCACCAAAAGCATGACGATGGTGATGATCGTTATGCCGAAGAGCCCGCTGGCAAAACGCACCTGCAGAATGGATTCAGTTCCGAAATTGTCCAGCGAGTCCGAAGATATCCGCACCGGATTGCCGCTGGACAGAATCAGCGCCATGCCGCGCGCGACCGTCATCATGACGAGTGACGCGACAAACGGAGCCATTTTTCCAAGTGATACGAGTCCCCCCGTCACCATCCCCGCCACCGCGCCGGAAAGAATGCCGGCGGTTATTCCCACCGCCAAACCGTAGTCGCGGATGGTCAGGGCTGTCACGACGGAACACAGCGCCAACAATGAACCTACCGAAAGGTCGATGCCGCCGGTGAGGATCACCATCAGCATCCCGCAGGCGACAGTCCCGAGAATCGCCGACTGCCTCAGGATGTTCATAAGGTTGCCGGGAGCGAAAAAACGGTCCGCCGACAGCGAGGCATAGAGGAATATCACTATAAAGACAATCGCGGTGGAATAACGCAGAAAAAACTGCCCCGCCCCGGAAGGTGCACTGGATGTACTGATTGTTGATGTCGTCATTATGCTCTCCAAACAAAAATTGCCAAAGCGTATTGCCGATTGTTTACTGGTGCCGCGCCCTTTTCGGAATAGCCATGCCCATGATCTTTTCCTCGGTCATGTCCCCGCCCTCGACCATGCCCGCCAGCCTGCCGTCCGACATCACCAGGATACGGTCGCAGATGCCGATAAGCTCCGGCAATTCGGAAGATACCACCAGGATGCCGTATCCCGCTTCGGCGAGGGTGTTGATCTGGTTGTATATTTCGACCTTCGCGCCGACGTCGACGCCGCGCGTCGGTTCGTCCTGGAAAAGGATCTTGCTGTCAGTGTGAATCCACTTGGCCAAAACGACTTTTTGCTGATTGCCGCCGGAAAGGCTTTGCACCGGGTTATTGGCGCTGCCCATCTTGATGTTGAGGTCGTTTTTGTATTTCTCTGCCAGTTCCGCCTCTTTTTTGTTGTTTATCACGCCAAGGGAAGTGATGCTTCCGAGGTTCGCCATCGTCATGTTTTGGACGATCGGCAAATCGAGGACCAGGCCCTGACGCTTGCGGTCTTCAGGCACAAAGCCGATGCCGGAACGGATACTTTTTCGCGGATTGGACAAGTGCACTTCCCTGCCTTCGATATAGACGCGCCGAATGGATGGGCTGTCGAAGCCGAAGACTGCGCGCAATACCTCCGTCCTTCCAGACCCCATCAAACCGGCCATACCATCCACCTCGCCTGCGTTGACGGAAAAGTTGATGTCTTCCAGTACGCCTTTCCGGCTCAGGTTTTCCACACGGAGCATCTGGCCGTCCTTGATGACGGTAATGGCGTCCGAGATGCGGAACAGCTCCTCAAGACGGTGGGAAATGTAGATGATGGTGACGCCGTCTTTTTTCAGGCGAGCGAGTATTCCAAAAAGACGGTCGACCTCGGGACCGGCGAGCACGGCCGTTGGTTCGTCGAGGATGAGGATGCGGGTTTTATGCGCCAGCGCTTTGGAGATCTCCAAAATCTGCTGCCAGGCGACGGGAAGGTCGCCGACGCGCTTTTTTGGATCAAGGTCGAAGCCGAATTCGTCCAGCGCGCGCTTGGCCTTGGCGTTCAGGTCCGACTGGCTTACGAACAGTTTGCCTTGTTTCAAATTGT
The DNA here is from genome assembly GCA_036745875.1 of Planctomycetota bacterium. Classification (GTDB taxonomy): domain Bacteria; phylum Planctomycetota; class SZUA-567; order SZUA-567; family SZUA-567; genus DAIOFH01. Next base: position 25,038 of record DAIOFH010000018.1, on the reverse strand, counting down.
CCAGGAACATGTTTTCGGCGACGCTGAGATCCGGAACCAGTGAAAATTCCTGGTAGATGATCCCTATTCCCAAATCCATGCTGTCGCGTGGGTGACCAAGCCTGACCGATTCACCGAAGACCCGTATCTCCCCGGAGTCCCGCGTATATATGCCGGAAAGGATCTTCATCAGTGTCGACTTTCCCGCGCCGTTTTCGCCGATGATGGCGTGTACCGTCCCCTCGCCGACTTTTATGTCGCAGCCTTTCAGCTCCTGGACGCCGCCAAACGCCTTGGTCACTCCTTCGCATTCAATGGCATACTGAGTTTGCATGTCGGGTGCTCCTGTCACCAAATAGTATGAAAGGCGCTCCGCATGCCGCAGGCGAAGCGCCGATGATTATACGACCGCCCTTGTTAGAAATCTTTTCCGGATTGTTTTCGCCTGTCGCCATCATTTTGCCGTCGATAATTGCCTTGTAGGCGTTTTTGTTGCCGTCGTAGCTGTAGACCTTGATCTCGTTATCATGCTTTCCGGCAGAGGCAAGCGCACGGATGGCGCCGAAGGCCATGTCGTCGTTTTCGGTATAGACGGCGTTCAGGTCGGGATGGGTCGCAAGGGCGTCTTCCATCGCTTTCAGGCCGCCCTGCTGGTCCCAACCGCCCCATAGCTGGCTGACGATCTCGAAGTTGGTATGATTTAGCCTTTCAAGCTGGCCAAGGGTAAGGCCGGTAAAGAAATTCATGCTGCGGGCCTGTCCGACGAGATTCCCCTGATTGCCGGAGATGAGGACGATCTTCATCGGCTGATCGCCCGCGACTTCGGCCGCATAGCGGCCAATGGCAAGGTTGTTGCCTATATTGTCGGGAAGGATTCGGGTCACCACGGGCGCTTCAAGGCTGATATCCGAATCGATGGTGATTACCTTGATCCCCTCCCTGTCAGCCTGCCGGGCGATACGGATGCCGGCGTCTGGATCCTGGGGGTTGAGGACCAGGTATTTGATGTTCTGGGAGATCAGGTCTTCGCAGTCGCTTTGCTGCTTCGAATAGTCGCCGCGTGCGTCGGTTGCGATAACTTCAAACCCGGCCTTGCCGCCAAGGTTTTCCATATGCGTGGTCAAGGCCTGGAAATACGGACCGTTCAGAGTGCGGTTGGAAAAACCGACCTTGATCTTTTCCCCGGCGTGGACGCAAGCGACGCCCAGCACAACTGTCGCGATGATCAAAGCGAGACCGATTTCTTCATAAACATCTCCTTAAAAAAGTGCGTGAACATGCATCGCCGGCCGACGCGGCGGCGACATTGGTGTGATGCGATTTATTGGTGCCTGCAATTACACAGCGGGAGTGCGGCTGCGGCCGCTGCAGGCCGAGCTGGCGTACATGAAAAGTATCCTATAGATGATTCAGGCGTTAGCCGTCGACCATTGATGCCTTCACTTTCCGGCCATATTGGTCGGCAGCCAAAAGGGCGGCGAGATGGTCCTGGGGTGAATAAACTATCGGCTCCCAATGGGTGCATTCCACCGGCTGGTTCATGCGCTCAACAGCAACCATGAGGTGTTCCGGCGAGGTGTCAGCGATATTCAGGTCGGCCAAACAGACGGGAAGACGGATAGCGACATGGAAATCATATATCGCCTTTATCATCGCAGTCGGCTTTTGTGTCAGGAATAATGAGGCCAGGATGCCCATCGCGACCTTTTCCCCATGCATGAATTTGTGCGTTTCGGGAAGTTCGGCGAGACCCTGGTGGAAGCCGTGCGCGGCACCAAGGCCACCGCTTTCAAACCCCACCGTACTCATAAGGGTGCATGCCTCGACAACGTCCTCAAGCTGTGGCGTGACGATCCCAAGATCGCAATGCTCTACCGCCGCAGGAGCGTTGGCGAGTAGCGTTTCAAAACAAAGCTTCGCGATCGCATAGGCGGTAAGTGTACCGGCATGGCCAGTGAAATTCTTGTGGCGCGTCACCATGCAGGATTCAGCTTCGAACCAGGTGGCAAGGGCATCGGCGATACCTGCGGACAGAAACCGCGTCGGCGCCTTGGCGATAATTTCCGTGTCAACCAACACGATATCGGGGTTGAACAAGCCATGAATGTCCCTGTCGACAGTGTGATCTTCGCGGTAAACCACGGCATTTTTGCTACAGGGAGCGTCCGACGCGCAAATGGTGGGAATGATCACCAGTCGCGCCGGCTGGAAAAAGGCCGCGCCTTTCGCCGTATCAATTGCCTTGCCGCCGCCCGCGCCGATAATTATTTCGGCGTTGACGCGCTTGGCCTCTGCAGCCACCGCCTTCATGGCGGCCTCTGTGGACTCGCCCGCGAAATCGATGGACGTCAACGCGATTTTGCCTTTGACCGCCGCATCCAGACGCGGTTTCAGCATTTCGGCAATGCCAGGATCTATAACGGCAACGGCGGACTTGCCCAGCGCTTCGAGATACATTCCCAGTTCCCTGATCGCGCCGGCTCCCTGTACATACCTGTGTGGAAAAATCGCGCTTCGAATCATGTGTGTGGCCTCTCGTTCAATAGATATAGTTCGCCTCGCTCACCCGGCGATCATTTCGCCAAACGGGTAATGTCGGTTGTGGCCGTTTTTTTGCATTATGGCAAGAAAAATTAAAATAAGGAGTCATTACACATGTGTCGGCTTCGCATGCTAGGGTGCACTGAAAAAGGCAAAAGGTTGAAGCCTTTGTAATAATATTACAAAAACTCGTTTGTCAATTTTATTTTTGTAATAATAGTGCAAAATATTCAATTCACCCGTTTTCCCTTCCCGCAAAGCGATACGCCGAACCGGGATTGCACCGGAAGCGTTTCTTAACTTTTTGTCTTTGGCGTTCGTGACAGGTAGGTTGATGCTACGCGGAAAATATCTTGAGCCGCGATCAAGGCTCAGATCGCGGCAAAGAACGACAACCATCGTGGATCTCCGACATACTAAGACAAGATTGATTATCTTGGGAAGTTGTCGCGGCGGAACGAGTCTATCATCTCCGACGTAAGGCTTATGCCGGAATCCCTCTCGGAAATATCCGCGCGGGCAATCCACAGCGCCTCTTGCAGTTCGTTCTCGTCTATGGTAATCTCCGGTGAACCGTCAAGGTCGGCAAACATGCCCACGAGCACGGAACTGGAAAAGCCCCAGGGTTGGCTTTTGTAATAGCGGATGTTCTTCACCCGCAGCCCGACCTCCTCCATGACTTCCCGGCGCACCGTATCCTCCAACGTCTCCCCAACCTCCATAAACCCGGCGACCAGCGCGAATTTGGTAAACGGACGGTTTGCATAGCGGGTCATGAGTATCCGGTCGCCATCCATTATAGCAACAATGACAGCGGGTGATATCCCGGCAAAGATAATGGAACCACACGACTCGCACACCAGCGCCCGCTCGTCGGCCTTCGGCTTCATCGATTCGCGGCATCTGCCGCAGTAACGGTTTTTGTCATACCACAAGGCGAGATGGCTCGCCGTTATCCCGGCATACGCCAGCCATTTGGGTTTGTATTCCCTGAACCCTTGTACCGGCCGCGTCACGAACTCAGGAGGGAGATCGGGAGCATCGGCCAAATAGTAAAACGCCATGTCGTCGATGGAAAATAAATAAACCGCAGCTGTATCCAAATTCGGGCAAAGAGGTTTCATCTTCTCATAGGTCGGCAGAAAATCCTCTTCCGCGTCCCCAGTAAACACCACTTCGTTCCCTCTCAGCAGAAAAATATAATCCCCGTCGCGCGGGCCACCCTGTTTGAATCCAATGGTAAATTGATGCGGCACTATATCCTGAATCATCTGTTTTTCCAATATCTCAAGAAATACCCGGTCGTCTTCGGGACGACCGGAAAAAGCTTCATTACACATCCCCGAATAATACCGAATTTATTCCCGACAAGCAAACCAAAGCACAACAACCAACAAAAAACGCAACGCCCCGTTCGAAGAGCGTTGCGCTTTATCGCATTCAGAAAAATGTGTCCAAAAGCACCTCAAACCAGATGCAAGTCGATTCCCAGCTTCTTCGCCGTTTTGTTGAGCGTTTTTGGAACGCCGTTATCGGTTATGATGCCGTTGAATTCGCCGAGTTCGGCATAATGGGCGATGCGGACGCGATCATACTTGGTGCTGTCGAACAGCAAATAGCGCTTGAGGCTCGATTCGATGATGGTGCGCTTCATCGGGACTTCGTAATGGTTGTCGCACATGACGCCGTAGGATTCGGAGACGCCGGTTGCGGAGATGAAGGCCTTGTTGGCGCGGTTCCTTTTGATAAGCGCCAATCCCTCGGGGCTTTCGAACATGAGGGTATTGTCGTGGAAGAAGCCGCCGGGGAAGACGATCTGGCAATTCGGCCGTTTGTACACCTCTATCAATATGTTGATCGTGTAGCAAATGATGGTGATGTTCATATCGGCGGGAAGGTGCTTGGCGACAAACTCCGTGGTCGAACCGGTATCGATGATGATGACGTCGTTGTTTTCGATAAAACTGACCGCTTTTTGCCCGATACGGTTTTTTTCATCAACCATCTGCGCGCCGGCGGCGGCAAGCGTATAGGGTCTGTCGTTCGGGAGCAATGGTTCCGAAGCCGCCACTGCGACGCCGTTGATGACGGACAACTTCCCCTCTGCCTCCATTTCCTTCATATCGCGCCGGATAGTCATGTACGACACACCCAAAAGGCCGGCAAGATCCACCAGGCCCTTGGCCCGCTCGCGCTGCACCACTTCCAGGATTTTTTGACGACGCTGGTCGGTTTTACTCATAGAATTTTTATCTAACGCTTTTTAAATAGCATATGTGGCCTTGTTGCGTCTTACGGTGCAACCGGGATAGACCGAAAAGCGCCAAGGAATGGCCAGATATAATTTAAAATGCAATAGTGCCGTCCTTGTCGAGTCAATAATCTCGCGTCATTCGCTTTAACCATCCCCACCAGAGCGTATTTATAATAATAATCAGTATATTTGGACAGAGAAAAAACGCGACCGCCATTATTCCATGGTAAGAACGACCTTCATTGCGTTTTCATCGCGGATGACTGCGAAACCATTCACGATGTCGCCGAGCGGGTAGTAATGGCTGATGTATTTCTTCATGCTCACCTTGCCGCTGTCGACCGCATCCAGAACGTCCTGCACCAGCTTCGGCGTGGTGGCGTGAACGCCATAAACGCACAGCTCCTTGTAATGTATGAGATTGCTGTCGAGATAGCCCTTGCCCTCGCCAGCGATGCCGCCGAAAAGACTGATGCGCCCCATTTTCGATGCAATCTGCTGCGCCTCGGTATGCACGGAAGGCACTGAAAGAGCGGTGATAACCACATTCGCGCCGCGGCCTCCGGTCATTTCATTTACCCGCTCAACCGTATTTTCCCGACCGGGATTTATGGTCTGTATCGCCGGTATCATTTGTTTGGCTATTTCCAGCCGTGATTCGGCGATTTCCACCATGATCACCGCACGAGCGCCGGCGGCCAAGGCGAATTCGGCATGCATGCACCCGATAAAGCCGCTTCCATAGACCACGACGAAGTCATCCTCGTGAATGTTCAGGTAGGCGTGCGAGGTCAACACGCATGCCGCCGGCTCGGCCAGGCAGGCTTCGTCGAACGAAATGCCGTCAGGAATCCTGATGACATTTCCCATTTTCAGTGCATGCCCTGGAATGGCCATATATTCGGCAAAAGAACCGTCATACTGGAAGCCCATCGTCTTGAGATCGTCACACATGTTTGTGTGGCCGATACTGCATGGCCAACACTGTCCGCAGCCGACGGCCGGAGCCATGGTGACGCGATCGCCCTTATCGAAACCTTTCACCTCCGGTCCCACGGCCGCCACTATTCCCGCCATTTCGTGGCCCAAAACGCGGGGCGGCGTGATTTTGTTGCTGCCCTTCATAAAGGTGCGGAAATCGGTACCGCAAATGGTTGCATTGTGGATTTTCACTATAAGCCCGTCTTTGGGGCATTGCGGAGCGGGAATGTTTTCAACCGCCGCGGTCCCATCCGTTTTCATGATATATGCCAGCATGGTCTGATTCCTCTCGCTAATAAAATGACATAATGCCCCACCGCCAGGATCCATATCTCCTGGTTCCACTCCCGACGCCGTCGCGCCGTCTGTTTTCTGCTGGGAATTTTACCGTCCCATGTCCACCAGGTCGGCTAAAGGCATCCCGTCCCTGGGCACAAGAGTGCGCCAAAATGCCAGCGATTCCTCCAACTTTTCAATAATGGCATGGGGATGTTCGGAATTTGAGAAAAAGAGTTCGAAAGCCAGATAAATATCTTTTGCCCTGGGCGGCATGGCTGGATCGACCGGTTTTTGATAGGACTTCGCTATCGCCTGGAGGACTTTCTCCGGCGTGATAATACCTTTGGCGTTGGCTTCCTGGGTAAAAGATGCATGCGAGGCGGTGATCCCGTTTGTTTGCTGCAAATGCATGATCGGCGAATAACAGCCCAGTTCTTCAAGCCATGCATAGGGATCGGAATCTTCCGGCCCGTCGGCAAACAGGTAGGGATATCTGTCCATCTCTTCCGAAATCCTTTCCGCGGCTCCGAAGTCGGTCGAGCCCTTGGCGGCATATTCCCGCCACAACGCCAGCGCGCTATCCGCCCCAAGCCACAAACCGGGCCGCGACTGGCCAGATTCAGCCTGACGCAGGCTTTCCCGGATTACCTCGGTGGATGGCCGAAGAAAATGCGACTGCCCGATCATATGACCCACGTCCACAGTGGTGTATATGGTGTTGCACCCTTGCGCCATGCATTCGCGGAGAAAGTCACGAGTTCCCTTGATGGTCCAAGGCGGCTGATGTGGCGCATACATCGCTTCCACACAGACGGGGATGCCTCCCTTTTCATGTGCCCTGCCGCCGATCTTCCCGAGGAGGCGATAGACGCGGTCGGTCATCTCGCGGTACTGCCCGGGATCCTGTAATATATGGTTGACTATCGCATGGAATGAAAAACCAAAACCATTGCCACGCTGTCCCAACCTGTCAATGGCGGAAAACACCCAGTCGTTCATCAGGCGCTCGGCCATATCCTTGTCGGGATGGCCGAGACCTGCGGTCCGGTAGGTCTGGTAGCCGGTGTAAAACGTCACCACCCTGGCGTCGTGCTTTTCTTCGTTTTCCCGCACTTCCTTGAACCATTTGTCCTGATACCAGGAGGGGGAATAGAGCATGTCTATTTCGTTGTCGAAACTGGCCTGGATGTAGTCGAAGCCGATTTGTTTGCACAGAGGAATCCAGTCACCGGGTTCGACCCAGCGTTTGATCGCGAAGCAATTGTCCAGAACCAGGTATATATTGGGATAATCCACGGTTGTCTCCAAAACGCGGTTATAAATTGACTATCCGGCGGTAGTGCGCGAAATCGGCGTCCCATGTCACGGTGTCGTGCGGCAGGTGCTCGATAATTTCGCTGGAATTGGCCGACAGTTCCCGGCCTTCGTCGAGAGAGCCTATTTTCCCGTCCGCGAGCAACTGGAAAATAAGATTTCCAACGGCGGTCGTCTCGGTCGGGCCGGCGAGTACACGTATGCCCACCGCGTCCGCCGTCCACTGGCAGAGCAACCGATCCTGGGAACCTCCCCCAACCACATGCACCACATCCAGCGGCACGCCGGTAACTTCAGTGACCGCGGCAAAACTGTCCTTGAACTTGTAGGCGAGACTACGGTGAACACAACGTGCAACCTCCCCGAGCGAGGACGGGACGTCCTGCCCGGTTGCCCGGCAAAACTCCGCGACAACCCCCGGCATATCTGCCTGGTACATGCCGAATCGTGCCTCGTCGACATCGAAGACGGAGTTTTGTTTTTTCGCCGCGTCCGCCTGGCTGCAAATCTCGTCCCACGGCACTTCATGGCCGGCGTCCTTGTTCCATTTCTCTCGGCATTGCTGGATGATCCACAAGCCGGTGATGTTTTTAAGAAGCATGTTCTTGCCGTTGGCTCCGCCTTCGTTGCCGAACTGGCTTTTTACCAGGCGCGAATCCATCACCGGATGCGCCGTCTCCAGACCGGCCAGGCCCCAGGTGCCGAGGCTGATAAAACCCCAGCTTGCCTTGGTGTCGAGAACCGGAATGCCGGTGACGGCGGAAGCGGTGTCATGAGTTGCCGGAATGACCACGGTTATCGGGTCGATTTCCATTTCCTTGCAGATCCGCCCGGACAACGGCCCAAGGATGGTGCCGGGCTCGGTGAGCGGAGTATACAAGTCCGTGCGTAGCCCCAATTTCTCCATGATCTTTGGTTCCCAGGCGCGGGTGCGCTGGTCGACGAGGAGGGTCATGGTGGCATTGGTGAACTCGTTGCTGACGACATCCGTGAGGAAATAATTGAGAAGATCCGGGACCATCATAAGCCGGTGACCGTGCAAGTATTCGCTATAGCCCTGCTGCATCATGGAAAACAGTTTGTAAATGCCCATGATTCGGTTGCAGGGGCCGCAGCTCAACTGGTACAGCTCTTCCTCCGGCATGATCGAATGCAGTTTTGCGCTCAGTTCGTGCTGACTTCTGTCGCGGTAATGCAGGGGATTGGCCATAAGCCGACCCTGGGCGTCGATGATGCCGAAATCGCAGCCCCAGGAATCGATCGCCATGGAACGCAGTTTCCCGTATTTTTTCACCGCTTTCTGAATGCCGATCTTGACCTCCAGAAAAACATTCAGGATATCCCAGAAAAACTCGCCCTTCTGGGCAAAAACCGGGCGGTTTTCGAAACGGTGGACGATATCGAAAGTGAAGCTTGTGCCGGTGAACTCCGCCACCATGGCCCGGCCGTTACTTGCCCCCAAATCGATGATTAAATAATGATCGCTCATGTCTACCCTCGTTTTGGCATTGATCCAACCGTCAATCCATGTAATAGCCGCCGTTGATGTTTATTGTCTCGCCATTGATGAATCCTGTTTCATCCGAGGCGAGGTAGCACATCAGGCTGGCCATTTCATCTTCGGTGCCCAGGCGCCGCACGGGGATCTTGTCGGCGATGGATTTTTTCTTGGCGTCGTCCCAGTAGTGCATCATGGCGGTCATGACGGCGTGAGGAGCAATGGCGTTGCAGGTTATGCCGAAGGGGCCGAGCTGTCGTCCGACGGAACGGGTCAGGCTGATTACAGCGCCCTTGGACGCACCGTACACAAAAACGGTTGAATTGTCGCCGTTCTTGCCGGTGATGGAGGCGACATTGATGATGCGACCATAGCCCTGCTGCTTCATGACGGGCGCGATCTTGCGGATTGCGTAGAGAATGCCTTTGACATTGATGTCGAGGGTGTCGTCGATGATTTTGTCCGTCGTTTCCTCAATCGTGCCGGGGAGAAGCAAACCGGCGTTGTTCACCAGTATGTCGATCTTGCCGTAGGCTTTTATCGCGGCGTCGATCATTGCCTCGACATCCCCCCGCTTGGACACGTCCGAGAACATAGTCATGCCGGTGAGATTTTCCTTCTTGAGAAGCGCGTCGAATTCGGCCAGCGCGTCCTTGTCGATGTCGGTTACCAAAACCTTGGCGCCTTCGCGTGCCATCCTGAGCGCCGTCGACTTTCCCATGCCCTTCGCCGCTCCGGTCACGATGGCGACCCGGTTGTCAAATCTGCCTGCCATGAGCGTATCCTTTCATATCAGTTTTATATGCATTCTGTTTGACCAAAGAGAAAAACGCGTCAGTTTTTTTCCCGCCGACATCTCAATAACCGGACGTCACTTCGATGCCTTCAATGATCTTGACGCCGTTACTGGTGCCAATGCGGGTCGCGCCCGCGTCGATGACCTTTTTCGCATCCGCAAAAGAGCGGACGCCGCCGGCGGCCTTAATGCCCATTTTGCCGCCGACGATGGAATTCATGAGCCGGATATCCTCAACCGTCGCGCCGCCGGTGCTGAATCCAGTCGAAGTTTTTACGAAATCCGCTCCGGCGTCGCGGCTGATTTCGATGGCTTTGCGTTTCTCAGCTTCCGTGAGGAGGCACATTTCCAAGATGACCTTGAGAAGCGCCTTTCCTTTGCAGGCTGCAACGACGGCTTCAACATCTTTCTTGACATAGTCGTCAAGGCCGGACTTCAGGGCGCCCACGTTGATGACCATGTCTATTTCCTTCGCGTCGTTCCTGATGGCGCTTTCCGCCTCGAACGCCTTGGATTCGCTGGTTCCTGCACCCAAGGGAAATCCGATCACCGAGCATATCGCAACATCGGAACCAGCGGTTTCCTTCGCGCACAGGTCGACCCAGCACGAATTGACGCACACCGCCTTGAAGGCATACTGTACCGACTGGCGGCACAGGGAGATGATTTCATCCTGCGTCGCGTCCTGCTTGAGAAGCGTATTGTCGATGTATTTTGCAAGTTCGCCGGGGGTGTTCATTTGGAGTCTCCTTTTTGACCGCATATGAATGGTTGAAGTGAATCGCCGCCTTGATTTTGATATAATAACATTTTTTGATAGAATGTCAACATTTTTGTCGAGTTAATTTTCTTTTCCGATTTTTACCGCTTTTGCACTATTCTAATGTATATAGCTATCAAGCGCGAATAGAGATAGTGAAAATACCATGATTTATTTTTTATCCCACAACGAATTCGAGTAAAAAATGCACTTCACGGTTCGGGAAAAACAGCATAATTAAAATTTAACATCAATTTTATTTAATATAATAACATTTTCCGTTGACATTTTAATTTTCTGTTTTATATTTATATTTTCCAGTCAAGGTGGACTGCTAAAAACAATGGTTCTCCCCAATCAACGGAACATTCTTATCCAGACAGCACAAGCCAACAATACCCGTCGTAGGGTTTTCAAATAACCGTACCTTTACAAAGGAGGATGCAAATGGTTGATTTGCCGAAAAAAATGAAGGCTCTCATGGCGCGCGCCCCAGGCCAATACAAGGTGGAGGAAGTCGATACCCCGAGAGCCGGGGACGACGACATCATCATCAAAATCGAAGCCTGCGGCATCTGCGCCGGCGACGCCAAGGCCTACCACGGTGCGGAGCGCTTCTGGGGCAGCCCCACCCAGCCCGCTTATATTAAAGCGCCTGTCATTCCCGGCCATGAATTCATCGGCCATATTGTTGAACTTGGAGAAAGTATAAAAGGGTTCGCGATCGGCGATCGCGTCGCGGCGGACCAAATCGTGCCCTGCTGGGAGTGCCGTTTCTGCAAATCGGGTAAATATTGGATGTGTCAAAAACATGACATCTACGGATTCCAGAACAATGTCAACGGCGGCTTTGCCGAGTACGCCAAGCTTCCCAAAGGCTCCCTTAATTGGCATGTCCCCCAGGATATCCCGATGGAATCCGCCATCCTCATTGAACCTTATGCCTGCGCCAAACACGCTGTCGACCGCGCGCAGGTCACACCGACGGACGTGGTTGTGTTGGCGGGGGTCGGCTGCCTCGGCCTTGGCATGGTCGGCTATCTTAAAATGCACTCGCCGATGAAACTGGTCGTCCTCGACATGAAGGACTCCCGCCTCGAACTGGCGAAGGAATTCGGGGCCGACGTCACCATCAATCCCTCCAAAGAGGATGCGGTCGCCAAAGTGCTGGAGATGACGGACGACTATGGCTGCGATATCTACATAGAAGCTACGGGACACCCGTCTGCGGTGAAACAAGGCATGGACATGGTCAGGAAATTGGGCCGTTTTGTCGAATTCAGCGTCTTCGGCAAGGAGACGACCCTGGATTGGTCGGTGATCGGTGACGTGAAGGAGTTGGATCTCCTCGGCGCCCATCTCTCCCCCTATTGTTTCCCGCCCGTGATCGAATGGATCGCCAACGGCCAACTCCCCACCAAAGGCGTGGTCAGCCATGTTTTCAAACTTGACGATTGGCAAAAGGGCTTCGATCTCGCCGCCTCCGGCGAAAACGCCACGCGCGTCGTCATTACACCGAATTAAAGCATTTTAATAATTTTGTGGATATTGGATTTAGGCGCGAGCAGCTTTATTTAGCCTGTTATCTGGCGAAATATGGCTTAAAAGAGATGACGTGACTAAATTCAAATATTCATTAAAATCCTGAAAATGTTCCAACGTTCAAAATATGTACTCACAAAAATATCCGTTCCCCCGATCTCTACATCAAACGCCGCGTATTTCGGCACGATACGCGGCGTCATTTCTACCGGTAAGCTATGTTATCGAAATCGCAACACGTTAAAAATATTGAAATTACATGAAAATGTCATAATATTTATACGATTTTGTTAGTTTTTTATATTTCATATTTGATTTTCTTTCTTTTTTTTGATAATTTATAAACTATACAAATTTGCCGCGGCCTAAAGCTGACGAACCACAATACCCCTTTATACTCCCACGCGAACTGCTTCCTTACTCCTAAGAACGACTGCGGCAAATCCTGTGCGCTGCCTTGATAAACGTTAGCCTACAGAATTTTTGTACCCAGGAGATACATGCCCTATGAGCCAGAATATTCTCGAAATGAAGGGGATTAAGAAAAGCTACTCGTCCGTGAAAGTCCTATGGGATGTCGATATCGCGGTGGGCGAGGGGGAAATCGTCGGTCTGATCGGAGAAAACGGCGCCGGCAAGTCGACTCTTATGAAAATCCTCTCCGGCGGTACCCAACCTGATGCGGGCGACATCATCCTCGACGGCAAAAAGGTCGAAATAACCGACCCCATTGTCGCATCACATCTCAAAATTGCGATGGTACAGCAGGAACTGAGCCTTATTCCGTCCTTGACCGTCCAGGACAACGTCGTGCTTGGCCGCGAATTCAGAACCGGGTTCCTGCACCGGCTGGATTACGAAAGCAACCGCAAATATTCACTTGAAGCGCTGAAGACGGTCGACCTCTCACTCCCCCTGGACCAGAAGGTGTCCAAGCTGTCTGTAGCGAACCAGCAGATGCTGGAAATCGCGCGCAACCTGGTCAGGGAACCGCGCCTTCTGATCCTGGATGAACCCACCACGGCGCTGACTCTGGTGGAAGCCGAGGCCCTCCTGGCACAGATGGAACTCCTGCGCTCCAAGGGCACATCCATCATCTTTATTTCACACAAACTGGAGGAGATCATGCGCGTATCCGACCGCATGATCATCATGCGCGACGGCCATAAGGTCGGCGACGTCAGGAAAAACGAAGTCACCCGCGACGACCTCGTCAAAATGATGGTGGGAGACAAGGAATTTTTCGTCCGCGAGGACAAGAGGAACGAGGACATCGTCAACAACGAAGTAATCTTCAATGCCAAGTCGATCAGCCGGGCCGAAAAATTTGATGATGTATCCTTCGAACTGCACAAGGGCGAAGTACTCGGATTTTTCGGGTTGAAAGGGGCGGGACGCAGCGAGCTCTTCATGTCCATTTTCGGCGCGGACAAGATCGATTCCGGCGAAGTGCTCTTTAACGGAGAAAAGGTGCGCTTCAACAGCCCTGAAGAGGCGATCCAGGCCGGGATCGGCCTGGTCACCGAAGACCGGAAATTTTCCGGGATTTTCCCCAACATGGACATCAAGAACAACATCGCCCTCTCGAACATGAAATCGATCTCCGGCCGCCTCGGCTACATCAAACCGGAAGAGATGAAGAAGGTCTCCTCTGCCTATATGCGCAAACTCAGGGTTAAGGCGACTTCAGACAGGCAGAAAATCCGCAGCCTCAGCGGCGGCAACCAGCAAAAAGTTATGATCTCGCGCTGGCTGCATTCGAACAGCAAGTTGCTCGTCCTGGACGAACCCACCAAGGGCGTGGATATCGGCGCGAAGCAAGACATCTACGCGCAGGTCAAACAGTTCATCAAGGAAGGAAAAGGCGTTGTCGTCATTTCTTCGGAACTTGAGGAAGTCATGCTCCTCAGCGACCGCATCGCTGTAATGCGGGAAGGAAAGATCCAGGCCATCCTTACGGGAAACGATATTTCCGCCAACACCATCATGCATTACGCGGCGGGCTGATGCAGGTACAGCGCAACCAGCCGCGCGCACACCTTTTTATCTTGTCTTGAAAAAGGAGCTTATTCTTATGAGTTCGAACGTGAACGTTTCCGCGCCGTCTACGCACAAGCACAGCGCGTTGGAAATAATAAAAACAAATGCCGTCATCTTTGTCCTTGTCCTTATCATCATACTTCTTTCCGTACTGTCCCCGTACTTCCTGACGGTCGGCAACCTGATGGACATCGCCAAACAAGCCTCCATCAACGGCATCATCGCCTTCGGCATGACCTACGTGATTACAACGGGCGGCATCGACCTGTCGGTCGGTTCCAGCTGGGCGCTTAGCGGAGTATGCGCGGCGCTGCTGATGAAAGCAGGCATTCCCTGGCCGCTCGCGCTTGCCAGTTGCATCGTCGTCGGCGCACTGTGCGGCTGCTTCTCCGGACTCTTGGTCACCAAAGGCCGCCTGCAACCGTTTATCGCCACCCTCGCCACCATGAACGTCTATCGCGGCCTCGCCCTCATCATCACCGGCGGTTATACGGTCTACGGCCTTCCCACCGATTTCCGCTATATTGGCGGCGGAGTGCTGTTCTCGATCATTCCCATGCCCGTAATCATCTTGGCGGTCGTCTTCATCGTGTCGTGGTTCATATTTAGGCACCAGGTGTTTGGCCGTTACCTTACGGCAATCGGCAATAACCGCGAAGCGGCGAGGCTTACAGGCATCAACGTCAGCAAGATGATCATACTCGCCTACGCCTATTCCGGGCTCCTGAGCGCTATCGGCGGCGGCATCGTCGCCACAGCGCGGCTCAGCGCGGCCGAACCCACCATCGGAGCAGGCGCGGAACTGGACGCCATTGCCGCCGTCGTGTTGGGCGGGACGTCCATGGCGGGCGGCGACAGCCGCATCCTCGGCACCCTCATCGGCGCGATCCTCCTCAGCGCGATCAACAACGGCCTCACCCTGTTGAACGTCCCCACCTACTACAAAATCGCCGTCATCGGCCTGATCATCATCGCGGCCATGCTCATAGATTCCTTCAGCAAGGAAAAATAAAAACAGGAATTTCAACTTATTGTGCTGCGCGTATGCAGCAGTTCTGTGGAAAATAGGAGAAACAGGGATGAAGAAATTGACACTTTTTGCTTTTCTGGCGCTTGCGTTGTCTTTCGCGGTTTGCGTCGCCAATGGCGGCGAAAAGGGCAGCGTGGCCTTCCTCGACGACTCCGTCGGCATCGAGAACGGCTCGTTCATGAAAAACGTGCCCACACCGTCCAAGAAATACCAGATCGCCAACATTACCAGGACATTGATGAACGCCCACTGGGTCAAGAACAAGGACGGCTTCGAAGCGGCGTCAAAGCATTACGGCGTTGACGGCACCGTTTTCGCCGTACGGTCCGAAATGGACGTCATGGACCAGGCGAACATCCTCGACACCATCATTGAAAGAAAATTCGACGCCATTGCCGTTTCCCCCATCACCGAACAAAACCTCCTGCCCGGACTGAAAAAGGCCTCCGAAGCCGGCATCGTCATCATCAACGTCGACACTGCGGAAATTCTCGAAAGGGACGCACAGACGAACAACATCACCCTGACTTCGTACATCGGCTCCAACAACTACGACGCCGGCGTCATCGCCGCAAAGTTCATGAGCGAAAAGCTGGGCTCGAAAGACGGCGAAGTCGCCATCATCGAAGGCAACCCCGGCGACACCTGCGCCATCGACCGCACCTCCGGCTTCGCCGACGAATCAAAGAAACTCCCGAACCTGAAGCTGGTCGCATCACAAACGGCGAAGTGGGACAGGCTCCAGGCCCTTGAAGTCACCACCGGCATCCTTAGGGCAAACCCCAATATTCGCGGTATTTACTGCAACAACGACACCATGGTCCTCGGCGCCATGCAGGCCGCGACCGACCTCGGCTACACCATCCTCACCAGCGACAATATCAACAGGGCCGGAGAAGCGAAATGCCTCATGCTTGTCGGCAATGACGGCGTCCCGGAAGCCCTGGAAGCGGTTCGCGACGGCGAACTCACCGGCACCATTGCCCAAAAACCGTATTTGATGGGTTATGCCGCCGTCGAAGCTTCGATCATGAAGCTGGAAGGCAAAGCCCCCGAAGCAAGAATCGCCACCCCCATTAAATTGGTCCTCAAAGAGGATTACAAATAATATACCCCGAAAAGCACGACGAAAACGGCATAACACGGGAGGCCAGGCTTAAACAAGCCTGGTCTCCGTCTTTTCCGGGGCTATGCGGAAAAATTCGCGACTCGCATTTTGCCATTTGACAATGCTGGTGATGGTTGTATTAATGATCCCTTATAGCTTCTAATTTTTTATTCCGGTGTCGCTTGGGAAGTCTCAGGAAATATGTCATGACTGGAGCCTTAGGGCTCCAGTCGTCTTATGATTGCCATATACTCATTATGAAGACCAAAAACTACCAATCCTACCTTTTCGCCCTCCTCGCGCTTATCTACATGTTGCCGTCGCTGCAAGGCCTCATCATGAGCGTGGTGGCCAAAGATGTCATGGCGGAGTTGAATTTGTCGCCGCAACAACTTGGGTTCCTCGGCTCCTCCTTTCTCTATGCCTATGCGGCAAGCATGCTGGTCTCCGGCATGGTATCCGCTTTTTTCGGTCCACGCCGCACCCTCGCCATCCTGTTTGCGGTCGCAAGCGCCGGCGGCTTCATCACCGCCGGGGCATCGTCGTTCCCGATGGCCTGCGTCGGCAGGGCATTGACCGGCCTTGGCACGGCGGTCGTACTGACCTCGTCCCTCACCCTCTTTTCGCGTTGGTATCGGGCCGAACGCTATTCCGGCCTGTGCGCGGTCTTTTTCTCGGTAGGAGGAATGGGGGCGCTTATCGGCGCCTGGCCTCTCAGTCTGTTCAACGCCGGTTACGGTTGGCGGGTGACCTTTCTCCTGATCGCGGCCATAACACTCGCTTACGCGATAATAATATACGCTTCTGTCCGCGACTGGCCCTCGGCCGAGGCAGAAGCCGAAATCGGCGTCGTCCCTGCGCCGCGCACTGCCGTGACCCTCGGAATGATGCGTGAAGGGCTGAAAAAGATCGTCAAACATTGGGATTTCTGGAGACTATCGTTTTGGTTTGCCGGAATGTCGGGGATCTATCTCTCGTTTGCCGGCCTTTGGGCAATCCCCTACTTCATCGATGTGCACAGGCTTTCCAATGCAGACGCGGGGCTGGTTGTGTCGATGTTTTCTTTCGGTTTTATAATCGGTAACCCGCTTCTGTCGTTTGTGTGCGACAAGATACTGCATTCATACCGTGCCGCTCTTGGAGCCGCCGGAGTGGTGGGACTCGCAGCGATGCTGCCCTTGCTGGTAATCGGCCCAAGCCTAGGCCTGGCGCTGTGCATCGTCATCGCCCTGATTCTCGGCATGGCGATAAACGCCCCAAACGCCATCATCTACGCCGCCGCCCGCAATGTCCTTGGCTCCCGCCTCGCCAGCGTCGCGAGCGGGGTCATGGCATGCACCTGTTTTATCAGCGGCGGGCTGTTCCAGGTTCTCTGCGGTTCATTGATCGAAATGGGCGAATCCGCGGGATGGCCAGTTGGCCGTACCTACCTTGTCGCATTTCTACCGGCATATTGCTTTTGCTTCGCCCTGGCCGCCTGGGCGGGGTTTTCCTTGTCCAGGGCCAGCGACCCCGGCCAGATATCGCCCCTGTCCATGAGAATCCTTTCGCCCAAAAAACCTCTGGAGTAACTCTAGCCCGTCAAGGAAGGATCCGTACGCTCGGCACCGCGCTTGAGGCTGTGGTGCGGATGCTGTCGCCGGTATGGGCGTCATGTTTCGGCTTGTTCCGGGCATAGAGCAGGAACCAGACAAACACCCACAGGCCACGGAGGGTTGCTGTAAGCATAATACCCCACCAGACCCCGCTCAAACCGAGTTCCGTGCCGGTCAGCACATGTACGATGGGAATGCGCAGCGCGTTGGACACGACGCTTGCTATGGATGGCGGGGTCGTCCGCCCCATCCCCCTGAACGCGCCGCCGGCGATCGACTCCAGGCAGAAAAATACCTGGCAAAACGCCAATATCCTGAGATAGGTGCCGCCCATCTCGATAATATGTTCCTCAGGAACGAACAGCCCGGTAAGCCAACGGCCGCAGGTGAAGAAGAGGACGGTGACAAGAACTCCCCAGGTGAAGATCATGGCAAGCGCGATGCGGAATCCCTGCCAAATGCGTGTCCACCTGCCAGCGCCGAAATTCTGCCCGACAAACGCGGTGATGCCTGAGGAGAAGCCGAGGCAGATCAGCCAGCACAGCGATTCCGCCTGGCTGCCGACGCGGTAAACGGTGATGGCGTCGGCCCCGAAGGCGGCGATTTGCCGCGCGACTATCATGGCAAAAAAAGTAAACAGTATGTTTTCCACACTGACCGGGACGGTCCAACGGAGAATCTGTTTGATATGGCGTACGCATGGCTTCACCAGCAGGCGCAGCCCGTCCAGAGGCCGGTCTTTTTTGGCCAAGAGCCAATACAGAGAAAGGAAACAGGCGAGCATCTGCGAAAGGGTGGTTGCGACGGCAGCGCCACGTACGCCCATTCCCAGGGTGAAAATAAATATCGGATCGAGAACGGCATTCAGCACCAAGCCGAAGGCGTTGATGGCAAAAGGCGCGCGGGAATTTCCCGCCCCGGTAAAAATTCCGGAGATGGCGGAAGCGATGAATATCGCCGGGATGCCCAGCCCGACAATGGCGAGGTAATCACGGGCGGCAGTGCTGACATGTTCCTCCTGGATATTCAGGAAAGCGATCAGCGGCCCGGCGAAGAATACGCAGGCTATTGTGAAAACTGCCGCAAGTACCGCGGCGAGAAAAAGAGAGTTATGCGAATAGCGTATGGCTTCCGCGTTGTCTCGTTTTCCCTTCGACTGGGCGACGCCAATTTCCGCGCCCATCCGCCCGACCAGCATGATGCCGCCGCCAAGCCACATGTACATGCCAGCCGCCCCCGAAGCGGCGACGGCGAAGGAGCCGACCCGTCCCAGCAGGAACATGTCCACGAGGCCATAGCCCATGAGCATGAGCTGTGTTCCGATTATCGGGACGGATATCATCAGGAGTTTTCCGGTGATATCCCCTTGGGTAAGATTGAATCGCTGGCTGTCCAACCTATTCCTTTCCGGTCATATACATGACTTCATATTGTCGTTTACAATAAAAGCAATGCAAAATAAAAGTCCACAATCGATGTGAATGACAGTATACTACCAATGGGTGAACCGGGACGGGTATTCTCATCAGTGCTTTTAAATGGTATCCGCCCCTTGCTGTGTTTTTCGGCACAACTGGAATATGCCGAAAAGCGACAAGGAAGGGTCACATACGATTTAAAACGCAATAGGAGCGGAAAAATGAAAATTGCGATCATCGGCGCTTCAGGGAAATCGGGTGGTCAAATTCTACGGGAAGCTGCAAGCCGGGGACACGACGTGACGGCGATAGTGCATGATAAGTCGAAGATAACGGAAAAGGGCGTCAATGTATTGGAGAAAGACCTTTTCTCCCTCACCTACGATGATATCAAGGACAATGACGTCATCATAGACGCGCTTGGTTTCTGGAAGCCGGAGACCCTGGACCAACACCAGACATCATTGAAATATCTGGCCGACATGCTGAGCGGAAAACCGAACCGCCTCCTGGTTGTCGGTGGCGCGGGCAGCCTGTTCGTCGACCCTCAGCACACCAAGCGCCTCATGGATACCAGTGATTTTCCTCCTTCATTCAAACCGCTCGCGACCGCCATGGGCAAGGCTTTCGACCAGCTCAAGAAAAGAAGCGACGTGAAGTGGACCTACCTCAGCCCCGCCGCGGATTTTGCCGCTGACGGTGCGCGGACAGGAAAATACATAGCCGGAGGCGAAGAATTATTGGTCAATGCCAAAGGCGAAAGCAAAATAAGCTATGCCGACTACGCAATAGCCATGGTGGACGAGGCCGAGAACGCCAAGCATGTCAATGCGCGCTTTACCGTGGTCTCTGAGTAAAAATTCACAGGGGGGTGCAGGAAAAGCGGGCAGCCACGAAGCTTTCCTGCGTTTTTACTTCCTCATTGCCGGTCAAGGAAACTTCCGGAAGAATGCAACCGGACTGTTCAGCAAAAATAAAGCCGCAGTTTTTCGCCATGGTGACCACCGCAGCTGAGGTGTAAAAATGCGCTTGTGAATAATAGGAATGTTCCTGCTTTCCCCTCATGGCATTATAGACGCCGTAGGGGCTGTCAGCCGGGATGTAAGCGAGAATCAATGTCCCGGTTTTCTTGAGCACCCTCCTGCATTCGCGGAACACGCCCGCAGGAGAAGGCAAAAAGCACAGCGTGCAGATCAGCGCGACACCGTCGAATTCCCCGTCGCCAAAGGGAATGTCGTCTCCGGAAGCCAGTCGCGCGTCTATTCCCCGGCAGCGGGAAAGTTCCACCATCGCCGGTGAAACGTCGATTCCGCAGGCAAACCCTAGGCTTTCGGCAAAACGTCCTGGACCGACCCCGACCTCCAGCCACCGTCCCTCTGTTGCTCCCATGACTTTGCGCAGGCAGGCCAACTCCTTTGCAAAAAGGAATTGGCCCTTTTCCGTATCGAACCATTGGTCGTATTGACTTGCGGATTGTTCAAAGGGATTAGCTGTCATAGACGCACGCTGCCTTCTTTGCTACCCGACAATATACGGCAACAGATACAAGCACACGACGACGGCAAAAGCGATCCACACGACGGTACGCCATATGCCGTATTCGCGGTCCATAGCCGCCTTTTCCGTAGGGCTCGGAACGTGTTCTTCCATGATCTTGTCGGTAAGGACGTCATCACCCGAATCTTTGTAGGTATGACGGCAGATGAAATAGATTACCAGGCCAAGGACACACCAGATCACGCCGGTCCAGAACGCCTCCCGGTCAAGCTCCGTCATCATAATGATGTAAATAATGGCGCTCAGCGGTGCGCCGATTTCGATCAGCGGCGCTTTGTACGGGCGCTTCAGTCCGGGATGTCTGATGCGCAACCCCAGCGAGGCGATGATGCCGATGACATAGTAGAACAAGTCGGCGAAAAGGCTCAGCGAAGCAATGTAAATTATGGAATTGGTGGCATTGAGAATGATGGACAGCAAGCCGAGAACGACGATGGCGACCCATGGAGTCTGGTATTTGGGGTGGACTTTCGCAAACAGCCTGGGCATCGAACCGTCCCTGGCCATTGTGAAAAGATAGCGTGGCGGTACAGCAACGCTGGCATTGAGGGTAGAAAAATCGCCGCCAATGGCGATGCCGATGGAAAGCATGAACAGCGGGAATCCGAGGACGCCGGCTATCATCATCGCCTCCGCATAGGGCGCTTCCGCCGCGGCAATGGCGGGCAATTGGTCTGTCGGCACAATCCCCACGAGGAACCACTGGAAGAAGGCGTTCACGACAAAGACGATCACCGGCGCGAGGAACAGGGCGCGGGGGATGTTGTACTGCGGATACTTGATCTCCTCACCCATGGCGCAACAGGTCTCGAAGCCGGCAAAACACCACCAGATCAGTGCGACCTGCCCGATAAAGCTGCCGACCGAGAACTGCATGAATTCGGGCAGCTGAACAAAATGCCCCAGGTTGACGTTGGGGATCATCAGGATGAACCAGATTATCGCCACGCCCCAGAAGAAAAACATCAGCCCGTTCTGGAGGCGCCCGGTCATTTCGACGCCTTTGACGTTGGTGTAGATGAACAGAAGGACGACCAGGGTGGCGATGACGACGTCACTGAGCGGCAGTTCATAGCCGAAGGCGCGGAATGCCGTTTTAATGTAGAAGCTGAATGCGAACGCTTCACCACTGGTGACGGCGACAAGAGAGATGATGAAATTCCAGCCGGCCAGCATGCCGAACGGTTTGCCGAGGCCAAGAGAGGCGTACTTATACGTCCCGCCGGCATAGGGAAGCGCCGCGCCCATTTCGGCATAGAGTCTTCCGGGGTAGATACTTACGATCATGGCGACAAAGGTCGCGATGATGACGGAGGCTCCCATTTCGCCGACGACGTTGGAGCCGACCGTGAAAAGGCCGACGCCGATGACGGTGCCGACGGTTATGGTCACCGCTTCGCGCATGCCGAAGGCGCGTTTCAGTATTGCCGGTTTTTCCTGTTCCATTCCTCCCCCTCCTTTTAGCGCTTTTATTTTTCAAACACACAGCCAGCTCCGAAAAATAATGGAAAATCGGACGTGTGAAAAGAAAAAAAGAAAAAGCCGGGATGGAATGGCAAAATTGGCGGGACGGCATCGCATGGAATCGGGTTCGGCAAACAGACGGGAATCCCACTCCCTCACTTCCCGTCTGCAATTTGATTCCCGTGCCAATGGTCGCCCCGCCGGAAGATTATCCTGCGATTACACTATAGACTACATTTATAATCTATAAGTGTTTTGCAGTCCCTGCCGCGGCTTGCGTTTTTCCGCAAACCACCGTATGATCCGAAACGTCGGGTGGATATTATTTCAACGCTTTCGCCATACGGATAAAAACATGCCGAAGGCGATTCTTCTTGTCGGGTTTGACCATATCCTTGTTTTTTCATGCACATTCCTGCTGTTGTACCTTGCCGCGCTCCTCACCGCCTCGTTTATCCCGGCGCGATGGAAGGTTACTCCGTCCCCGGCCTGCATCCCGCTGGTTGCGGCGCTTTCCGCCATTCTCATGTTCACCCAATGGGAACTTTTCCTGCGCTCCGTATTGCGCTGGCTGGTTATGCCGGTCTTTTCCTCCGGGCCGGGGGCAACCCACATCCAGCACACGGTCATCCTTGCTATCTGGCTCGGCGGCGCGGCTCTGTGCCTGCTTCGCACAGGCAAAAACATGCTGGCGCTTTTCTATGCCGCCCGGTATTGTTCGGAAGCTGAGCCTGATCCGGCTTTCGAGGACGCGCTCCGGCGGTCCGGGCTGCGGCGACGGGTCAGGGTCCTCTATTCGCCGGCCTTCGGTTCGGTTTCGTCCTGGGCGTTATGGAACGCCCACATCTTCGTGCCGCCGGATTTTTACGACAGCTGCGACGCGGCGGAACGCCAGGCGCTGTATCTCCACGAACTGACCCATATACAAAGCAAGGACTCCCTCAAATGCCTTGCGGCGGACTGCCTGGTCGCATTTTTCTGGTTCAACCCGGTATTTTTCCATGCGCTTGGGCGGTTTAAAAACCATGTTGAAATCGCCTGCGACAAGGCGGTCCTGAGGCTCGGCGTCACAACCACCGCGTATGTCGACCTGGTCGCCAAGTTCATCGCAGCCAAAAGGGAAGATGCGCCGGCCCTGAATTTTTCCTCTACATACAAGGACACCGCGAGGCGTTTCAGGTATATTTTCGGCAATCCGTCATGTATGCCGGCGACGGAGGACAGGCTTCTGGCCAAGCGATGCCTGGTCATATTCGCCTTTGTCGCGATTCTTGCCATCGCGTTGTCGACCGAGGACTTGAACGTCTATCCCCGGACAGGCGAAACGGTGACCATGGAATCCGAGGACGGGGTGGTGGTGCGGGAGCATTACCTGTACTCGCGGCAGGGAGTGATCGGTAATTTTACCCGCTCGAAGGTGATTTCCAGGGGTTATTCGGTTGTCGTGGAATAACGGATTGCAGGCGATATTGATGCGTTCAGCCGTTATTTTCGGCTTTCTTTTTCTTCAGCAGTGCCAATAGGTCGTCGATCTCGTTGTTTTCCAGGTCGGAATTGTTGAGGAAATGCGTCAAAAGGCTGCTGGTTTTGCCGCCGTAGACCAGGTTCAGGATGGAATGGTTTTTTTCTTCCATTCCCTGCTCGCGGGTTATCACGGCCTTGTAGTGGTAGATCCGGAAGTCGTTTTTGTCAACGGAGTAGGAAACTTTTTTCTTGGCGACCAGGCTCCGTATCTGCGCCTTTATGGTGCGCATGGAGACGTCGCGGCTGCGCGAGACGGCTTCGACAATCTCCGCCGCGGTTGCGGTTTGGCATTCCCATAACACCTCCATAATTGGCCATTCCGCCTCGGTGATTCGAACTTTTTTGGGCATTATCTCAATTCCAAACAATGGTTTGCTTAATTATGGCAAAAAACCGGATTACAGGCACAAAGAAAACCGCGAAGGCATTTTTCGGAACTTGGAGCATTTTAATAATAAGCAAAATCCTACTGCAGTACAAGGAAAAGGCATAAGTTATTTGCCAATATTCGACCACAGGATTATTGTAGAGAAATGCATCCGGCAGGAATAAGGACGAACCTCAATGACCAAGCCATACAAATACGCCGTTTTGCTTCTGCTTGTCATAAATGTCGTCTTCATAGCGCTGTTCGCGGGCGGATCATTCACCCCGACGGACAGAAGTGGCGGACACAACCGCATCAGCGGCCAACCTCTTTTCCGGTCGGTCAAATGGACCGTGTATGTCGGCCTGAACGACAAGGACGAAGCCAGGCCCCTGTTTTCTTCCGAAGAAGCAAAATCCAAGCTGAACGCCGTTGCCGCGAAACATGTAAGGGGATTTACGGTCCGCGAGGCGGAAGGATTCTGGCTTTCCGACACCGGGCAGCAGTTCAGTGAAAAAACCCTGAT
The DNA here is from genome assembly GCA_036745875.1 of Planctomycetota bacterium. Taxonomy (GTDB): domain Bacteria; phylum Planctomycetota; class SZUA-567; order SZUA-567; family SZUA-567; genus DAIOFH01. Next base: position 465 of record DAIOFH010000018.1, on the reverse strand, counting down.
TTACGACTTCCTCGAAACGACCGAGCAGCAACTGGCGGCGGTGATCGAAGAAATGAAAACCTCCATGAACCAGGAATCGGTGCTGGTCGAACGCAACGAAACACTGAGCATCTTCTATTAAGGCGCCCCCTTACCGCACGTCCGCCATGACTATATTAGCGAGGTCGTCGGCGAATTGTCCGTATTCTTCCCGGGTGACCGCGCGAGCATGGCTCATCACCACGAGTTCGTGTGGTGTGACTCCTGGACGGTACGGGGGGTGCCTGTGTGGATACGGGTTGGAGTGGAAACCGAGTTTTTGATAAAAAACTTCCCGCCGGACGGCGACAGGATCGATCGGCGGGTCGATCTCAAGTATCACCAGATCGTGCATCGCGCAAAAGGCCTCCAGGCTTTTCGAGCCGAGGGATTTCCCCCGCAGTTCCGGGTTGATGGCGAAGTGTTCGACATAGGCATAGCCGGCAA
>DAIOFH010000017.1:0-44105 GCA_036745875.1 Planctomycetota bacterium | reverse complement strand
CGTTTTTTATATATTTTATTGGTGCGGAGTTTTTGCGGCAGGCGGCTAAAGCATTTAAAGAACGAGCAAGGGCGTCTTGTCCGGCTTTGAAAAGCTGTTTTCCAGATCCTTGACATGCCGAATGAACCCTGGTTTGAGAAAGCGGATCGCGTCTGCCGGGCAGTTGCGGACGCAGGCATGGCAGCGCAGGCACTCATAAGGGTTGATATCCCTGACATTGTCAGGATTGATGTTGTCTATCGGGCAGACGGAGACGCAGAGCTTGCAGTTGGTGCAGAGGTCGTCCACGGTCGGGCCGTTTGCCACTTTTTCCCCATCCTTCTTTTTGCTCGCCTTGGCGGAATATGTCTCATAGGGCCGGTTGCCGGGAATCTTCCCTGCGGCAAGGACCGGAACGCTGTCCGCCGCCTCTAGTTTGTTGGCCGTGTGTTTGCCGAATTCGGTCGCCAGGGCGAGGTCGTCCGGGTTTGGTCTGCCAGTGCCGAGGGCGGAGGTAATGGAATGTTCGCCAATAAACGCGGCCGCCGCCACGGGGAGAAAGCCTTGTTCTCGCAGGATATCCTCCAGCTCGACGAGATAATCGTCAAACGCCCTGTTGCCGTATACTCCGACCACAATGCATGGTGCACCTTCCGCGTTGAGTGTGCGAAGATAGGCGTTGGCGGCAGACGGTACACGGCCCATATAGACGGGAAGCCCGACGACAGCCAGTTCGTTTTGTCCGAATACCGGAGTGGCGGGCGAGGTCGAAAGGTGGGTGAAATCGAATTCCCGCGTCGGCAGGCCAACGCCCTGTGCTATCGTCCTGACGATGGCCTGGGTGGTGCGGGTGGGGCTGAAATAAAGGAGGTTTGTTGCACTGATCAACATGTGGCCTCGGCCTCGGAACTGCTTTGACAATTGACCATTGTCGATTGCGGTACTACCCTTCCACGATGATCGCATCGGTGAAGACGTGCTTTTCCCGCAAGCCGGCGACGGTGCGGTATTCGGCTGACGAAAAGCAGGCTTTCAACTTGTCCCTGTTTTCAAACTGGATGACGATCATCCGGTCCGGCTGCCAGGTTCCAAGCATGTTTTTGATTGCTTCGCTGTGGATCAGGTACTGGCCGCCGAAGCCTTCGACTATCGGCTTTATCTTGGAAATATACTCGTCACAGGCCGCCTGGTGCTTCTTGTCGAGTATACGGATTTGCACCATAAAAAATGTAGCCATTGCCGATCTTCCTCTAATGCGTTCTCCCCGCATGGTTTTTCGTTTGTAAGCGCGTCGTTTCATGAGCAAACCGGAGCAACGAATGCCTCGGCTTGGTCAATAATTCGGATCGGAACACTTTTGGTGTTATCCGACATCTTCCAGGTTTTCGTCAAAGCCCTGTGCGTAGTTCGACACTTCGGACAGGGTCTCGTCGATATCGATGAGGATTTTCACCTTGTCACCGCTTTTGGCAAGGCCAATGACCTCGCGTTCGTCAAAGCCGCCCATCGCCGGCGGGGGTTCGATTTCCTCGCCCTTGATGTCGATGACGTCCCTGACAGTGTCGACGATCATTCCCGCCCAGGCGTTTTTCAGCGTGACGAGAATAATGCACGTTTCCGGAGTGTCCTCCACCTCGTACATGCCCAATTTCAGGCGGGCGCTGATGACCGGCGCGACTTTGCCGCGAACGGTGATGACGCCCTTGAAATAATGCGGTGTCTGGGGGATCGGCGTAATCGGCTGCAAGCTGAGGATGCCGCCGACCTTGAGCGCATCAATACCATATTCTTCATCGCCAAGGACAAATGTAAGATACTTCCCTTCCAGTTTCTTCTTTGTTTCGGCGGTCATTTTCGTCTCCTTGGGATTTATGATTTAACCAGTCAGCGACTCTTACAAAACATAGCTTAAGATAGTACAGAAACCGGATGAATAATACAAATTTAAAAAAAATCTTTGATGGATTTTACCAATTAAACCGCAATTGTACGAAGCATATCGTGTGCCATAAGCACGGCTTACGGGGTATGGGCATAACGTGCGGAAATTTTTCCTCTGGTCTTTTTTGTCGGTGTATGCACAATCCGCCGTGAGCGACCGAAACCTTAAGAAAACCACCGGCTGAATTCGTTCCGCCGCGGTTACGTGCCACCATGATTACAGTATACCGTATTCCATGCTATTTTTTCTCCATGAAATCAGATTCTTGCATTGAATTGCGAAAAGAATTATGCTTTGCCTGATTTGTTACTATGGACGCCGTTCCCCTCGAGTAGGGGAAAGTAGGGATATTGTTTCTTTCCAAAGGACAGCTATGAACCAGTACACGTTCCGCCAGGCCAGGGTTTCCGGCACCGGCAGCTATTTGCCTGAAAAACGCATCACAAACTCATATCTCGAAAGCCTGGTGGAGACCTCCGACGAATGGATACGTCAGCGCACCGGCATTATCGAACGCCGAATGGCTGCGCCAGACCAGGCAACCAGCGACCTGGCGCATGAAGCTGCTAAACGTGCTATCGCCGACGCCGGCCTGACCCCGGAAGACATTGACCAGATCATCGTCGCGACCGTGACGGCGGACACGGTTTTCCCCGCCACCGCCTGCCGCATTCAGCACAGCCTCGGCTGCCGCCAGGTGCCGGCCTTCGACCTTGCCGCCGCATGCTCCGGCTTTATTTACGCCCTCGCCGTGGCGAGAACGGCGATCGCGGCCAATACAGCCAAGCACGTCCTCATCGTCGGCGCGGAAACGCTTACCCGCATCACCGACTACACCGACCGCAACACCTGCATCCTCTTCGGGGATGGTGCGGGCGCGGCGGTGATCTCGGCGGCGGACGACAACGGCAGTTGCATCATCGACACGCATTTTGCCGCAGACGGTTCGGGCGCGGACCTGATGATTCTACCAGGCGGCGGCTCCCGCATTCCGGCCAGCTACGAGATGATCGACAACCACCTCCAGTACATCAAGCTCGAAGGTCGTGCCGTTTACAAGAACGCCATCAGCAAGATCGTCATGCTTGTCAATGAATCTCTCAAACGCTGCAACCTCACCCGCGACGACATCAACCTCATCATTCCGCACCAGATGAACGCGAGAATCATCGAGAGCGCAGCCAAGCATTTGGATATACCGATTGAAAAAATCTTCATGAATCTTGACCGCTACGGCAATACATCCTCCGCAACTGTCCCGATCGCACTGGATGAAGCCAAAAAGGGTGGTGCGTTGAAGCAGGGCGACCTGTTGGCGTTGGTGGCGTTTGGCGGCGGCATGACCTGGGCTTCGGCGCTGATTCGTTGGTAATGTGATATCTTTATACAATATAATAGGTAACAAATTTTAGCATGGTGCCCGGAGGCATCCTGTTAAGATTATGACAATACCCTTTGCGAATAAGTTTTATAAAACAAATTTTTTTGCGGAAAATCCTTGCTTTAGGACGACAGTTATTATATAGTTTGAGGCGCAAAACATAGAATAAGGGATAGTATCTTGCGAAAATCGACACCTGGCTTGACCGCGGCGTTGGAAGATTACCTTGAGGCTATTTATCATCTGTGCAGGCACGATAAGCATGCCCATTCCAGGGATATTGCGGAAAACCTGAAGGTCCACAAATCGACCGTGACCGCCGCGCTGAAATCGCTTGGGCAGTTGAACCTTATCAACTATTCGCCTTATGAAGCGGTGACCTTAACGCTTGAAGGTAGAAAAATAGCCGAGGACGTGGTGAGCAGGCACTCGGCCCTGAAGGATTTCTTTACTGAAGTCCTTAGTGTTGAGGAAGGGGTTGCGGAGGAAGCCGCCTGCGGTATGGAGCATTCGATACCCCGGGAGATAGTCGACAAGCTGGTTGATTTTGCCAATTTCGTCAAAACATGTCCGCGCAACGCGGAAAATTGGCTTGACAGTTTTAAGGAAGGGCATCTGGCCGATTGCCGTACATCGGGCCGTTGCCGCGTATGCAGCGCATCCGAAGACGGATCATGTGAAATCGGTAAACAAAAGGAGTCGTGAAATGGGGGAAACCCTGACGTTGGATACTGTTGCCCCTGGCAACAAGGCAGAAATTGTCTCCATCTCCGGCGATGTGGTCTTGAAAAAGCGCATCACCGAAATGGGGCTGACCAAAGGGTCTGTCGTCTCCGTTGAGCGCATCGCACCCTTGGGCGATCCCATCGATCTTAAGGTTCGAGGCTATAATCTTTCCCTCCGGAAAGAAGAAGCGTCGAAGGTTGTGGTCAAGAGCGTGTGAAGAATCGTCAACTCTGTAGGCTATGAGCCTATTGCACTATAGAAAGCGGAATAAAAATGATTCTCGCCAAAGGTATGGGTACTCAAGAAATGGCGCTTGCCAAAGCACAGGCAAACAAATCCTACCGGGTTGAACGCGTCTGCGGACCCGACGAACAGTCGTTGCGCCTTAGTGAGCTCGGGTTGGTTGCCGGCGCGGATATTTCCGTTCTTTCCCGTAACAACGGTATGGTGGTGGTCAAGCTCGGCGGTGCGCGGCTGGCGCTTGCGGGAGGCATGGCTGACTGCGTACTTGTTAAATAAATATATTGCTGTACACATCACCTGGCAAAGACAGACTCCTGAAAAGCGAGGTCTGTACAAGGTAGTTTCTTGATATCTTCTTTCGTAAGTATGGGTTGAACGAAAGCTGCATCGCGTGGACAGAATTGTCACTGACTGGCACTCGGGGACATTTCTTTTTTGCTGTTGTGTTTGATTGATAAAACCTTTGTTATGTATTAGGAGCGGGGATGAAAGAGATTGTTGTTGCCTTGGCAGGCAATCCGAACGCCGGAAAGACAACGGTGTTCAATGCGCTGACCGGCTCGCGTCAGCATGTGGGTAACTATCCGGGCGTCACTGTCGAGAAAAAGGAAGGCACGATCAAACGGGGCGACGTCCTGTACAAAGTGGTCGACCTGCCCGGCACATATTCCCTTTCGGCGTCTTCGCCGGAAGAGGTCGTCGCCAGGGATTTCCTGGTCAATTCTCGACCGGACGTGGTGGTCCAGATCCTCGACGCGTCGAACCTCGACCGCAACCTCTATCTGGCGGTGCAGTTGATGGAACTCGGCGTCAAGATGGTTTTCGCACTCAATATGGCCGACGTCGCCAAGGCGCGCGGCATCGAGTTTGACATCGCCAAACTCAAATCACTCATCAAGGCTCCCGTCGTCCCCACCGTCGGCAACCGCAAGGAAGGCATGGACGAACTCCTTATCGCCATCTCCCGCGCCGCCGAAGACAACGAACCCAAGTACGAAAGCATCCATTACCCCACCCCCATCGCAGAAGAAATCGACAAGATTGACGGCATGCTGGCCGGGGAAGACCGTGCCCTTGCCAAAACCTATCCGGAAAAATGGCTGGCGGCCCGCCTGATCGAAAACGATTCGGACATCATCGGCCGGGTCAAGTCTTCGGCAGTGCTCGCCGAGGCGCGCACTTTCCGCGACACTTTCTCTTCGGAAAACGACGACCTTCCGGAAATCGCCATGGCGGAAGCCCGCTACGGCTGGATCTCCGGCCTGACCGCCGAATCGGTGAAATTCACCCCCGAAGCCAGGATGGACATGTCGGACACGATCGACTCCGTCCTCCTGAACCGCGTCCTTGGACTTCCCATTTTCCTGATCCTCATGTACATCGTCTTCCAGCTGGTCTTTACGCTGGCTGAAGCGCCGATGGAATGGATCGAGGAAGGCTTCGCCGTCCTTGGCGAGCGCGTGGCCCATATGTGGCCGAAAGCGGCCGACAGCCCGCTCCGGGATCTAATCGTCGACGGCATCATCGGCGGCGTCGGCGGCGTCCTCGTGTTCCTGCCGAACATCATACTCCTGTTCCTCGCCATCGCCTTCCTCGAAGGCACCGGCTACATGGCCAGGGCGGCGTTCCTCATGGACCGCTTCATGAACAAGATCGGCCTGCATGGCAAGAGCTTTATCCCCATGCTTCTCGGCTTCGGCTGCACTGTCCCGGCCATCATGGGCACGCGCACCCTGGAAAACCGCCGCGACCGCATCACTACCATCCTGGTTCTGCCCTGGATGAGCTGCGGCGCGAGGCTTCCCATCTACGCCCTTATCATCCCGGCCTTTTTCCCTGAAGCGTTGCACGCCTGGATGCTGTGGATAATCTACATCATCGGCATCATCTTCGCCATCGTCGGCGCGAAGATTCTCCGTAGCACCCTCTTCAAGGGCGATTCCGTTCCTTTCGTCATGGAGCTTCCGCCCTATCGCATGCCCACCCTGCGTTCCGTCATCACCCTCATGTGGGACAGGGCGCGGGAGTACGTAAAGAAAGCCGGTACCATCATCCTTGCCGTCAGCATCATTCTCTGGGCCATGACCGCTTACCCCAAGAAGGAGAATTTCGAACAGGATTACGAAGCGGAGCACGAAAACCTCGCAGGACAGCTGCACGGCGAACTGGCCGCATTCGCGAGCGATAACGGCCTCGACGGCGACCTTCTCGTCGCCTGGCGCAACGCTGTGGAAGAAAAAGAAGCGGCTGCAGGCGAGTACTGGGAACACGAGGAAGGCTACTCCCAGGCGGAAGCCGCCTACGAGGAAACGGTCGAGGGTCTCTTCGGCCAGCCCGGAGGCGAGCGCCTGCGCCAGTTCATCGAGGCGGAAGAATCCGTCGGCGGGATCGACGAAGCGTTCGAAGAGGCGGTCGCGGAAGAAGAGGAAGGCTCCGACGGCTATGTCGCCGCCGAACAGGAAAAGGCTTCCGCCATCGCCAATCTTGACTATCCGTCCGAAATTGTCACGGCGGCGGTCCAATACCGAGACGACCTCCTCGCTCCGTATAACGAGGAGGCAGGGGAGCTGGACAATGCCATGCAGAGTGAAGAGCTTGCCTACTCCATCTCCGGCCGAATCGGCCTGTTCCTGGAGCCGGTGCTCAAACCTCTCGGCTTTGACTGGCGCATTGGCACGGCGATCATCGGTTCGTTCGCCGCCAAGGAAGTGTTTGTCGCCCAGATGGGCATCGTCTACTCCGTCGGCGAGGCTGACGAAGAGTCGGACAGCCTGCGGAGCAAGCTGCAAGCCAACTACACCCCGCTCCAGGGCTTCTGTATGATGCTGTTCGCCCTGCTGTCCCTACCGTGCGTGGCCACCATTGCCGTGGCGAAGCGCGAGACCGGCGGGTGGGGTTATCCGGTCGCCATGATCATCGGGTTTACCCTCATCGCCTATGTGGCAACCCTGATTGTGTACCAGTTGGGCGTGGCTCTCGGTATCGGGATATAGCCACTGCAGTATTTAGCCATAGAGAGCTTTAACAATAAATACAAAAGGACCGGCCGAGCGAATCGGCCGGTCCTTTTGTGTTGTCATTATCAGAATTGCCCTGTGTTCTGCGGTTAAAACCAAATCTATTTCTTGCCCTTCTTCAGCTCAAGCATTTCCGGCGAAGTCCAGAACCGCTCCGATCCCGGGTGCACCGCACTTTGTCCCGCGATTGCGTAGCGGGGCGACAGATCGGCTATATCCTTGGTGATCTTTTCCAGGCGGGACTTGTTCTCCCAGAGGATTTTGTTGATGTCGTAAATCAGCTCTTCCGGCAGTTCGTTCTGCGTAACCAGGCAGCTGAAATCACCGAGGGTGAGGATGTCCTCCGGGACGTTTTCATAATCCCCTTTCTGGATAACGTAGGTGATGGTCATGAACTGGTGGGTCATCAGGTTCAACATTTCCTCGTCGACCGGCATGAATATCGCATCGACCTTCTTTTCAATCAATGTCGGGATAAGGTAGGTGTTCGGACCAGCCGTATAGGCGCAGACGTCCAGTTCCTTTTCCAGGAACATCCGGGTGATCTCGGCGTAGCTTTCGAAACGGATGTCCCAGCTCTGTTTTGACAACTCGTTGTAATTCGTGCGGTAGGCGCTTTTCAAAAGCATATTGAAGATGAATTCCGACCCAGTCCCTTTGGGGAGGGTGGCGAAACGCAGAGGGTCGGTGACTTTCAACAGGTCGGCGAGCGTTTTCAGGTCGTGCTTTTCCGCTACATCCTTGCGGACGATGATGTACAATACTTGTGGATAAATATTGGCGAGGATCACCGCGTTGTCCAGGTTCACCTCCGGGAGTTCAATCTCTCCGGCCTTCGCAGCTCCAAGGAACGAATAGAGGGTAAACCCGATGTCAGCCTTGCCTTCGCCGACCAATTTCAGGTTTTCCAGGCCGCCGCCGACCTGGTTCTGCGTCGGTATCCCCGCTTCGGTGAGGATTTTCGCCATTTCATTCCCGAGGGCATTCCATTGACCGCCATTGGGGCCTGAAAGTATGAAAACGTCGCCGGGCCATCCCAATTTTTCCGGTTCGGCCGCGAGCGAATACGAAGAAACAGATGTGACAAGTATGGTTATCAGTAGTGATAAAAACCGGTTCCTATGGGACATCATTTGGTCCTTTCTCTTAGAGTCCGATCGTGTATCTAATGAAAAATAAAATAAGTAAAATGAATTTTAGATAATATCGATATATAATTGCAATTGCTAACTGATGAATGGTATATACGTGCAAGGCAAAATGCAAATTAATGCTTTACCTTTGCCTAACCGCCTGTATATATAGTTCAAGTATAGCAACTTCTATTTTTGCGGAAAGAAATAAATAATGGCCTACACCACGAACAATCAATCCCCCCCCGAGCGAAAATACGGGGTGCGGTGGGGCGTCGCCCGGCGCTTATTTTTGGCCTTTTGCGGCGTCACCCTGATGACAGTCCTGGTCGCTGTTGTCGCGCATAACGGACTCCACGATTCCAGGGAGACCCTGGGTACATCCCTCGACTCCTTCGAGAAGGTCTCCGCCCTTCTCGAAGAGACAAATACGTCCCTCGCCAATGCCGGATCCATCATCAAAAGCACCGGCATGACCCTCGATACAGCCGTGAGCACCATGGAGGAAACGTCCAACCGCGTCAATACCTTGAACTCCCTCGACCTTCCCGCCGTCATTGCCATCGGGACGATCCGCGAAGCGCTTACCGCCGTCGCTGTCGGCGAACGCACCCTACTGATGCGCCAGCTTTACGATATGGATATCAGGGATCAGCAACGTGTCGCCATCGCGAACGCGTTCCAGCGCGGCGATCTCGCGCTGTCCACCTTTTCCACGCTGATGTCGTCTCTGACCAGCGACAAGCAGGACGCCTGGCAGCAGTTTCTCGATTCATGGATCGAATGGAAGAGCGTCCATGACCAGCTGATGGATCAATTCGACCAGATCGACGGTATGCTCAGGGAACGCAAGCGCGGTGGCTTCGAGTTCGAGGAAGTGGCGAAAAACGCCTTTGATATCGCCTTCGGAGAAGGCCAGACCGCGCGCGAAGAGGTGAACCGTCGTCTCGACGCCGTTGTCAATCTCATCAGCAGTTCAACACGCGAATCGGCCCGCATCGCTTCGGAGGAAACGCAGGTCGCAGCGGCCGACGCCATCGCCGCCAAAAACGGCATGTCCGACGCAACCCGGCAAATAGAAAGCATTACCGACCAAATGGCTGTCCTTAACGATCAGGTCAAGGACACAACGGATGCGGCCAAGACGTCCATCGTCCATACCGACCGCGCGACGTTGCTGTTCCTGGCGTGTTGCGTTTTGGGCCTTGCAGTGTCGATCGTCCTCGCCCTATGGCAGACACGCTATATCTCCCAGCCCATTCGGCTGGCGGCCAGGCAGATGAACCTCCTCGCCAAGGGCAACATCGACATGGCGTTTCTCAAGGACTATGCCGAACGGAAGGATGAAATTGGCGTCCTTGCGCGTTCTGTGGGGGACATGCTGGATGCGCAACGGGAAATCGTCTGCGTCGCAGGCGAGATGGCCTTGGGCGATTTTTCCGGTTCGGTGAGCGTCAGGAGCGAAGACGACAAACTCGGCCGGGCGCTTTCGGACATGATGAAAATAACTCACGATGCGCTAGTGCAGGTCAACGCCCACGTCAAGCAGGTCTCGAGCGGCGCCGGGGACATCACCACCGTCAGCCAGTCCCTGTCGGAAGGCGCTGTCGCCTCCTCAACGGCATTGGTGCAGATTTACGCCAGCACCACGCAGATCGGCGACCAGACCCACAGGAACGCGCAAAACGCCTCCAGCGCCAACGAATTCGCCATTTCCAGCCGCGAAGTGGCGGAAAACGGCTATACTGCGGTGGAGGAGATGGTCGCTTCAATGCAGGAAATCCAGAGCTCCAGCAAGCAGATTGCCCAGATCGTCAAACTGATTGACGATATCGCCTTCCAGACCAATCTTCTTGCCCTGAACGCGGCTGTCGAGGCGGCCAGGGCGGGAAGGCAGGGGAAAGGTTTTTCCGTCGTCGCGGAGGAGGTGAGGAACCTTGCCGCCCGAAGCGCCACCGCAGCCAAGCAGACGGCCTCCCTCGTCGAAGACACGGTCCAGCGCGTGGAAAACGGCGCAGCCATCGCGCTCCGCACGGATGCCGCGTTCAAGGAAATTCTCGAAAATGCCCAGCGGACGGCGGACCTCTACCGCGAGATCGCGCAGGCCAGCCACGACCAGTCCAAGAGTATCGACCAGATCGCCACCAGCCTCGGACAGATCGACCACACCACCCAGCAAAATACGCAGTATGCCTCGCAGACCGCCTCGGCCGCGCGGTCCCTGTACATCCAGAGCGATGAACTCAGGAACATGATGGAGCGCTTCCAACTGCAGAAAACCGAGAGCAGGCAATCTGCCAACTGCAGGATACCGCCGTTCAGGGGGGACCTACCGTCGCGGCCGTCGCCCGCCATCACCGCCGCTCCGAGGCCGCAGCGTCTCGATATAAACAGGCAAAACCAGAATCTTTTGGATTTTGACTCGTGACTATGTGACGTCGTCTCTGATCTCCACCCCCTTATCGTAACTCTCTCACCGAAAGTGGAGAGGGTTACGATAAGGGGGAGAATGCACATCTTTTCCCAATAAAATACCCGGAAACGCCAGCAGGCATTTCCGGGTTTGATTTGATTACACTGTTCCGGCGAGGCTCTTACGCCGGTACTTCGCTTTTGCCTGCATTGGGCTCGCTGAAATCGCCCTTGCGGGTCAGATTCTTTTCTTCTTCGGCTATATAGCCGTGCTTAACGCCCCAGGCGTCCCAGCCGTTGTTGATCAGATCCGGGTCGATGATGTATTTATGCGGGCGCGGAAGATCCGGGAGCTCGTACATAAGGCCGATAAGGGCGTCTTCGACAATGCCCCTGAGGGCCCTGGCGCCGGTGAGCTTCTTCAGCGCCTTCTGAGCCACAGCGCGAAGCGCTTCGTCGGTGAAGTCGATCTCGGCGTCTTCCATCTTGAAAAGGATGTCGTACTGCTTGAGAAGCGCGTTCCTCGGTTCCCTCAGGATACGGATCAGCGCGTCCTCGTCCATCGGGCGGATGGGGGCAATCACGGGGAGGCGGCCGAGAAGCTCCGGGATAATGCCGTATTCGAGAAGGTCGTCGGTGTCGACTTGTTCCAGCAAGTCGCCCAGTTCCTGGTCGATGGTTTTTTCCACTTCACGGTGGAAGCCGACGGACTTTTGGCCGACGCGGCGTCCGATGATCTCGTCAAGCCCGTCGAAGGTACCGCCGCAGATGAACAGAATGTTCTGCGTGTTTATCGGTATATAGCGCTGTTCCGGGTGCTTGCGCCCGCCCTGGGGTGGAACGTTGCATACCGTGCCTTCGAGCATTTTCAGCAATGCCTGCTGCACGCCCTCGCCGGAGACGTCGCGGGTGATGGACACGCCCTGGGTGCGTTTGCCGATCTTGTCGATCTCGTCAATATAGACAATGCCCTTTTCCGCCTTGGTGACGTCGCCGTCCGCCGCCTGGATAAGGCGGAGCAGGATGTTCTCGACGTCCTCGCCGACATAGCCGGCTTCGGTCAAGGTGGTGGCGTCCGCGATGGCGAACGGTACATCGACCGTTTCAGCCAGCGTCTTCGCCATAAGCGTTTTGCCGCAGCCCGAAGGGCCGACAATAAGGACATTGGACTTTTCCACCTGGACATTGTCCGCGCCGTACCTGCCGTTGCCGATGGACATGAGGCGTTTGTAGTGGTTGTGCACGGTGACGGACAGCACCTTTTTGGCGTAGTCCTGACCGATGACGTATTCGTCCAGGGCATGCTTGAGCTCGCGCGGGGAAGGGGCGCGGGAGATGGACGAGTCCTCTTCCCGACGGCCGAATTCTTCCTCTTGCATCAAGGCCATGCACATCTTGACGCAGTTCGAGCAAATGCAGACATCCCCGTAACCTTGGATGACCTTGTTGTTTGGTTCAGGAGCCCTGCCGCAAAAGGCACAGCGTTGTCCGCTTGACCTTCTGGAGCCACCGCCCGAACCGTTGCTTTGCTTAGTCATTTCGAAATATTCCTTTTTCTGCGGGCGGATGAACCGCCCGCAGTTTGGTTGCGTCACTACTTTTTGTCGGCTTCCTTCTTTTCGCCGGGGGTGATGACTTCGTCGACCAGGCCGTACTCCATGGCCTCATGGGCGCTCATGAAGAAGTCGCGGTCGGTGTCTTTTTCCACCACGGCCACGTCCTTGTTGCAATGTTTGGCGAGGATGCCGTTCAAGATGCCCTTGAGCCGGTTGATTTCGGCCGCCTGGATCGTGATGTCGGCAGCGGTACCCTCGGCGCCGCCCCACGGCTGGTGGATCATGATGCGGCTGTGGGGAAGGCTGAAGCGCTTGCCCTTGGTGCCCGCAGCCAAAAGAACCGCGCCCATGCTGGCTGCTTGGCCGATGCAGTAGGTGGCGACGTCGCAGGACAGGTGCTGCATGGTGTCATAGATCGCGAGACCTGCCGTGACGCTGCCGCCCGGTGAGTTGATGTAAACCTGGATGTCGGCGTCGCGGTTGACAAGGTCGAGATAGAGCATCTGGGCGATGTACAGGCTGGCATTGTGGTCGCGGATGTCCGAGCCGATGATGATGATTCGGTCGGAAAGCAGGCGCGAGTAAATGTCGTAGCTGCGTTCGCCTCTGCCGGTTCTTTCGATAACAAAAGGTACGAGGTCGGCCATAGGCTCAATCGGTGATTTAGACATTATGTATATTCTCTTTCTATAAGCCAGAAGTTGGTTTTACCATAAAAGTTGCCGTTGTTACAACTTGTCCCCGTCTGTCCGATATCCTTCTCCGTCCGGAAGCGTCAGCCGCAGTTGGCAAACGTCGACTGTTGGTTAGTGATCGTGGCCATGGTCATGACCGTGGTCGTGACTATGGTCGTGGCCGCAGTCGCATGACGGGTTCGTCGCGGTCTGGGCGGCGTCGGCATTGACTTCTTCCGTTTCACCTTCGGTTTTGGCGATGATGCCGCCGGGCTGCTTGGCGCTGTCAATAATGAGCTGCATCACCTTGATGTCCATGATCTCCTTGACCATGGCGGGACCGCCGTTGAAGTCGCGGATGCGCTGCACGATCTTCGCCGGAGTGGTATTGAAGGACTGGGCGAGGCGCTCGACGTGGCGGGAGACTTCCTGGTTCGAGACCTGGATGTTTTCCGCGTCGGCGATGCGGCTGGCAAAGATCTCCCAACGGGTCTGGCGGTCTGCCTCGACCTCTGCGTCCTTTTTCAACGCCTCCATGTCGGATACGCCCTGACCCTGACGGGCGAGTTCGTTGATGCGGTCGCGGACGATGAACTCGGCCTTTTCCTTGACGTACTTTTCCGGAACGGGGAACTCGACTTTGGCGATAAGCTGGTCGAGGATTTCCCTTTCCTGCTTGTGGCGCGCTTCCATCGCTGCTTCCTGGTCCATGTTGATCTTGATGCGGTTCTTGAAGTCGGCGATGGAGGACATGCCGATGGAGGCTGCGAATTCGTCGGTGAGCTCCGGAAGAACCGGGCGCTCGACGCGCTTCACGACAATTTCGACCTTGGCCGGTTTGCCCTGCAATTCCTCTTCCGGGTGGTCCGCCGGGAGATCAATCGTCAGTTCGACCTTGTCCCCCGCCTTGACGCCGACGAACTTTTCTTCCAGTTCGGGGTAGGGCAGGCCAAAGAGGCGGTCGCCTTTGACGCGCAGGTTGCGGTCGGTCATGTTCATGATTTCGTTGCCTTCGACTTCGGCCTTGAAATCAACGTTGAGGATATCCTCTTTCTTGGCCGGTTCTTCGACCGGGTCGTACTTGGCGAACATGTGGCGGATGCTTTCCATCCGTTCGTCAAGAGCTTCATCAGTGACGGGAAGGGCTATCGTGTCCAATACGAGGTTTTTGTATTCCGGCATTTCGAAGTCCGGGCGGACGTCGAATTCGTATTCGAGCTTGTAGGGTTCTCCGTCCTTGAGAATGCCCTTTTCCGTGATCTTGTCAGCATTGCCGAGGAGCACGATTTTTTCTTTCTCGACAGTCTGGTTGACATTGCGCTCGGCGAGGATGTCCTCCGCTCCGAGAATGGCTTCACGGCCGAATTTCTTCTCCAGAATGCGCCTAGGGGCCTTGCCTTTGCGGAAGCCTTTTATCTGGACGTGATTGTCAACTTCCGAATAGCTTTCGCCAAGAACTTTGGCTACTTCATCTGCGGAAAAATTTAAGGTCAGACGTTTACGGCACGGACCGATGTCAGTAAGCTCATACTCCATGATTTCTACCTGATTCAGCAATAAAATAACATAAAATCCCTCTATGTCACCTGACACAGATCCGGGGGCGTCAAATACTCTGCTAAGTACCTCTATAAATGCTATTAATATAACGCCTCTTGTCAAGGTTTTTCGTCATGGTTTAGGGACGCAAACCTGATATTAAGGAAACCCCCTCCATGCCGGAGAGGGTCTCGCTTGAATTGACAATGAAGCAAAATTTGGATATAAGGACTCGCTCGTCCTACCCTCGCAATCATGCTTTGCGATGTATTTATTCCATCATTGGCAATTATTTAACCCGTTCCACTTCGAAGAACAGCGTCGCATCGGGGGGAATGACGCCGCCGCCCGCGCCGGCCTTGCCGTAGGCGAGGTTCGGCGGGATGATGAGGGCGCGCTTTTCGCCGACCTTCATGTCGAGGATGGCTTCGTCCCAGCCTTTTATGACATTGCCCTTGCCTGCCTTGAATTCAATCGGGCCGCGGCCTTCCGAGGAATCGAAGATTCTGCCGTCCATGAAGCGGCCGGTGTACTCGGCGGCGACAGTTTGCCCCGGGCGTGGACGCGCTCCGCTGCCTTCGGCGAGGACGACGTACTTGAACCCGGCCTTTGCCGTCTTGGCTTCCTTTTCATACTTGCGGATCTGTTTGCCGAAATTCTTTTCGGTGGAGGCGGTCTTCTTCTTTTCCTTGCCGGCTTTGGGTTTGCCGTTCTGCGATTGGAGCTGCTCGAAGACCTTCTGGTCGACCTGGAATTTCTCCGCATCGGGACCGACGCGAATGATCGAGACCTTGTTCATCACATCGTCCTGGGCGATTGAATCGACGACTTCCTGGCCGCTGACGACCTTGCCGAAGACGGTGTGTTTGCCGTCGAGCCAGGGGGTCGGGACGTGGGTGATGAAGAACTGGCTGCCGTTGGTGCCGGGACCGGCATTGGCCATCGAGAGGACGCCGGGGGAGTCGTGCTTGAGGGAGGCGACGATTTCGTCGGCGAACTGGTAGCCGGGGCCGCCGGTGCCTCTGCCGTCCGGGTCGCCGCCCTGGATCATGAAGTCGGGGATGACGCGGTGGAAGATGATGCCGTCGTAGAACGGTTGACCGCGCTTCGTGTTGGTGTCGAGCTTGCCTTCGGCAAGGCCGACGAAGTTCGCGACCGTCATCGGGGTGTCTTCGTAGAAGAGGCGGCAGATGATGACCCCTTTGGTCGTTTCAAACCTGGCATACAGGCCGGGGGGAAGTTCGCCTGCGTCTGCGGGGACGGCAAACAGCGCAAACAGCGGCGCGACGGAAGCGATGGAAGCGCAGAGGAATTTGTTCATGATGATCCTTTTTTAAAACAAACAAGACAAGAACCCAACCCATTATATTTTTCAGATAACCTGTGATATTATGGCTAAATAACAAAAAACGTCAACCCTGCCTGCAGAGTGACGTTTGTTAATTTGCCGAGAAGGTTCCAACGGCTTGACTCCTCTTGTGAAGGGGAGAAAAAAACATGGGAATCAAGCCGGTGGAAAAAAGTTTTTTTAGTCCTTCCGCGTCAAGCGTTTTGAGGATGCGTTGCGGCTGGCTGTACGGATTTCGCCAGCGAGATACAGGCTCCCTGCCACAAGGATCAAGCCTTCCGCATCGACGGATTCCTTGGCGAGGGCAAGGGCGTCTGCGGCATTTTCGGCGACTTTCGTCTGGATTTCCGGGTACTCGTTCGCCATGAATTCCGCCAGCTTCGACGGATTGACGCTGCGGGGCGATTCGAACGAACTGACAATCACCGTCTTGAACAGGGGCGCGAGGATCCGGAGCATGGCCTTGACATTCTTGTCCTCTGCCGCGCCGAAGATCAGGGTGCGGTTTTCGCTGGTAAAGGAATTGACCACCGTTTCCGCCGCCGCCCAGGCTGACGCGGGGTTGTGTGCGCCGTCGACGATGAGCCACGGCTTGGTGGAATAGACTTCCATGCGCGCGGGGAGCGCGAGTCCGCGCCAGGCGCGCTTCAACGCCAGGGAGTCAAGCGGGCCCTTGCCCGTGCCTTCCATAAACAGTTCGGCCAGGCCGAGGGCGAGGCTGGCGTTTTGGATCTGGTGTTCGCCCAGCATGGAAAGGACGAGGTCCGGATAAATCGAACGCCATGTTTCCATGTCGACGCGCTGTCCGAGCTCCGGGCGGTCGGCAAGGGGTTTTTTCCTTACTGACGCGGTGATGTCCTCGCCAACACGGAATACCGGGGCGCCCACATCCTTGGCGCGCTTCAGAATGACCTTGAGCGCTTCCTTTTCCTGCTGCATGACGACGACAGGCACTCCCGCACGGATAATGGCGGCTTTTTCGGCCGCGATTTCGGCAAGCGTGCCACCGAGGATGTTTTCGTGATCAAGGCTTATCGTGGTGATGCCGACCGCGGCTGCACGGAGGTCGGAGACGTTTGTCGCGTCAAGCCTGCCGCCCATTCCGGTCTCCAGCACCATCGCCTCCACTCCAAGCGCGTTGAAGGCGTGGAAAGCGGTTGCCGTCAAGACTTCGAACCAGGTCGGTTCATGCCCGTCCGCACGCATGTCGGACGCGGCTTTCACCGCCGCCTGACAGGATTCGGAGAACTGCCGCTCCGAAATGGGGCGACCGTTGACCATGATGCGTTCCCTCAGTGTGTCGACATGCGGCGATACGTAAAGTCCGGTCTTCAGTCCCGTAGAGGACAGCGCTGCGGCGACCAAGCTTGCGGAAGACCCCTTGCCCTTGGTGCCGGCGATATGCACCGCCGGAGCCGCCAGGTGAGGCGAGTCCAGGCGTCCAAGCAAGTTCGCCATTCGCTCGGTACCGAACCCTGCTGCGCCGGACGCGGGCGGGGTACGTTCGTAATTGATGAACGAATCAAGGAGCGCTATAGCCTCGCTGTAGGTAATAATCGTGCTTGCGTTCATTTATTTCCTCTAATCTATCCCAAGGGATTCGCGGCTCTTTTCCCTCTTCTGGTATAGGCATGCGATAACAACCCGGTTTGCCGGTTATGTGCACAGGGTTAATAAACCCGTAAAGATAAACGGAAAATCGAGACTGTCAGGACATCGCCTTTGACATATGAAATTGAAAGACGCCCCTCTGCGCCCTTCTGTTGCTACTGTCTGTATAGAGCTACTTTCCTTCCGCGAGATTGCCTTCCTCTTCGGCCACTTTTTCACGGTTCTCCATGACTGAATTACGGATAGAGGCGAAAAGGGGAGTGTCGGGGAGGCCGCCCATCGCATCTCCGAGAGTGACGACCGCTTCCTGGAGGCTCGGGTTGTCTTCGAGATCGACATACTCGCTCTCACCCTTGTAATCACGCAGGTACGAAGCGATGCCGTATCGGATTTCTTTTCTGACCAGTTCCTGGTCGATTCGTTCCTTCGGATATTTGGCGATAAGCGTTTCGTACAAAGAACTGAATTCGGGATAGCTGTCGGGATCGTAATTGTCGAACACCAACAGGTCGCGATAGACGTCTTCGTACCTTTCGAAACGGTTGTTTTCCTCAAGCCAGAACTGGATGTCGTGCTGGTCGCGGATCTTCCAGCGCGCTTCCGCCTCGGCGACCGAGAGGTCGGATTCGGGGGCCTTGCGGTCCGGCTCGATCCCCTTGGTGTGTATTGTTTCGCCGTTCGGGAGATAGTACTTGGCCACGGTGAGCTTGATGCGGGAACGGTCGCGGGTGGTTTTAACCCCCATCAGGGACTGCACCGAACCCTTGCCGTAGGTTTTTCTGCCGATCAGGGGCGCGCGGTTGTGGTCGCGCATGGCGCCGGCGACGATTTCGGCCGCGGATGCCGTGCCGCCATTGACGACGACGACGACCGGTTTGCGATAGAACGGCTTGCCGTAACCGGCTTTGTAGGTGGTGGCGCGGCGGTCGTTTTTGCGGCCGCGGCTGGTGACGATGACCTTGCTGTCGCCGATGAACAATTTCGCAACGTCGACGCCGGAGACAAGGACGCCGCCGGGGTTGTTCGCCATGTCGAGGATGATGCCGTTCACTCCCAGACGGTTGAATTCGGAAAGGGCGTCCTTCACCAGGCCGGCTGTCGACTTGATGCGGCGGAAGGGGTCGCCTTCGTTGAAGGAGTTGATCTTGATATAGCCGATGTCGCCCGGGAGAGTCTGCCACAGGACCGATTCGATCTGGATGATCTCGCGCTTGACTTCCACGACGCGGGGTTCTTTCCAGGCGCGGCGGTAGACGCGCAGCTTGACCATGGAATTGGGTTCGCCCTTGAGCAGCTTGACGATGTCATTTTGCTTCATGTCCGAGATGTCAGTCTCGTCGACGCGGTCGATGACGTCCATCGGCTTCAGGCCGGAACGGTAGGCGGGCTTGTCGTACATGGGGGTGAGGATGGTGAAGCGATTGTCCCGCATGCCGACCCAGGCCCCGATGCCGCCGTAGTTTGCCTTGAGCTGAGCGTCGAAATCGGCGAAATCCTCTTCGTTGAGATAGTCGTTGAACTGGTCGAGGGAATAGAGAAGTGCCTGTGCGCCGGATTCGCCGAGGCTTTTCGGTTGGAGGCGCTTGGCCTGGTCCTTGTCGTCCTCGTCGATGGCGTAGTAGTCCCGGATTTTCTGGACGACCTCGGAAATGAGCTTGATGGAGAAATCGTCGCGGCGGATCTCGTCGTCGAGCCTGGCGTTGATGAGGAGCACGTTGGCGGCGCGTTCGCCGATGGGTCCGGGCATTTCCGCAAGCTTTTTCACGTCTTCCTTCAAGACAGCGAAGCGGTCCGTCTGCGCCAGCGCGAGAAGCGCTTCGGCGCGGGCGAGGGAGCTTTGCCCGTTCAGGCGGATTTCGTCAAGCGTTTCGTAGGCTTGCGGGCGGGAGGACAGCTTCCACAGGCTGTAGGCGAGTTCGACCCGCAGGCGCTCGGGGAGATGCTTGCCGTTCATAAGGATGCCGAGGCGGGCTGTGGCGTATTCGCCGCCCCACTTGCCCATCAGCTGCGCCGATTCGAGCCTGCGCTCGAAAGGTGCGGAATCGTCGAGGGCAACGGATTCGAGGGCTAGCACGCCTTCCCGCTGCCAGCCAAGCTGGAGCAGTGCCGAGCCGGCAGCCATCCGCTCGGGGACCGACCGCGACTGGTCGGCTGCCGCCTGAATGATGCTTTCAGACACCGAGGAGCCAAGGTTTTTCAGCGAATTGGCCGCCTCCCAAACGGGTTCCGCGGGATTTGCCGCCTGGTTCATGAGAATCGCCGTGACGGATGCGTCTTCGGCGTGGACATTGTGCGTAAGGGAGAGGACAAGGCCGGTCATGCACAGGACCATCGCGAGGCTGGTACGTTTCATTCGATAACCCTCAAAACTGAAATAAACCACATATATCCCAAAACTTCGGCAACAGGGAGGGGAGATTAACCGATACAATCACCCTGCCTGCACATACATTAGACAGAAAATTCAATTATTCGGAAAGTAGGCCACTGTGCAAGGATAATCGTATCTTCTCCTCTCATCGGCCAAAGCGCCTGGCAAGTTCGTCCTTGGGAATGGTGACGGCCACGGGCCTCCCATGGGGGCAAGTGGGCATTTGCCCGCTATGGAAGAACCTGTCCAGCAACGCGCCGATTTCCTCTTCCGGAAGTTTTCTCCCCAGTAACACGGACGACCGGCAGGCAAGCGAGGCGAGGAGCCGTTCGCGCCGTGCTCCAATGGTATGGCCCGCACTGTCCACATCGGCCAGGATGTCCCTGATGAGCCGTTCGATTTCGTTTGGTTGCAGATAGTCAGGCGCGGCTTCCACCAACACATAGCCTGGCCGGTCAAGTGCGAGGGAGAAGCCAAATTGCTCCAGCACAGGTCCGGCTTCACCCAGCATCGACATCTCGGTCGGCAGGAGGCGTATCTCCACCGGAATCAGGAGGCGGTTTGCCGAAACGCCGCGTTTTCCCTCTTCCAGAAGCTTGTCAAAGTTCCAGCGTTCATGCAGGGCGTGTGGATCGATAAAATGCACGGCGTCTCGACCCTCGATCATTATGTACTGGCCAAATATCTGTCCAAGCACCCTGAAGGAACTCTCCTGTACCATCGAATCCGCAGGCGGGACAGGTGCTTCGGCAGGATCGGTCGTCGACTCCGCGTAAGCCGGGAGATCTTCTTCCACATTGTCCTGCTCAGGCAAGCCGTAGCCGGACGGGGCGTCAGCCCCGGTTTGGCCGCGCTGCAGGTTTTTCAGGGATTCAAGCTGCGGACGGCGGATAGCATCGCGCAGCTGTGACGCGTCGAACTGGCTGTAACTTTCCGGCTTCGCGTTTTCCTGGGGAGTGAAGCGTGGACCAAGGAGGCCGGTCCGCCGTGCCTGGATTTCCGCAGGGTTGGCGAGGCGTTTTCGCGCTTCGGCGTCGAGCGGGATCGCGGAGAACGCCACCTCTCCGCCCTGGCTCGCATAGCCGCGAAGGGCGTCCTTTATCGCACCGCACAAACCATCCTTGACCAGTCGCTCATTGTCGAAACGGATCTCCTCCTTTGTGGGGTGGACATTGACGTCGACGCGCGCCGGGTCGATGGCGAGATTGATAATGATGTAGGGGTACTTGCGCGGCGGCAAGGCTCCCTGGTAGGCGTTGGACATGGCCTTCGCTATGCCGTGGTGGCGAATCCAGCGCTTGTTGACCAGGATATATATTCCGGTCGAGTTGTGGAGGCCGTCGGGGGGCTGGGAGATGAACCCTTCCACGCTGATGCCGTCGGTGATTTCCCTGCTGATCGGAAGGAGGTTTTTGACGAACTTCGGTCCGAACAGGTCGCCGATCCTGTCCAGTTGCGATTTTACCGGATGCACCGCCAAGGTAATGACGCCGTCCGCCTGGAGTCGGAAGCCGATTTCCGGATGCGCCAGCGCCAGGCGCATGAGGATGGCGGCGGACTGGGTGTTTTCGGATCCCGGCTGGCGCAGGAATTTGCGTCGAGCCGGGGTGTTGAAAAATATGTCCCTGACCTCAACCATGGTGCCGCGTCGGGTCGGGGCTGCGGCCAGGCGGACGGTGTTGCCGCCTTCAACCATGACTTGCCTGCCTTCTGCTTCACCCGGAACGCAGGTGGCGATGGACATGCGGCTGACCGAGGCGATACTGGGAAGCGCTTCGCCGCGAAAGCCCATTGTCGTGATGCGGAAGATTTCGTCGACATTCTCGATTTTGCTGGTGGCATGACGTTCGAGCGCCATGAGGAGGTCGTCTTCGGCCATGCCGGAACCGTCGTCCGCGACGCGGATCAGGCGGTGGCCGCCTTGTTCCAGATCGACGGAAATATTCTTTGCTCCGGCGTCTATGGCGTTTTCGACAAGTTCCTTGACCACCGAGGCCGGGCGTTCGACAACTTCACCGGCCGCTATCTGGTTCTGCACCGTTTCAGGCAGCAGTTTGACTTTTCTCTGCATGGATTCCCGGTTATTCCTTTGTGTTTTTTGCCTTTCCTGCGTCGATACGACTTTCAACTTGTATTGTAAATTCAACTGTCGTTTCTGTAAAGGAATCCTTGAGGAAAGTATAGTGAATAGCTCTTAACTGTTGGCTGTTTTGGCGAGGCTTGCCGTGACGATCGTTTCCGCCTCCGTTGCCAAGCCGTCCAGCCCTCCGGTAAAATAGACTCTCGCCAGCGTGACGTTTTTCGTCTTGCCGCTGAAATGCATCTCCAGGCTGGTCCCGTTGTAGATGCCGTTGGTGCTGCTCCGGGTTGAGCCGATAGTGACAAACTGGCTGAAGGGGATGACGTGCCGTTGCCAAAAACCAAAACAGAGGAAGAGGCGGACCGTGTTCGTGTCCGTATCCAGCGACACTTTTGCCGGAAAGCAGCATGCCGCGATCAGAAACACCGCGCCGAGGCCGGCGGCGATGTAGTTTTTATCCGCCAGTCCCCAGACGATAAAGCCAAGCGCCAGAACGGAGTAGAATGTGATCTGCCGCCAAAAACGGCGCGAATAGACGCCGCCGGACTTGGAAAAGAATCGTGGCGCTTCCGGAAGGGTGGGCGTGTCTGTCTGTTTGCGGCGTTCCTCGGGTTGCGCGTCGGTCGCGGCTGTCCCTTCCTCGACAACGCCAAGCATCCTGCGGAGTTCGGGCACAACGCCGTGGCGGAGGTGTTCCAATTCTTCGTCGAAATCGGAGTAGGTTTTGGTCAAAATATAGCCTTTGCCGAAGCGGTTGTTTTTGGGCGATAGCTTGAAATACTCGCCCTGCCAGCAGCCCTCGTCCTTTACCACCAAGGTAACGTCGGCCACTTGGTCAAAGCGTAGCGTTTTGCCCAGGCCGAAGAGGTTTTTGCGGCGGATTGTTCCGCTTTCCGCGTCGAAAACGGTGGTTGTCTTCAGACGTGCGACATACCACAGCCATATCAGGGTGGCGGCGACAAATACAACCAGATACGGAGTTCTTGTATGGCGCAGGGGAAAACCGTCTTCGACAAGGGCGTAAAGAAAGATGCCGAAAATCAGCGTGGCTATCACGCCGGGAATAATTTTGAACGGCTTGGTTATAGTGACCTGCCTGTCCGAAACAGCGACATTTTTGTAATTCATCGGTTCCCCTCCGCATGGTGGACTATGTTATTAGTTGAATGGGGGAATATAGCGCATGCGGCTGTTTTTGTGGAGGGGATTTTTATTTACGGCGAATTATTAGTTGCCGCAGTGGGGAAAAAGCATATTCTCTAAATATTTATTCTGTTGACCGCCATGCTTTCCGGAATTGAGACATTTGAAATGACCTATGGCTTTATAAAAAGGATTGTGGACATTCTCGCGGTCGTGGGGACCAGTTTCGTCACCGTGCCGTTGTTTGTCTTCCTGTCAGTGTGGATCAAGCTTGATTCGCCCGGACCGGTGTTTTTCAAACAAAAGCGGGTCGGCAGGCACAAGCGGTTTTTCAATATCCTGAAATTCCGCACCATGAAAATCGACACGCCGCGCGATACCCCGACCCACCTTCTGGAAAATCCGGAGCAGTGGATCACCCGCGCCGGGAAGTTCCTCAGAAAAACAAGCCTTGACGAACTGCCGCAGCTTATCAATATCCTTGCGGGCGATATGACCATCGTCGGCCCGCGTCCCGCCCTGTGGAACCAGGACGACCTTGTCGCCGAGCGCGACAGATACGGCGCCAACGACATCACGCCCGGGATTACCGGCTGGGCGCAGATCAACGGCAGGGACGAGATTCCGATAGAACAGAAAGCCCGTCTCGACGGCGAGTACTGTCAGAAAATGGGACCGTTGTTCGACCTGAAAATCCTTTTATCCACATTCCCCAAGGTGATTCGCGGCAGCGGGGTGGCGGAAGGGGGGAAGAACCACAATTGACAATTATCGACTGCGGTCAGCACGTTCCCAATCGTTCCATTTGATACTCGCCGCTGAGGATGTGCGCGCACCAGCCGTCCCGGTGGCAAAGATACCACTCCACTGTTTTGCGGATTCCAGATTCGAATGTTTCTTCCGGTTTCCATCCGAGTTCGCGGTGGATCTTCGAGGCGTCGATGGCATAGCGCAGGTCGTGGCCGGGGCGGTCGGTGACATAGGTGATCAGGTCGCAGTATGACTTTCCGTCCGGCCGCGGGCGGAGTTCGTCAAGAAGTCGGCAGATGGTGTTTACGACGTCTATGTTTTTCTTTTCGTTGTGGCCGCCGATGTTGTATGTCTCGCCGGGCTTGCCGTTTGTTGCGACCAGGTAGAGGGCGCGGGCATGATCCTCGACGTAGAGCCAGTCGCGGACCTGCAGGCCTTTTCCGTATACGGGGAGCGGCTTGCCATCAAGCGCGTGCAGGATCATCAGGGGGATGAGTTTTTCCGGGAAGTGATAGGGACCGTAATTGTTCGAGCAGTTCGTCACCAGTGTCGGTAGGCCGAAGGTTCGGCGCCAGGCGCGGACTAGGTGGTCGCTGGATGCTTTGCTCGCAGAATAGGGTGAGCTGGGCGAATACGGCGTCGCCTCGTGGAAGAGTGAATCGGTTCCTTCCAGGTCGCCGAAAACTTCGTCAGTTGAAATATGGTGGAGACGGAAGGATTTTTTGGCGGCCTCGTCGAGACGGGAGAAGTGTTTTCTTGCCGCTTCCAGCAGGACGTATGTGCCGATGATGTTTGTGTGGATAAATTCCCCCGGCCCATCGATTGAGCGATCGACATGCGATTCGGCGGCGAGGTGCATCACGTGCGTCGGCTGGAATTGGACAAAAACCCTATCGACTTCCTCCCTGTCGCAAATGTCGACTTTCTCAAAATGAAATCGCGACGAAGTGGAAACCGGCTTCAAGGATTCCATATTGCCAGCATATGTCAGCTTGTCGAGGACACAGGCATAATCCTGTGTATTTTCAATGATGTGCCTAACCACGGCAGAACCGATAAATCCTGCCCCGCCGGTGACCACTATCCGGTTTTGGCGCATTTCCCCATCCTTTTCAATACAGTTGTCGCGAAGGTCGGAAAAGAGTAAATTATACACGACTTGACTTTGAACACACCTATGTGCAAGTCGTATTCTTGTATTGAATAAAGGGTTTAATTTTTAAATGCTTTGCGTGTAAAGTCAAGAGCCATTTCCTTGAAACCATCGGCATCCGCATATTTCCTCTGCCAGTTCAGCACAGTCGCCAGTTTTGAACCGTCGATTGCCATGTCTCCCGCAAGCTTTTCGAGCATATCCTTTTTGCCGGCGACGGTAGCTCCGAGGCGCAGGAGGGATGTGGGGAAGGGGATAAGCCGTGCCGGTTTTCCAAGAGCCATGCCGACTTTCAACAGCAGGTCAGGGGTGGAATAGTCGATCCCGTCAGTGACTTCGAACACTCCGGCCGCCTTTTCCCGCGCCGAAATACTGTGGAGGATGATGTCGGCAAAATTCCTGACATGCATGAAGCTGCGCCTGTTTCTGACCGATCCGAGCGGCAGCGGGACGCCGCGCCACAGCCATCTCAGCATGGAGGAGAAGTTGCCTTTCGCGCCCTTGCCGTACATCAGGCAGGGACGGAGGATGGTCACGGCCATCCCGCTTCCCGTCGCCTCCTCCAGGATTGCCTCTTCGGCCATTTTTTTGGAATAACCGTAATAGCTTGCGCCAGGGAGTGAACGCTCGTACAGATAGCTGTTCACGGAGCTGACGAAAACAAAATGCCGCACGCCGCTATTGACCGCGTGGTTGGCGAGTATAGCCGTTGCGTCGACATTGACGCGCCGCATTTTTTGCTTTGCCTGCTCGTCATTGACCGGCACGTGGGCCATGCCGGCCAAATGGACGATCGTATCTATTCCCCGAAGTCTGTGGTTCCAGTCGAACGGCGCGGACAGGTCGGCCCGGAAATTTTTCGCCGTCTCGGTGCCGCTGGTTTGTCCAATCCAGTCCAGACCCTGCTCCAGGCAAGCGTCCACGACTGCCTGGCCGACAAAGCCCGTAGCACCGGTGATGAGGATTTTGGACGCCATATGACAGGCCCTGGGTTAAATGGCAGGCTCTTTTGCACCAGGATGTTTTTTCATATAGTCCTCGATCGCCGCCTTGAGGCCGTCGGTGGCGAGGTTGGAACAGTGCATTTTGGCGGGCGGCAGTCCGTCCAGGGCGTTGGCGATGCTGTCGCGGGTCAGGGCAAGCGCCTCGTCAAGGGTCTTCCCTTTGGCAAGTTCGGTCATGACGGAGCTGGTGGCGATGGCTGCGCCGCAGCCGAGGGTCTTCCATTTGATGTCGGTCAGCTTATCGTCGTCGACCTTGATGGTGATGCGCATCATGTCGCCACACTGGGGGTTGCCGACTTCGCCGACTCCGTCGGGATTTTCTATCTCGCCCGCGTTCTGCGGATTCTGGAAATGTTCCATTACTTTCTGGCTATACATGTTCGACCCTTCCCTATAGTTCCGGCACGCGCAAGCCCGCTGGCTTGTTCGTGCCGGTAAAGATAACCCCGTGCAAGAACCTTTCGCCAGGTTCCTGTTTCATTAATTGTCGTTAATTCTGTTCATTCTTTCTTAATAAAGATATTTATACTTATTTATACTCCGGCAGCAAATGAAAGTAAAGAGGCGAGGAAATTTCCTCTTCAACCGGCAGGACAAAGCGGCGGTAGATGTCCAGGTATTCTTCCGGCGTCGGCAATTTTCCGAGGCGCGCCGTGACCGCCGCCAGGATGGCGGAGCCGAGATAGACCTGGGCTCCCGCGCCCATGCGGTTATTGAAATTGCGGGTGCTCGTCGAGAAGACCACCGCGTTGTCTTCGACCCGCGCCTGGTTGCCCATGCACAGGGAGCAGCCGGGAATTTCTATGCGGGCGGCGAATTTTTCAAAACACTGGAGAACGCCTTCCTGCGCCAGTTTGTCGTGGTCCATGCGGGTCGGCGTGGTGATCCACAGCCGCTTGACCCCGAGCCGCGCGTCTGCGCCGGAGAAAATTTTCGCCGCCGCCCGGAAATGGACGATGTTCGACATGCACGACCCGATAAACACTTCGTCTATCTTTTCCCCCGCGCGCTCCGACAGCCAGGCCACCATGTCCGGGTTGTTCGGGCAGGCGATGGCCGGCTCCTTGATGTCGGCGAGATCGATGTCGAGCCTGGCGGCGAACTCGGCGTTATCGTCGCGTTTCATGAGGGATGGCTTTTCCAGCCATTTTTCCAGTTCCGCCTTCCTCTTTTCCAGTGCCTTGACGTCCTGGTAGCCGTCCCTGATCAGGGTTTTGATAAGCGCCACATTGGATTTGACATAATCGACCACTTTGTCTTCCATAAGGGCGACTGTGCAGGCGGCGGCGGAGCGTTCCGCCGAGGCGCAGGCGAGTTCGAATGCCTGTTCCACAGTCAGGCTGCAGATGCCTTCCATTTCCATGACGCGGCCGTTGAAGATATTTCTCGTCCCGGAACCCGGCATGTCGAGGAGCCCTTTTTTCATCGCCATGAGGGGGATGGCGTTGACAATGTCGCGGAGGGTGATGCCGACAGGCAATTTGCCTGAAAAGGCGACAAGGATGGATTCGGGCATTTCCAGCGGCATAAAGCCCATCGCTGCCGCCAACGCGACAAGTCCCGATCCCGCGGCAAAGGAAATGCCCAGGGGAAAGCGGGTGTGGGAATCGCCGCCGGTACCGACCTTGTCGGGTACGAGCAGGCGGTTGAGCCAGGAATGGACAATCCCGTCGCCCGGTTTCAAGGCTACGCCGCCGCGTTCCTGGATAAAGCCGGGGAGGGTGGCCTGCATCTTTTTATCCCTGTCGTTCGGGTAGGCCGCCGTGTGGCAGAAGGACTGCATCACCATCGGGGCGGTGAACTTGAGGCAGGCGAGGTCTTTGAGTTCGTCCCTGGTCATGGGGCCGGTGGTGTCCTGGCTGCCGACCGTGGACATGGCTGGCTCGACATTTTCCCCAGGAAGGACGCCGTCCTTTCCGCAGGACGCGCCTACCATCTTTTGCGCCAGTGTGTAGCCCTGTCCGGGCTTTGCCTTGGGTTGTTCCTGTTCCGTAAAGACGGTTGTTTCCTGAACGCCGAGGGTTTTAGCTGCACGGGCGGCGAAGCGCCTGCCTATGATAAGATTCAGCCTGCCGCCGGCGCGCCATTCGTCAGCCAGCATTTTGGGGAAGGCGAATGCGGTTATTTCCTTGCCGTCTTCCGACAGGATACGTCCGGAACCCTTTGCCGCATCGATTTCAAGGGCGATTTTCATCCCTGTCTGGAGGTTTTTGACGTCAGCATGTATCGGCAGCCCGCCGGCATCCTCGAAGGAATTGTAGAAAATCGGGGCAATGCGGTCGGCTATGACCACGCCTCCGCGCCGTTTGTTGGGAATATGCGGGATGTCGTTGCCGAGATGCCAGACGAGGGAGTTGGTCGCCGATTTGCGGCTCGACCCGGTGCCGAGGGTATCGGCGACGAACGCGGGGAAATAGCCGTCTTTTTCGGCCTCTTCACGCATTGCGGCGATAGCGGCAAGGCCGCCGGGGAAACGCGTCTCCCCCATGGACAAGGCATGGAGCGGGATGTCAGGGCGGGTCGAAGCCTGTTTCGCCGGCGACAGATCGTCAGTGTTGATTTCCCCGTCGACCTTGTAGACGCGAAGGGGAATGCGGAGGGGAAGTTTTGGGGCGTTGACAAACCATTCGGCATTGGCCCATGCTTCCAGGAGGCGCTTGGCCTGTGGATTGCCCTGTTTTGCCAGTTCGCCGACCCGGACTACAGCGTCGCCTGCGAGAATCTGGCCGGTCAGTGCCTTGACGGTGGCGTCAGCAAGCTTGTCGTTAGTCAATAACTCGAGGAGCGCCATAAGGTTGAAACCGCCAAGCATGGTGCCGAGAAGCTCCACCGCGTACTCCGGGGTCAGGCCGGGAACTTGAACCGCGCCCTGAGCAACCCGGGAAAGAAATTCCGTCTTGACTCCGGCAGCGTCGTCAACGCCGGGGGGAACACGGTCCGCCAGGAGGGAAAGAAGGTTTTCATCGCCGTCCGGCGGGGTGGTTTTTCCTTCGGCAAGCCAACTGCAGACCTGTTTTGTCTGGTTGGTGTCGAGGGGAAGGGGGGGGATACCGAGTTTGGCGCGTTCGTCCGCGTCCTGGCGATATTGCTTGTCCATGATCAATGCTCTCCGGATAAATATTTTTCGTCTCTTGCAATTACCCATGCCTATGGGATAAAATGCATCCCAAATTATGTTTTAACAATACGTGAAGACGGCAGTGCCGTCTATGGGGAACCTTTAAAAAGTGGCGAGAAGGTCCCTGTGGGGAAAATCACTAACTCGACGGTTAACAATTTGCTAAATAAAACCAAAACGAAGATTTTGACCATAGTACCCTGCGACGTCAAGGCTCTCGTCTTGACGACGCTGTGTTTCATTGCCGTTACGGCATTCCCCTCCGTCCGCGCAGCCGAGGACATACGGCCCACCGCTCTTATAGAACTTGACGGCACCGCTTCGGAAGCGTACGACGCCACGGACATTTTGTACGAGTGGTCGCAAATCGACGGTCCGAGGGTGGAACTTTCAGATCCCTATGCGGCCAAGCCGTATTTCCGCACCGGGGAACCCGGACTGTACCGTTTCCAGCTCATCGTCACCGCCAACTCCCTGAGAAGCGAGCCCTTTATCGTCGAAATAATGATCGAACGCGACAACCAGCCGCCCGTCGCCCAGGCTCCCGAGGAGGTGCGCGGCGAAGTCGGCGTTTATCTCGAGGTCGACGGCAGCGCTTCGTTCGATCCCGAGGGCGGGAATCTTGGCTATCGCTGGAGGTTGCTGTCGGGCGGGGATCCGGGCATTCCGGCTGAGGCGTTTGACCAGCCGACCCTGGCGTTCGTTCCTAAACAGGACGGCGTGTATGAACTGGAATTGATTGTCACTGACGGCGAAACGACCAGCGCCCCCATAATTTCCCGGTTGTTCATAAAGCCCCAGCCCCGTCCCCCGGTGGCCAAGGCAAGGGCAATAGCCAGGGAGATCCCGGTCGCCAAGGCGGATACCGCGTCAGCGTCGCAGGCGCCCAAGGCCAAGCCTGTCGCCAGGATTGAAGGCCCGGCCGTGACCAAAAAGGGCGAGGCTGTCATGCTCGACGCCAGGGGAAGCAGCGGTTCGGACGAAGGGAAAAAACTGAGTTATCTCTGGCGGCAGAAATCCGGGCCGTTTATCTCCAATTTCGAAATGGTCCACGACGGTGCGGCCGAACGCTTTGTTCCGCCCCGTTCGGGGGATTACGAGTTCGAACTGGTCATCGCCGAGGGCGCAATGGAAAGCGCTCCGGCCATCCACAGCCTCAAGGTCATCAACGAAGCCCAGCCGCCTGTCGCCATGGTAACCGCCCCCGAACGCGCCGCGCCAGGTTCGCTTGTCAAGCTGGACGCGAGCGGCAGTTATGATCTCGAGGGGTCGAAATTGGCCTTCCGCTGGAGGCAAACAGGCGGCCCCAAGGTGACGAAATACCTTATCGACGACGACCTCGGGGACGCGGCTCCCGGGTTCCATCCACCGTCACCGGGAAAATACTCCTTTGAACTGATTGTCTCAAACGGGAACCTTAGCAGCAAACCCATCGATGTCGACATAGAAGTCGGCGATGTCGCCAGCCAGCTTGCCCTCGCGATTGAAGGGCCGCAGGTGGTGAATGCGGGGGAAACGTTCAGGTTGGGCGCGCTGTTCGAGGGCCCGTCCGGCAAACGGATCGTCCTGAACTGGCGCCAGGTCGAAGGCCCCTCCGGCGTCCAGGGCAACCCCGAGGGCGACAGCCTGGTGCTGAACCTTTCGCAGCCGGGACGGTATATTTTTGACGTCTCCGCTGTCGAGGACGGGCGCGTCGCCGCGACGGCGCGGCAGGTGGTGGAGGCGTTCAGGGTGCCTGGCAGGCAACAGATGACTGCCGTGACCGGCGCTCCTGCGGCCGCAGCGGCGGCGGCCGTGCCTGATCCGGTCATGTCTTTGCCGACGCAGGTTTTTGACGGTCCTTCGGGGGGACAGTACCTTCCGCCGCCGCCGGTGAGCAATGCACCGTCACAAGCCGGGATGGCTGACATGGCGTCCCGCTACCACCAACAGCCGGATAATATCCCGCAGTCGACGCCGCTGGCTGCCGGCCAGCCGGAATCGTCACAGCTGCTTCTTGACCCGCTGGCGATTGTCCAGCCGCCGCCGCCCATCACCACCGCAGACCCCAATCAACCTATGCTGGAGCCTTTTGTCCGCGATCCGCAGCCCGGCGAGTCGAGGCTGGTGGACAGCCAACCGCCGCCCTACTCCGATCCGGGAGCTACCCCCGGACCGGTGGACGTGCCGCCGCTGTCGCCGCTGCAACCGACGGTATCCGCCCAGTACGGGACAAACGCTCCACTTGTGCAAAATCGCCCCGCCAGCGTGCCGCAGCCTCTCTCGACTGGAAGTTCGTCGCGTGCGGCGGCGCGGATACATCCGTCTACGCTGGGAAGCGGCGTTTCCGCCAGGGTGTCCGCGGCATCGCAGGACCAGCCAAACACGGAGCCGGTGTATCCTCCCATGCCGGATTATTAGTTTTCAGCTTGTCTGTTTGCCGTGGGGGAAGATGTTTTATGGCGAAAAGCCGAATTAACGACGAAAAAATCTCCTGGAAACCGGGGAATTCGGTTTATCCGACTCCCGCTGTTCTGGTCAGTTGCCAAGTTCCCGGTGAAAAACCGAACCTGATAACCGTCGCCTGGTGCGGGAACATCAATTCCACCCCCGCCATGCTGTCCATTTCCGTCCGGCCTATACGCCATTCTCATCATATCATTGCGAATTCCGGGGAATTTGTGGTCAATATCCCTGCTGTCGACCAGGCGCGGGCGGTGGATTATTGCGGTGTGGTATCGGGCCTGAAGATGGACAAGTTCGAAGTCACCGGCCTGACGGAAGCTCCTTCCATGGTTATTTCCGCCCCCTTGGTGGCGGAATGCCCCATTAATATTGAGTGTAAGGTAAAAGACTGTATCCCGCTTGGCAGTCACGACATGTTTCTGGCTGAAGTGGTGGCGACATCCGTCTCCGGCCGGATGATGGACAGAAACGGCAAGTTCCACCTTGACCGTGCCAATTTGTTATGTTTTGCCCATGGAGCCTATTATTCCCTTGGCGGCTTGGTCGGGCAATTCGGCTGGTCGGTCAGGAAAAAAGCTCCCGCAGGACAAAAGAAGGGGAAGAAATGAAGCGTATTTCTGAAAATGCCTGGTAGACTGCTTGTATTTTAGTATACGGTAAGTGAATTGAGACATCTTCTGTTGCGTGTGTTTTTTCTTGCGAAAAACTGTTATTTGCGGTAGGTATGATAGTCTACTCTCAGGGTGCATTTATATGTTGCCTATCGTGAATTATATTGTATCGGCAAATCATAATCCAAAGAGCATGTAATTTATATTTTTTGCGTTGTGGGGAGGATGACCAGAATGAGTATTTTCAAGGCATACGATATCAGGGGAACGTATCCGGATCAAGTTAATGAGGCGCTCTTTGAGGGAATCGGCCAAGCTGCGCCGCAAGTTCTTAAATGTAAAAGTGTTGTGGTTAGCCGCGATATGCGTGAATCCGGCGTACCGCTCGCGCAGGCCATGATGCGCGGTCTGACAAAGGCCGGCGTGGATGTTATCGATATCGGCATGGCGTCTACACCCATGCTGTATTTCGCCACAGCCTTCCTCAAGGCGGGTGCGGGCGTCCAGATTACCGCCAGTCATAATCCCGCCGCCTACAACGGCTGCAAATGGTGCCGCGAGGACGCAATCCCCGTCGCCTATGACTCCGGCCTGGCCGAGATGGAAAAACTGGTCAACCGTAACTCCTTCACCCCCGCGGCCAAAGCCGGCACCATCACCACCGCCGACGTCGCGGCGGAATACCGCGCAAACCTTCTGAAATACGCCGACGGCATTGAACCTCTCACCGTCTGCGTCGATGCCGGCAACGGCGTCATGGGCGCGTTTCTTCCCGCCTTGTTCAGCAAGCTGCCCTGTGAAGTTATCCCCATGTATTTCGAGCCGGACGGGAATTTCCCCAACCACGAAGCCAATCCCCTCAAAGAGGAAAACGTCAGGGATCTCGTCCAGAAGGTCAAGGAAACGGGCGCGGACCTCGGCGTCGCCTTTGACGGCGACGGCGACAGGAGCATGTATATCGACGAACGGGGCGGCATCGTCCCTGCGGATTACGTCACCGCCCTTCTTGCCGGGGAAATGCTTGTGCGAGAACCCGGCGCGACAATCTACTATGACCTGCGCAGTTCCAAGGTGGTCAAGGAAGAGATAGAACGCCTGGGTGGTGTAGCCAAAATGTCACGTGTCGGACATTCGTTCATCAAGGCCGCGATGCGTGAAGACAACGCCATCTTTGCCGGCGAACTGTCCGGCCACTTCTATTTCCGCGAGTTGCACTTTACCGACAACGCGGAGATGGCCATGATTTCGGTGCTTTCGGTCATTTCGAAAAGCGGGAAGAAGCTGTCCGAACTGATCGCTCCGTACAAGAAATATTTCGCCACCGGCGAAATCAACTTTGTCGTCGACAATACCGACGCCACCATGAAAAAGGTTGAAGAGGAGTTCAAGGCCTCTGCCAAGGACATTCTCCACCTGGATGGTCTTTCCATGTATTTTGACAAGTATTGGTTCAATATTCGCGCATCGAACACCGAGCCCGTCCTGCGCCTGAATCTCGAAGCGGATGATGCCGCGACGCGCGATGCGGCAAAGGCAGCAGTGGAAAAAGCCATCGGCGGCAAACCTGCCGACGGCGGCCATTGATTTGCGCTGAACCATTGTTTGATTCTTTGTAGCCATAACCTGCGTGTATTATTGCCTGCACCTTTTTCTGTGTATCAACTTGTACCGTACCTTTTTCTATATACATCTGAAATGGTACGATAGTATTTTGGTTTTAACGATATGACCGTGAGAAGCTGTGCCTATCCTTATCATTACGAATAAAAACGAGGAAATGGCCTTCGAGCTGCCCGAAGACCGACCGGTCTTTATTGGCAGGGATGCGAAATGCGAGATACGGCTCTCTGAAAGCGAGATCAGCCGCACCCACGCCGTCATAGTCCACAAGAACGGCCTTACCGCAATCAAGGATCTCAATTCGTTTTCCGGGACATCCCTGAACGGCAAGCCGCTTACCCAACCCGCGGCGATGAACAGCGGCGATATCGTCACTATCGGCTCCCATCACATAAAGCTACTGAAGGTCCATTCCCTTACCTCCAGTACCAGGGTCCAGCCGCCGCAATCGCGTTCGACAACGCAAATTCTCGACAAAAACAGCGATTCCGTCGGCGTCGATACCTCTTCCCGCGATACTCGGGCAAGTTCCGACACCGAGATGCGCACCCTCATGGATGCGATTGAATCGCAGCCAAAGCGCGCCGATACGGGCGGAACCGACACACAGATGTTTACCCGGACAAATTCCCCCCAAGCAAAAAGCGGCACTCCGGAGAGCGGCACCGACACCAACCTCGCCGAGCCGAGCGCCCTGCTGGAAGACCATATCTTCACGGACTTGCGGGTTCCCTATCCTTCCTCCACCGACGGTGAAGAGACTTCCGAACTGGACGCAATCACCTCGGGCGATGCGGAAGTGGGTGGAACGCGGCTCGTTGCCAGGCCCGGCCAGGCTTCACACGAGGACACCGACGCCAGCGACGGCGGCAATACCACGGTGGCCGGCCTTACCGACGAGACCGATTCGCAGTCCTTCGAGGAACTGGTCGGCTCGGAGGAAGAGGACGAGGATAAAGAGGAGGACGACGACGATCTCGAGCTGGAAGGGGAGACGCCTCCGACCATAGAGGATGAACTGGACATCCAGCCGGAGGAAATGGAACCAGTGCCTCTCGATCCGGCACTCAGAGAAGCAATCGAGGCGCGCTTGAAGATGTATTCCCTCCTGTCCAACTTGGCCGAGGAGCGGCGTTTTTTCCGGACCCAGGGCAATTTGTCCGAGAATATCCTGATGGAGCTTGGCAGGCAGGACCGGGAATTCTACACCCTTCCGCAGGTCGACGAGGTTGAAAAACTCCTGAAGGAACGGCAGCAGGCCATGGAGGTGGTCGGCGATCTTGACGACCAGGTCGAAGCGCCGGACGAGGATGTCGACCGCCATCTGGACAAAGAAAAAAACAAGATGCGCCAAGCCGAGGACATCGCCTTGTCGCAGTTGATGCTGATCAGCAAATACAACAGCCAGGTCCTTCCCGTCGTGTACCGGCGTGCATACAGCCTGGCGATAGAGGAACCGCTGTCGCAGGAGTTGCGACTTGCCAAGATCAGCCATGTCGGTCTCATCGGCGGCGCGTGCTATTGCCTGGCGCTGGAGCGGATGCTGGAGGAGTGCAAGGCCGAGAGGAACGCCCTGAAGGCGCGGATGAAGGATATCCAGGAAGGCAAGTCCGAGGGCAAGACCGCGATCGGCGGCTTTTTCGACAAGCTGGCCAAAAACCTCAGTGCAAGCAAGGAGGACAAGGCGGAACTCGCCCGCCTCAACCAAAATGAGTTGCAACTCGCCAACACGGCAATATGGATCGGGCGGGAAATCGCCTTTGTCGAGAAATCCCTTATCGGCGAGTTTTGGCGCGTGTATCGGGCGGCTGTGAAATATTTCATCCCCCGCGCCGCCACCATGCCCTACTCCGTTCGGGCGTATCTGCGGTATGGCGTCATCGCCTTCAGCCCATGGTGGCTGTCGCCGCGCCTCGCCGCGCATATACGGGCGGAATGCACGGACAGCATTGTCGCGGAATTCACCGGAAAGATCGATTCGGAGACCATTCTCCACACGGACGAATACCTCGCGGCCATCTGGAATATGGAATGCGCTCCCATCCCGAACGAAACGCTGATCCTGCGGGAGAAGAACTCCCTGCGCTGGAAGGCGGAGCGCGCTTACCGCCGCATGGTCAACGGACGCCAGCGGATGATTGTGCTTCGCGAGGTTTTGCAGCAGCTTGCCGACCAGGACATACCCTTGGAGGCGCGGCTGGCGGAAGTCGACGGAGAAATCCTTGAAAAGGCCTCGACCCAGGGGGACGGCGGCAGCAAGACTTCGTCCTTGCAGCGCGAGCGCCATAACCTGGAGGAAAAGCGGGAAGCCCTTGCCCGGCGCGGGAAATACATTGAGGACCGCTATCTCAAGGCAACGCGTGAAATCGTCCAGGAAGCGGAGGGACGCTTCCAGTCCGGCGAACTTGTTCAGCCCACGACCGGGGAGGTACTGGACCACGAGTGCGAACTCATCATCGAGACAAGCCGCCGCCTTGCCGGGAACCGCGAGCGCTTTCTGCCGCTTTTCATCAGGAAGCACTTTATGCTCGACTCGGATGTGAAGGTCAACCGTGATGAGATCGAACGTTTTCTCGCCGCTGCCGTGGAGAAGGATCCGGCGCTGTTCCGGGTCAAACTGATCGATTCGAGCAGGAAGGAAAACCGCCTGCAGATCGACCTCAAGCCCATCTTCCTCATCATTCCCTCTTCCGGCGTGATCACCAATTGCCTTATTGGCAGGGACGGGCTGGAAAACGGCCGCCTCGCCCTGCCGACCCTGTTTTTCCGGGAAAACCTAAGGGAAAAGCAGCTCATGAACCTGATGGCGGATTACCGTTGGGAGTGTGCGCGCGCAATGAGTGGCCGCGACCCGATGTCGTCCGACACTATTACCGGGGCATTCATGCGCGTGCGCTGGGAATGGCGGCGTTTCGCCAAAACCAAGCGGCAGAAGGGGCTTATTTTCAAGGAAATGTCCGACAAGGTGAACTGGCGCCGTGTCTACGAAGCGTACATGCAGGACGCCATGCATGGCGGCAGGAGAATTTTCTCGCGCAATTACGAGTGCTATGCAAGAATTTTCGTCAAATACTTCGAGCCGCCCGAGGGCGTGGAGTTTCTGAAAAAGAAGAATTGATGGTAAAAATCCCTATGCCGTCCTGCCAGTGTTTTCCGGCCCGCAGGCGACCGAATTTATGAGAATCTCTTTTGTCCTTACCACCTATGAGCGCCCCGACGCTCTCCGGATCGTGTTGTCCAGCCTTGCCCGGCAGTCGCGGCCGCCCGACGAGCTGCTTGTCGCCGACGACGGGTCCGGACCTGCCACCGCGGATGTGGTGAAAAACGCGGCGCTGCCTTTTCCGGTGAAACACCTCTGGTTGGCGCACGACGGCTTCCGCGCCGGTAGAATGCGCAATCTCGGCCTTGCCAATGCTTCGGGCGATTATGTCATATTCGCCGACGACGACATACTTCTGCACCCGGACTTTGTGCTTGATCATTGTCGTGCTGCCAAGCCGGCGCAGTTTATCCAGGGAACGCGGGCGCTTCTTGACCAGGACCTGACCGACAAGGCCCTTGCCGGAAAAGTCGTATGGCCGTCCCTGTTCGAATCCGGCGTGAAGAATCGGAAAAACCTGGTGCGTTCGTCACTCCTGTCCGGCCTGATGTCAGGCCTTAAAAACAACCTGCGCGGCATCCGAACCTGCAATTTCTCCCTGTGGCGGGAGGATGCTGTCAAGGTGAACGGTTTTTACGAAGGGTTTGTCGGTTGGGGGAGGGAGGACAGCGAGTTCGCCGCCCGGCTGCTAAACAGCGGCATAAAAAGGTATAACCTGAAATTTGCCGCCCTCGGCTGCCATCTCGAGCATCCGCCGCGGGCGCGCGACCGCTTCGAGGCGAACGACGCCATTCTACAGGAAACTCTCGACAGGAAGCTCACCTGGCGGGATACAGGGTTAGATTCTCACTCATCGCAATAAACATGGTTTTACCAAACGCGGGACCCCATACACCTATCGCAAATTCTCCGTCCAATCCGGAATCTGATTCCAGATCGAACGGAAAATATAGCTATCACACCACCGAGATTCAAAATTAAACGCAATCGCTGAAGTTAACTGAGAATTACTCGGACATGTTCGCAAATCGCCTTGTCCTTTTCATTCATTTACCGCAATTCTTCCTTAATTCGAATCCTGGCCGCAAAAATCGCCATCGAATTCAATCCGCGTTTTTCTTGTTTAAAGAAACATTTAGCTATATGAATGGAATGGACAAGAAACGGCCGGACCATGTCCGAAATAATCGTAACTATATGAAAATAAAGGAGAAAAAGGAATTAAATTCATAAATAACACTTGCAAAACGCTACGGCGTGCTTATACTGAAAATATACGTTACCTCTGAAACAATGCCAAATCCCCCAGACCAAAATTGAAAACAGCCCTGCGTAGAAATTCTGTTAGCTTATACCCGTTAATAATAAAAAATTCAAAATTAATTTATCCGAGTATTGTTTAGTAAGTATTCTTTTCGGGCGAACTCGTTCACTTTTGCCAAAACATGCTTTTTCCACGAAGCGCCTCACCCGGGATGGCGCGCAGGCCTGTTGTGGCTGATTTGCGACTTATTCGACTTTTCGCCGCCCACTTCATTCCCAGGACTACCGCTTACACTGGGCATGTGCCCTTGCAGGATCGTTATTTTCGGAATAGCCGCTTATCGGCTTTTTCCGCAAGGGCGTATTGTCTATCTGTCGCGAAAAATCTCTGTTCCGCTCGGGATGCTGCCGGACAGCTTCGTTCACACCGACAGCGTCATGGTTTCCTCAACGCAACACAGACCTGAAAGGATGGATTATCGTGAGTTCATTCCCTGAATCGCTTACCGAATCCGCCGCCATACGCCAGGCTCGTCTGGAAAAAGAACACGGCTGGGCCAAGTCCGGCCCGCAACCGGGATATTACAAGCTTCCCAAAAAGGAAATATTCTCCTACTCCATCGTCGATTTCGCGATGAACATGGTGTTTCAGTGCATCATGATGTTCGTCACCTTCTTTTACACCGATATCTTCGGCCTCAGACCCATGGACGTGGCGTTGATGTTCCTCGTCTCCAGGCTGTGGGATGCGGTGAACGACCCCCTTATGGGCACCATTGTCGAACGCCTCAACCCGCCCGGCAGCAAATACCGCTTCTATATCCTCACCGGCGCGATTCCCTTCGGCATCGCCGCCGTCCTGACCTACACAACCCCCAACTTCAGTTATACTGGAAAGCTCATCTGGGCCTACGCCACCTATAACGCCCTCAACATGATGTACACCTACATTATCCAGCCGTACATCTCCCTCGCCTCCATCATGACCAACGACCCGAAGGAACGCACCCTCCTCCAGTCCGTCCGCATGATGTTCGCGCAGAGCGGCGGCGTCGTGGTCGCGCTGGCGATTCCCCTTGTCAGCAACCAGTTCCTGAAATACACCGGCGACATCGCCACCGGCTACATGCTCACCACCCTCTGCATGTCCGTCATCATGGTCGCCCTCCTGATTTATTCCTACTTCCATGTCGTCGAACGCATCCCCGTCACCTCCCACCATGAAAAAGCCGGCCTCAGGGATGTCTGGATCCAGATCACCCACAACAAGCCGGGCGTGATCATGTTCCTTCTTTTCCTCGGCGTCTACGGCTTCATCACCATCAACGGCACCTCCGCCCCATATTACATGACCTATTACGCCAAACGCGGCGACATGGTCGCCTGGTTCGCCATGATGAACGTGCTGCCGTCCGTCATCGGCGTGCCGCTCGTCCCCTGGCTGTGCGGAAAGATCCACAAGAAAAACACCGTCCTCCTCGGTCTCGGTCTCGGCGCCCTCGGCTCGCTCCTCCTTTATTTCGCCTCCCCGGAATCCATCGCCTACATGCTTTTCTCCCGCGGCGTCGCCTCCTTCGGTTACGGCATCCTCATGGGCATCCTCTGGTCCATCATCACGGACCCTGTCGAATACGCCGACCTCAACACCGGCCGCCGCCTCACCGCCATCGTCATGACCCTCATCGGCCTCGGCATCAAGTTCTCCATGACCCTCGGCGGCGTCATCCCCACCTGGATCCTCGATTATGTCAGGTATGTCCCGAACGACCCGAACCAGACGGAACTCTCCCTCGCGGGCATTCGCTTCATGGCCTCGCTGTTGCCCTTCGTCGTAATGCTCGTGACCTTCGTCATCTTCGCCATTTTCTACGACCTCACCGAAGAGAAGGTGGCCGAAATCCAGCACAAGATCGCCGTCAGGAACGGCATGATAGAAGAGTGAAAGGAAACATCATGAAGTCGGTAACAGTAACGAAAGTGGGAAAATTGCGCGAGGCTGACGTTGCCAAGCGCGGCCGGATCGAGGTCCTTGACATCCCGGAACAACCCCTCGGCGACGAGGACGTCAGGATCAAGGTTGCTTATTGTTCGATTTGCGGTTCCGACCCGCATCTTGCCGAGCTGAACCTTTTCGGCTGGGACGTGCCGTTCGGGCTTGGACACGAACTTTCCGGCGTCATTGTCGAACTCGGGCCCAAGGCCACCAAGAAGGGCCTCAAGGTCGGCGACCGCGTCGGCGGCAACTTCCTCAAGTTCTGCGGCACCTGTTATTATTGCCAAAACGGCCAGCAGCAATTTTGCGAATACGGCGGCGAATACAACCGCCCCGGCATGTCCGAATCCATCGTCTGGCACGAATCCCAGGTGTACAAGCTTCCCGACCACGTGAGCCTCAAGGTGGGCTGCCTTCTCGAACCAGTGTCCATCGCCGTGCGCATCATGGACAAGGTCGGCATGCACATCGGCAAACGCGTCGCGATCTGCGGCGGCGGCCCCATCGGCCTCCTCACTCTCCAGGCCATCAAGATGATGGGCGCGACCTATCTTACCCTCATCGAACCCATCCCGGAGCGCCGCGAATTGGCGAAGAAATACGGCGCCGAACACCTTGTCGACCCGGTGTCCCAAGACGTGGTCAAGACTGCGATGGATATCACCGGGGGCAAGGGCTACGACGTGGTCATCGATTGTTCCGGTTCGGTGCGGGCGGTAACGCCGCTTCCGGCCATTACCGCCAGGGGCGGGCTGCTGATCTACGCGGCGATGTATCCGGGCGATTATGAAATGCCCCTGAACCTGTTCAAGTATTGTTATTTCAACGAACTGACCATCACCGGACTTTATGTCGCGCCGTACGCGTATCCGCGCGCCGCGCAGATTCTCGACAAGATGCAACTGGACGACTTCATCTCCCAGGTGTACGACCTGGACGATGCCGAAAACGCCTTTATGGCACAGCTTTCCGGCAAATATCCGAAAATTCTTTTGCGCTGCAACCAGTTTGACGGCGAGTAACGCTTATCTGCGAAGGAGCAAGAAAAACATGTATACCTACAACATTGATATTGAAATGGTGAAGGAACTGGAGTCCAAGTGCGTAAAAATCCGCAAGGACCTCCTGAACTTCATCTACCGCATCGGCATGGGCCACCTTGGCGGCGAACTGTCCATCGTCGAAATGTGCGTCGCCCTCTACTACAAATACATGAACTACGACCCTTCCGACCCGAAGTGGGAGGAACGCGACCGGTTTATCCTGTCCAAAGGCCATTGCTCGGAAACGCTGTACACCATCTTCTCCGACCTCGGTATGTATACGATGGATTATATGGTCGAGCATTTCGAAACGCTGGACACCGCGAAGTTCGGCATGCACTCCAACCGCAAATACGTCCCTGCGATCGAGGTTTCGGCAGGTTCCCTTGGCCACGGTTTTCCGGTGGCTGTCGGCCTCGCCCTCGGTGCGCGCAAGCAGAAGAAAAACTGGCGCACCTTTGTCCTCATCGGCGACGGCGAACTGAATGAGGGCACCAACTGGGAGGCCGCCATGGCTGGCGCGCATCACCAGCTCGGCAACCTCGTGGCGATTATCGACAAGAACCAGGTGCAGATGACCGGCCCCACCGCTGCCGTGATGAACATAGACCCGCTTGATGAGAAGTTCAGGGCCTTTGGCTGGGATGTCAGGGAAGTGGACGGCAACGACATGTACGCGGTCTGCGAAGCACTCCAGTCGCTGCCGCCCTCCGACCCCGTCAGCAGGCGCAAACCCATCTGCATCATCTCGCACACGGTCAAGGGCAAGGGCGTCGACTTTATGGAAGGCAACTACAAATGGCACGGCGGCGGCATCGCCAAGGAACAATTGGACCAGGCGCTGGCGTCGGTGGAGAAAAACAGGAGGATCAGGTAATGGCTGTCAAGACGACTTTCGATTTCGATCAGATGCTTTCCAACGCCCGCGAAGCCTATGGCGAAGAACTCATGCGCATGGCCGACGACGGCCTGGATTTTGTCTTCACTTATTCGGACAATGTCGCACCGTCCTCAAGCGCCGGCAAGTTCATCCAGAAGTATCCGGACCGCTGTTTCAACTTCGGTATTGCCGAGCCGAACCAGGTCGGCGCATCCGCGGGGCTCGCGCTGTCCGGGCAGATCGTGTTTTCCCAGGTGTTCGGCCCGTTTTTGCCGCTCCGCGCGGCCGACCAGATACATACTGACATCGCCTACAATGACGTCAATGTCCGACTCATCGGCACCCACGCCGGCGTTACCGCGGCCGGAGGCCCGACCCACAACTGCGTCGCCGACCTTGCACTCTATCGCGCCATCCCGAACCTGACGATCGTCATCCCCGCCGATGCGGGACAATGCTGCAGGGCGATACGCAAGTCCATGGAGTTCGAAGGGCCGATGATCATCCGCATCGACCGCGGCGGCTCGCCGAACGTGTATGCGGAAGACAGCTATGACTTCGAATTCGGCAAGGCTATAGAAGCCGTCGCCGGCGACGACATGGCGATCATTTCAGCAGGGTCCAGCGTCTATTGGTCCATGATGGGCGCGAAGATCCTCAAGGAAAAGCACGGCATCAACGCGCAGGTCATCGACATGCACACGATAAAGCCGATGGACACCGCCATGCTTGACAAAGTCGCGGGAAAGATGAAGACGATAGTAACCGTCGAAGAACATTCCATCAACGGCGGCCTTGGCGGCGCGGTGGCTGAATACCTGCTCGAGCACGGCTACTGCGGGAAATTCAAACGCATCGGTCTGCCGGACGAATTCGCCGTTCTCGGCGACCCCGACGCAGTATATAAATACTACGGCATGGACCCCGAAGGCATCGCCAGGCAAGTGGTGGAATTGGTGAAATAACCCGGTTTTCCATAAAGGATTGACAATGATCGACCAACTGAAGCGCTTTTCCCTGGACTATTTCAGCCTGGAAGGAAAAGTCGCCATTGTGACGGGGGCGAACACCGGCCTTGGGATGGCGTATGCGGTGGCGTTCGCCAAGGCCGGAGCGGACATCTTCATTCCGCATTTCATCCCGGAGACGGAAACGGTCAAAGGCCTGATAGAGGCCGAAGGGGGCAAGGTCGCATTTCTCAAGGGCGACCTCACTGACGGCAACTATATCAATCAGATAGTCGAAAAGTGCATTGCCGAATTCGGCCGTATCGACATCCTGGTCAATAACGCCGGGATCAGCCATTTCGCCGATTTCGCCGAATACCCGGATGACGCCTGGAGGCGCTGCATCGACCTCAACCTGAATGCCGTCTATTACCTTGGCCATGCGGTCGCCAAGGAAATGATGAAGCAAAGAAGCGGCAAGATCATTAATATTGGTTCGGCCCTCTCCTATACAGCCGATAAGAAGTGTCCGCCATATACTACGGCCAAGCACGGCATTCTCGGCCTGACCAAGGTCTTCGCCAACGAACTTGGCGAGTACAACATCCAGACAAACGCCATTTGTCCCGGTTTTCTCGCGACCGAGGTCAACCGCGAACTGCGCGCCGACGCGGCGTTCTACAACAAGATCACCAACCGCATCCCCGCCGGGCGTTGGGGCGATCTCGACGACCTCATGGGCGCGGCGGTATTTCTTGCCAGCAGGGCGTCGGATTATGTCAATGGTTGGAATATAAGTATTGACGGTGGTTTCACTACGACGCTGTGAGTAGCACTTTACAATGTCACGGCAGCTCTTCCCCTGCGGTATTCCCTCGCACAGTGGCCCTCGCCCCTAAAGGGAAGGGTTCAAGGTGATGGGGGTAATCGAAAAGCACCGCATGGCTATGAAGATACGAAAAAAGACGACGCTTTGCGTCGTCTTTTTTCGGGGGATAGGGGATGCTATGGTCTTTTCTTCCG
>DAIOFH010000016.1:0-44203 GCA_036745875.1 Planctomycetota bacterium | reverse complement strand
TAGCTAATACCTGCTCCAGCCATTTTTATCAATATATAATAGTATAGCAAAAATCACGACGATTAAGATTGAAGATTGAATTGATATTATCACTCGCAAACAATAAATGCTAACATATTAGTGCGGGATAAGATAGCAGTACAAGTTGTGAGCATTTTTTACTTGCTACTAAATATGTTTAGCAACAAAGATAATTGTACTTGATAAAACTGGATATGTCTACCTGAAAATGTCAAAATAATACCTTTCTCATTCGGTAAAAAAAAGAAGACGCTTATAATGACAAAATATGTTTTATTATCATAGAAAT
Organism: Planctomycetota bacterium; assembly: GCA_036745875.1. GTDB lineage: Bacteria > Planctomycetota > SZUA-567 > SZUA-567 > SZUA-567 > DAIOFH01. The sequence goes on along the minus strand of DAIOFH010000016.1, from coordinate 43,893 downwards.
ATGGGTGATATTCATATTTTGCATGCACTCGATTGATGGTTGAGTTTACCTGACTTTTGCATACAATAGAAGATTATAAACCATATCGTAGGCGACAATAAAAAATAAAAAAGGGAGACGAAGATGAAACTGCTATGGGCGCCTTGGCGAATGACCTATATTGGGGCAAGTGGTGCGCGGGAAGGTTGTTTTTTCTGCAACGCATTGGCAGAGAAGGGCAAGGAAAAGGAACATTTGCTTCTGGCCCGTAGTGATAAATGTTTTGTCATGCTCAACCGCTATCCGTATTCAAATGGGCATTTGATGGTTGCACCGAATCGCCATATCGGGGTGATGGACGCGACCGATGATGATGAAGGATTGGATCTTTGGAAGACCGCTGTCCTGGCGAAAAAGGCGCTTGCCAAAGCGTTCAACCCGGAAGGATTCAATGTCGGTATCAACCAGGGCAAGGTTGCTGGAGCGGGTGTCCTGGATCATCTGCACATCCACATAGTGCCGAGATGGAACGGCGACGTGAACTTTATGCCTGTTTTCGCCGACGTCAGGGTGGTGCCGCAGGCATTGGAAGAATCGCACGAAAAGCTTCTACCTTTCTTCGAAGAAGCCTTTGGCAGCGGGAAAACCAATGGATTTTGATGTTGTGGTCATCGGCGGCGGGGTCGTCGGGCTCGCCGTTGCGCGGGAAGCGGCGGAAGGGGGAAAGGAAGTCCTTCTCCTCGAGCGTCATGAAACGGCGGGACGCGAAACATCAGCCCGCAACAGCGAAGTCATCCATGGCGGCATGTATTATGCGACAGACTCGCTGAAAGCCCGGCTTTCCGTTCATGGCAGGCGTATGACATACGATTTCGCGGACAAGCATCGTGTGCACTACAAAAAAAGCGGCAAGCTGATAATAGCCGTCAATTCCGAGGAGCAGGAGGAATTGGATCGCATCCTCGCCCGCGGAGAGGCAAACGGCGTCGAGAATTTTCGCCGCGCCACGGTTGAGGAAATCCGCAAGCGCGAGCCGAACATCAGGGCGATGGCGGGATTGCTTTCGTTTGAAACGGGCATTATCGACGCCCACGGCTTTATGAATGCGCTGGCAAAGGATGCGGAAAACCACGGCGCGACATTGTTATTCGCCTCCATCGTCCATGGGCTTCGGCAGGAAAATGACGGCTGGACCGTACTTTTCACCGATGTCGAAGGGGAGAATGCGGTAAGAACGCGGATTGTAGTCAATGCGGCTGGACTTTCGGCGCAAAGGATCATGTCGTTTGCCGGGTTGGACGCGGACGCCTGCGGCTTGGCTCTCTACCCGTGCAAAGGGGCGTATTTTTCCCTCTCGGGAACTGCGGGAAAAAACATCCACGGCTTGGTCGCCGTCAGCGTCCCAGGTTCTGGACCGTTTTCTTTTCGTTGACGAACTTGACCTCGCCGTTGTCGCCGTTGACGTGATAGCCCTGGAGGCTGGCTCCCGAGGCCTGCGGAACGCTGAAAACATACCACCGCTTGGCTATCACCGTCGGCTTCTTGGAAACGAAGTGCAGTTGGCGGTCGGTCTGCGCTTCCTCGTAGGCGATCTGGTAGGCCTGCTGCGGCGTGATCTTGAAGGATTCGACACGGGTGCTGTAGGAGTCGGAGCCGGGGAAGGTGTTTGCCGGTGGGCGCTTGATTCCGCAACCGGAAAGGGTGAACGCGACCAGCAATGAACAGGCCAACGCCAAAAACAGTGAACGCATCGAAGGAGTCTCCATTTTTTTATAAAAATTATTAGAAATTCGTATCGCTGTAAATAATAGATAAATATCATTGGCAAGTCAACAATTCTATTTCCCGTTCATTCGCAATTTCAACTCTTTTCGAAAAATGTGGGCGCTTCTTCCTGTGCAAAGAACACGGAAGCACCGCCGGGACCCGGCGGTGCTCCAAAATGTTCGCTTGAAGGTAGTGTGGACAGGACGGCGGACAACCCCATTTCCGCGCGATACGTATTTTCGCGGGTGGCGGCGGTCGCGGCCATCATGGTCGCGCACCGATCAGTCAGACGTATCGTTTTCAGGGCGGAATTTGTTGTCCAAATCGACGCAACGCTTCACGGCGCTACTTCCCTGTCCCGGAAAACCGCATCAGGTACTCTTGCTGGAGCGGGGTTGTGGAAAAATCCAACCCGTCAACGCCGGGGACGGCGATCCGGTATCCCAAGGCAAGAATCAACGCACCGAGAAGAGCGGTTGCAATTATCAGCTGCCAGCGGGTATCTCTTGTAGTAAACATGATTTTCTCCTTTTTCTTGCTCTCTTCCTGTTCCTTCTTTGTCCAGTCCTGCAGTCTAGGAATTTTCTTCTTTCGACAACTTCAGTTTATGCGGGAAAATAACGTTTTCAAGCACATCGAAAGAAATTTCGAAATAGCGGCTAAAATGGCTCTCCAGACTATCACATTGCGATGAGTTTCTCATTTTGAGAGAATTTCAAAGACAATGCTTTGCAGACTGGACGCGGTGCTGTAATTGAATTATACTTGGGAAGGCGGTGTATTAGGTATATATGGATGCGGGAGCCGAAAATGCAGTCGAACTTGTTGGCTATCAGTGACGAAATGCAGAGTTTCGTCCGGGTCATAGAAGCATTCTACACCGTCGACATCGACCTGGTCGACGACAGGCTGATTCGCGTCATCGGCACCGGCCGCTACGGAAATGACTTCGGCAAAACGAACAAATACAGCCATCTTGCCGAAATAAGCCTAAAAACCAGGGATACCGTCCTCCGCTTCTACCCGCCTCAAGAGGAGCCCTGCAAAAGCTGTCCGAACCGGCCCTACTGCGGCAATTTCGCGAGGTTGCTGTTTCCAATATGGGACGAGGGAAAAGTAGCTGGCGTCCTTAGTATCACGGCTCGCTCCCAGGAGCAGAGTCGCCAGCTTCACGCCGAGCAGGATCGTGTCTCACTCTTCATGAAAACAATTGCCGATGCCATCAGCACCCGTATCCGCCAGTATCGCGACAGGAATCGCCACGAGCAACAGAATCGCCTCCTCCAGCAACTCGTCAACACAGTGAAGGACGGCGCGATGGTGCTGGACGGTGACAACCTTGTCCACTTCATCAACAAGCGCGGCGAAAACATTCTTGGCAGCACATTCAGGCAAATCCAGTCGCTGGCGCGCGAAGGCCTGTTTTCGGTCACCCACGTCAAGACCACCACCGGCACCTCGGAATTCCAGGCTAAGATTCGCACGACCCGCTTCCGCCTTATCGGGGAAGTCCACGAGGTGGGCGCGGAAGACCCGGCGGCCCGCCGCCGCATTTTCGTTTTCGCTGACCTGAAAACGCTCCAATCCAACCGCAGCCTGCCTGGCGGCGACGCCAACTGCACCTTCGACACCATTATTTGCGAAAGCCCCGCCTTCATGGAAACGGTCGAAGCCTGCCGCAAAGTTGCGTTCCATCTCACTCCGGTATTGTTGCACGGCGAAATCGCCAGCGGCAAGGAGGTGCTTGCCCGCGCCATCCATAATGAAGGCCAATTGCGGAACAACCGCTTCATCCGCATCGCCCACGGAAGCGAGTTGCAGCAGTTCCTCCGTCACGACACCCCCGGCGTCGACGCGCAGGATGGCGGAGGTTATGTTTTCCAGTCCGAGGCCCTCGACGGCAACACCGTCTATGTCGACGAAGTCAGCGACCTGACGCTGGAAAACCAGTGCATAGTCCTTGCCCTGGTGCAACGCTCCCGCGACCTCGGCTTCCGCATCATCTGCAGCACATCGAAGGACCTCGAAGCGCTGGCGGAAAAAGGCGACTTCCACCCAGAGCTCTATCACTCCCTTGAAGTCTACCAGATTTTCATTCCGCCTGTTCGCGAACGCGGCAAGGACATCCTCCTCCTTGCCAACCACTACCTGGCTATCGCCAACGGCCAGGCTCATAAAAATCTTCGTCTTGCCAAGGGTCTCCAGGCCAAGCTCCTTGACTATCCCTGGCGCGGCAACATCCGGGAAATTGAAAATACCATGACCTTCCTTGTGGGACAGGTCGAGCAGGACGATGGCGAAATCGGCTTCGGGCAACTGCCGTCCGCGCTCCAAAAAAAGCTCTCAAGCCGTCGGAAGCCCGATTACAATCTGGAAAACAGCGAAAAGCGCCTCATCGTCAAGGCTCTGAACGACCAGTCGCTTGCCTCCAGACCTCGCGCCAAGATCGCCCGCGAACTCGGCATCAGCCCCGCGACCCTCTACCGGAAGCTGAAACAGTATGACATCAAGAGCAACCTCAAATTCGAGTGAAAGAATGACCCCGATCTGCATTGTCCGAATCGGACATTTGTATTGTGAGCCTTCCGCTGTAGACCGAAAGCATGGTGATATTCGCTTGCCATGCGGAAGAGTTTTTATTATAGTAGCAGAAATTTGTCAGTTATTAATATTCTTCATTCTTGACAGCAGAGGCAGGAGATCAATCATATGAAGCTCATACTTCTTGGCCCTCCGGGGGCGGGAAAAGGTACACAGGCCAAGTTCATTTGCCAGAAGTATTCCATCCCCCAGATCTCGACCGGCGACATGCTCCGCGCCGCCGTCAAGGCCGGCACCGAGCTCGGCAAGAAGGCCAAGGACGTCATGGACAAGGGCGGCCTTGTCTCAGACGAATTGATCATCGACCTTGTCAAGGAACGCATCGCCAATCCGGATTGCGCCAACGGCTTCCTTTTTGACGGTTTTCCCCGCACCATCCCCCAGGCGCAGGCGGTGAACGACGCAGGCATCGAAATCGACGCCATCATCGAAATCAAGGTTCCAGACGAGATGATTGTCGACCGCATGTCCGGGCGCAGGATACATATGGCCTCGGGGCGCACCTACCATGTCCTCCACAACCCCCCGAAGATCGAGCACAAGGACGACATCACCGGCGAACCCCTGATCCAGCGCGAAGACGACAAAGAGGAGACGGTCAGGAAACGTCTTGATGAATACCATAAGATGACGGCGGTGCTGTCCGGTTTTTACAAGGACTTGTCGGCGAAAGGTGACGGCAAGCCGATTTTTGTCGAAGTGGACGGGACAAAGAAAATCGACACGGTGACGGTGGATATTTTCGCCGGCCTTGCGGCTGTGGAATAATCAGGACTATAGCGTTTTCTGAAAAGGTTGACCCTTCTTTTTTGCGCGTTTTGGCTTGAAATAGTTGTGCCGGAAAACGCGGTAGGGGCCTGTCATTTCCGAAAACGCGCTAAGAAGGACTGGGTTTATGGCATCCAAAATGTACGACAATGTCTGGTTGGACGACTGTATGCACCGCCTCGCCGGTGAGATAGTCAACAATCGCACGCCGGGCAACAACAAGGCCCTGATCGGACTCAGAACCAGGGGTGCGATCATCGCCGACCGCCTCCAGAGGATCATCAGCGAAAAGCATCGTCTCGACCTCCCCATCGGGTATCTCGACGCCACCATGTACCGTGACGATCTGCACCGCGGGGCAGGACTGAAGCCGGTTGTCCCGTCGGATATCTCTTTTGACATCAATGAACGTGACATAATCCTCGTTGACGACGTCCTTTCCACCGGACGCAGCATCCGCGCCGCCATGGGGGCGATTTTCGACTATGGCCGCCCGGCCAGCATCAGGCTGTGCGTGATGATCGACCGGGGCGGGCATGAACTGCCGATTGTCCCCGACTTTCACGGCGTCAACCTCGAAGTGCCGAAAGGCGGTTTTGTGCGGCTGAAACTTTCCGAGATCGACCCGCAAGGCGACGCGGTTTACGTCGTTGGACCGGGAGATCCCGAACCATAAAAAACCATCGCCGCTTCAGCGGCGATTTTTTTTGTATACCACCTTAGTACTCCATTGTGGAAGGATGCAAAATGATCTGGACAAGGAAGCATCTTCTGGGCCTCCAGGAATTGTCAGCCGAGGAGATCACCTTTATTCTGGACCGGGCGGATTCCTTCAAGGAAATCTGCACCAGGACAAACAAAAAAGTGCCCGCGCTCGTGGGGCGCACCATCGTCAACATGTTTTTCGAGAACTCCACCCGCACGAACATTTCGTTCCAGCTGGCGGCGCGGCGTCTCTCCGCCGACACCTTGATGTTTTCCAAGACCGGCACTTCGGTCGCCAAGGGCGAGACCATGGTCGACACGGCCAAAAACATCGAAGCCATGGGCGTCGACGTGATGGTACTGCGGCACGGCTCCTCCGGCGCGCCGTGGAAGCTCGCCGAAAGCGTCAAATGCGCCGTCGTCAACGCCGGCGACGGTCAGCATGAGCATCCGACCCAGGCTCTACTCGACCTCTACACCATCCGCGAGGTGAGGGGCAAGATTGCGGGGCTCAAGGTTGGCATCGTCGGCGATATCGCCCACAGCCGGGTCGCCAGGTCGAACATCTGGGGATTGACGAAATTGGGGGCGCAGGTGATGGTCATAGGTCCGACGACCCTGATGCCCCGAGATGTCGAAGACATGGGTGTGGAGGTCTGCCACGACATGGATTACGCGGTCAAGGAATGCGACGTCCTCAATATGCTCCGCATCCAGTTCGAGCGCCAGGGCCAGTCGAACCCGTTCCCCTCCATCCGCGAATACAAGCAGATGTTCGGCCTCACCGCCGGCCGCCTCGCCCGCGGCAATCCCGACCTGACGATCATGCATCCCGGCCCCGTCAATCGCGGGATCGAACTGTCGCCGGAAGTCGCCGACGGCCCGCAAAGCGTCATTCTCAAGCAGGTAGCCAATGGGCTTGCCGTGCGCATGGCTGTTCTGCAGCTGGTCGCCGGGGTTGATGCGCAGCAATAACGACTTCCAATTACAGCAAAAAAGCATCGAAAGGTAGGAAAAGACCATGTCTTCGCTGATTATAAAAAACGCCAATATTCTTGATCCGGGCGAAAACCTTGAATTCACCGGCGCTATCGCCGCCCGTGACGGTATGATCGCCTATGTCGGGCCGAACCTGGACGAGGCGCGGAACGCCGCGGGGGAGGGTGCGGAAACAGTCGACGCCACCGGCCTGATGGCGACGCCGGGGCTTATCGACATTCATGTGCATTTCCGTGAACCGGGCAACAGCGCGCAGGAGACGATCGCTTCCGGCTCCAAGGCCGCGGTTGCGGGCGGATTCACATCCGTCGTGTGCATGGCAAACACCGACCCCGTCATAGACACCGAAGCGGACATCATTTTCTCCCGCCAGAAAGCGGAGAAGATAGACCTCGCAAACGTCTTCCAGGTAGGCGCCATCACCGCCGGCCGCAAGGGCGAAGATCTGGCCGAAATGGCCCAGATGCGGCGCGGCGGCGCGGTCGCCTTTTCGGACGACGGATCCGCCGTCCCCACAGCCGGGCTGCTTCGCCGCGCCCTGAGCTATGCAAAAATGCTTGGCGTACCGATCCTTGAGCATTGCGAAGACGCCAGTCTGCTCGCGGGCGGCGTGATGGACGAAGGGTATGTCTCCACCGTTCTCGGGCTGCAGGGCATCCCGGACGAATGCGAAGAAATAGTCGTCGCCCGCGATGTCGCTCTCGCCAGGCTCACGGGTGGGCATATCCATGTCCAGCATGTCTCCACCGCCAATTCGGTCGAGTTGATTCGTCGCGCCAAGGCTGCGGGCATGAAGGTGACGGCAGAAGTCACGCCGCATCATCTCTCCCTCACCAGCGACTGCGTAAAGACCTACAATCCGGTCTTCAAGGTCAGCCCGCCCCTCAGAACGCAGATGGATGTCGATGCCTGCCGTCAGGGCCTGAAGGACGGCACCATTGACGCCATTGCATCCGACCATGCGCCGCACCTGGAAGAAGACAAGGAACTGGAATTCGCCCAAGCTCCGAGCGGCATGATCGGCCTCGAAAGCACCGTTGGCGTATTATCGACAAAGCTTATCAGGACGGGTGAGTTTAATTGGTCCCAGATACTACCGACCCTGACTTCGAAACCGTCCGACATCCTCAACCTTGGCAGGGGACGGCTGCGCGTCGGATTGCCTGCCGATATCACTTTGATTGATACTGAGTTCCGATGGACGCTTGACGCCAACTTGTTCCGTTCGCGGTCCCGCAACTGTCCTTTCAACGGTTGGGACCTGGTCGGGAAGGCCATGGCGACAATTGTCGGCGGTAGGGTAAAGTACCGCCACGAATAAGAGATTACATCCGTCGGCAGTGGTAATTACTTGATTATCTTTTTGTGATGGAGTACTATAAATAAATACGCCTCGGCAGCCTGGTCTGTGGAATACAGGGCAGGAGTCGGGGTTTTACGGGATTAATGCCATTGCAGGACACAATCTTGGTAAAGGCAGCTTGTTTTGCCTGGTGATAGAAAATAGTCAAATATGGAGTCGTAGGCAATGCCCAACGATGAAGCTTCCTCCATTGGCGTCAGCTTGAGCAGATCAAAAACAACCTACCGACGCCGGGCAGATATTCCCCCTGGCGTTACCGCACTGAATCTTTTTGAAGAAGCCAGCAAGGAAGCGTATCGCCACAAGTGGATCGAATCGGAAAAGTCCGGCCACGACCTTGGCGACGCGGCCATCGAGGATTGGTATCGGAATTTCTGGAACAAGTTCGTCCGTGAACGCTGGCTCCAGCACATCCAGGGCGAGATTTACTGGCCGGAACTCGACAACAACGATTTCGCGCTGCTCGAGAACGAGCTCACCGACTGCAGGCCGCAAGTCGACAAAATCATCGAAATTCTCGAACAGGGCGGTGAAAACCTCGACATTGTCCAATGGGCGATCGACTCCCATGAAGACATGGACTGCATCATGCGCATCCTGTCGCGGCTCGACCTCAATTCCCACCGTCTCATGTCGCAGCTTGACCAGAGCGGCAAGGAATTCGCCAGCCGGCTCCGCGCCCGCCACCGCCCGCGCGCGCTTGTCGTCGACGACGATCCGGATGTGCGAAATCTCCTGCGGGGCGTGCTGGAATACGAACAGTTCGAGGTCGACGAGGCGAACTCGGGGGAAGAGGCCATGGAGATCGTCCAGTCCCGGCGCTACGACCTGTTTATCCTCGATCTTCGATTGCCGAAACGCCACGGTGCGGAAATCGCCTATTATCTGCGGCGCCACGGCGTCCACCGCTTCATCATCGCCATTGGCGCGTCCCTGGACGAATGGCACGAATGCGACCTGTACGACTGCGGTTTTACCCACCTTCTGAAAAAGCCGTTCTCCCTGGAGAAGCTTTCTCTCATCGCCCGCGAGGCGATTCACGATCTGATCGACGATTAGAGCCCAATCGTAACCGTCGACTTTGTCGCATGGGATTCGAGCGCGGCCGTCAAGAGGTCGTGGGACTGCCGCGTTTCGTCCACGTTGAAGCAGCCGAACGCGACTTCCCGTCCCTCCAACTCCGCCATAAACGCACCCCACATCTGGAGTATCGAGTCGGGATAGCCGAATTCAAGAATATGCGAAGTTATCGCCGGAAGCATGGTCTGATAGCCAATGTTGATTCTCGACCAGGCCTGCTCCTTGCCCCAGGAAGTGGTGAAGTGAAACGCGCCCGCGTCCGACGTCGTGAACTTCGCCGCCATATCCATGCCGTAGACTTCCAGATAAAGGTTGTTCGTGTTGCCGGGAAGCATCCTTTTCATTTCGAAGGTGATGGGGAAATCGTGGCCGTCTTTGTCCATCGCGTCGCAGAAGAGGGTCGCATTGTCCCAGGTGTCGCAGTCGGCCATGCCACCCTTGCCGTCCGGGCGCTTGGTGACCAGTTTCGTCAATTTCGCCGATACTGTTTTCGGGAACCAGCCGGCGCGGAAAGGAATGTGTTGGGTGTGGATGCCGAGGTCGCCCATGCAGCCGTACTCGCCGTTCATTTTGACTGTGCGCTTCCAATTGATCGGCTTGTTCAGGTCGAGGTCACTGGAATGCAGGAGCCCTGATTTGACTTCGATGATCCTGCCGAAGCGACCTTCCCTGATCCAGTTGATCAGGAGCTGGGCAGCTGGGAAATATGGAAATTGGCTGGTGCAGCGGACGAAGAGCTCGGGATGTCTTTCGCAGGCAGCGAGAATTGCCTGGTTTTGCGCCTTGTCCATGCCGAATGGTTTTTCACCCATCAGGTGCTTGCCCGCGTCCAGCGTTGCGACATAGATTTCCTCGTGCAGGGAATGCGGGACCGCGACATACACAGCATCGACGTAATCAAGCTTGAGCAGTTCGCGGTAGTCGTGACAGGTGTGTTTGAGGGTCGGGACGTTTTTCTTGAACCATTCGAGCTTGGCCGGTGTCGGGTTGCAGGCCGCGACGATTTCGGGGCGGGGGAGATCGATGTCCAGATGCATCCACCTGGCGGCGGCGCTTGCAAACTCGCGACCCATCAAACCGCAACCAATAACGCCGAAACGAATCGTTTTGCCCATGGTATCCTCTCGCAAAATAAAAATAGGCGTATCAATCAACATGGAGAACACAGAGGGAACGGAGAATTTTTACTCATTCTTTTTAATCTGTGTTATCTGTGTTGAAAAAAGCTTTTATTGGATCCTAGCGTTTCTCCATATCCCGTGCAACCTTGAAAAAGTTCTTCACCCCGATATTGACTGTCTTCGCAGGCAGAATCAACGTCTGGATAAAAGCGCCGGCGTCTGCGCCGCCATACATGTACATCGGGGCGTATCCGTTGTCGAGCGAATCAAGGCTGTCAATCAGGTGCGTTATCTCTTCCTCAGATAATTCATCTTCAATGAAGGCCGGCAAATGGATTTTTATTTGGTCGACAATCAAATCGATCGGGCGGAAAACAGCGAGGTCGTTTTGTCTGGGCTTGGCATGATCGACTGACGCCGCAGTTTTCGCGAAATTGGCAGCATCCCCATTCCAGACCGCGAAAAGGCTGTCAAACAGGTCGGAGGGCTCAACATCCGGGAGAACTCCACTCGAGATAATCACCACTCCATCCTTCTCCATCGCGACAAGCTGGAACTTTTCGAGCTGATCCTCCAACATGTATGCCATATCGGAACTGTTATCGTCGCGCCGCGAAGGAGGAATGAACTGCTCAAAGTCGCAGCGCAGGGAGACGTGCATATAGCGGTCGCCGGTCGGCGCGTATTCCTCCATCCTGGCCACGGGACGGATGGGCGCGAGAAAGCCGTCCGACTTGATATTTTCCAACCAGGCAAGGTCGTCCTCATCCTCATCGTCCATACCGCTTTCGACATCCTCCGCGTCGAGGACGGCCAGGAGCGCATCCTGCAACCGGACAATGCTGGTGCAGCCTTTGCCAATCAAAGGAATGACTTCATCAGGATTGTCCCAGGTGGAGTACAACGATTCCACATCGCCGCCGCCAGGCAATGGATGGACAAAAGAGACGCACTCGCGCAGGCCCGCATGCAGATAATCCTCCGATTGCATATCAAACAGGCCCGGAATGTCGGGAATCGCCTCCGCGAACAGTTCGTACAGTATCTGACGTAAAAAAACGATGGCTTCCATGTCGATATTGACTTCGTTGGTACCTGCCATATAGGCAGTGCTGTTTTCTGGTACTTTGTCGGCGAAAAGGAACGGGAGGGGAGGAAGCGCCTCTGCCCGTGCGATCTTTTCTTCCAGGATGGAGTTGTCCACCCCCGAGACGGCGAAAGACAATTCAAGTTGGTCGCCCGAAAAATCGAATCCAATGCCAAGCATGTCAATCATGGTGAAAAGGGCATAGGCCGTCGCTTCGAACAGGTCGCCGCTGTTTTGCCAGCCGGTGAGGAAAGATTCGAATTTGGCAAGAGTGGCCTGTTTGTCCAGGTCCGTTTCCCCTTCTTTTTTGTCTGCCAGCGACTCCAGCTCGCGGGAGGTGTCAAAGTATTCTTCCTTGAGCTCTTCAAGGGCCGTTTTGATGATGTCGTCGCATTCGCGCATCATGGTCTGGAAGTCGATGCGCAACAAGCCGCCGGAACGCGCCGGGCTGGAAGGATACCAATCGTCGAGGCAGGGGCGCAGCGCTCCGTAAGTCTCTTCGTCGTCGGCGACAAAGAACTTTCCCTTTCCGAGCGCGGTGATGGCGAGTCTGAGGCCGCCCTTGACTCTGCCAATGAAAACCTTGTTACCGGAATCGTCCTCGTCGAATCGACCATCCATCGCGGCAGCAAAGTCGTCCAGGCTATCGGCACTGACTATGATGGCCATCTTGGGTTCTTCATCTAATACCGCGAATAGGGCATGGGCTTCTTCGTCGGTTTTCCAGGCGCCGAGGGGAAGGGGAGAAAGGATGGAAGAAAACACCTTGATCGCGCCGGCCGGGTAGTTGGCCTGGCGGACATTTTTCGTCGCCTTCGCCGTGCTGTCGTCCAGGTCGGACAGTAGCTGCCAGGGCGATGGGATGTGGAGATGAGCGACAATTGGGTTGGGGAACCGCTCTTTGAAAATCGGAGTGGCGGCAGCGGCCTGCGCCGTCCAAACCAACCCGAAGAATAGACAACAGACAAAAGAAATCAGCGGAAAACGGGTTGTTTTGACTCGCATTATGCGCCTCCGGTATAAGGTTAGCCGTTGTCGAACAGGCTTTTTTGCCGTTTGACTATATCTTCCGGTTTCATATTGATGCCGAGCTGGAACAGTATGCGTTCGACCGATCGGCCTTCGATCCCGGAACCGAACAATTCGATAGGCATATTTTTAAGAGTGGAAATGATTGTCGCATGGCTACGGCCGCCGAAAAACGCTCCCAGTTCCGTATGCCTGCCGCCGATGAGGTTGCGGCACAGGGTGATGGCGATCTGACGCGCCTTCCTAAGGGATGCCGTTCGCCCTCGCCCGCGCAACGCGTCCTGTGTGATGCTGAATTCGTCGCAGACAGCCTTTGCAACATCGTCAAAGGTGAGCGCTTGGCTTCTGCTGGCAGGTGTCGCCACTTCCAGCGCCAGACGGATGCAGTAGGTCGTCGGTTCCATGCCTTCGAATTCAATAAGCGCGGCCAGCCGCTGCACAGTGCCTTCGAGCTTGCGGATATTGCCGGACAGTTCCCTGGCAAGCATGGCGACGGCCGATTCCGGGAGCGAGATGCCGCGCTCGGACATTTTCCGTGCGAGGAGCTTTCGGCGCGTTTCTTCGTCCGGCAGCAAAAGCTTGTCGACAAACCCAGCGCCCAGGCGGTCGCGGAGTTTGGGGTCGATTCCTTCGAGTTCGTGGGGTGTACAGATGGCGCCAAAGACGACCTGCTTGTCGTGGGCGGTCAATTCGTCGATAATCCCGAGAAGCTCGGCCTGCGAGCCGATGCGTTTTCCAACACCGAGGCTTTGCAGTTCGTCGATCACGAGGGCATCGGCCTTGCGGTAGCGTTCGCGGAACTCCTTTACCGTGTTGGTGGTCGAAGCCGAGGCGAACTCTGCGACAAAACGGTCGGCAGTGACGTATATAACGTTTTCAAGCCCGGGCTGCGAGCGCATTTCGCTGCAGATAGCCTGGAGCAGGTGGGTTTTACCGACGCCGTGCTGGCCGCAGAAAAAGAGCGGGTTATACTCGCCGGGGCTTTGCACCGCACGCATGCCGACCGCGTGGGACAGGCGGTTTGCCGGACCGATGACGAAATTGTCGAAGGTATAGTCGGGGTTCAGCTTGATGCCGAGTTTTTTCGCTTTGGCGGGCGGTTTGGTAAAAATTTGCGCCGGAGCGGTAATAGCGACGTCAACGGGTTCGGATTTGGCCTGCTCTTGTGCCTTGCGAAATTCGGCAAGCAGCTTGGCGGAGACGGTGATCCGGACTTCGACCGTTTTTCCCACTGCCGAATGAACGGCGGCGACGAGGTTTTCCATATAGGTGGTTTCAATCCGGCTTTTGAAAAACCGGTTCTGGACGCCAAGTTCGAATCTGTCGCCATCGAAGGCAACAGCTTCGGCACGGGAAAACCACTGGTTATAGATCACGTCGGGGAGCAGCTTTTTCAGCTCAGTTTGCACGGAAGCCCAGACAGACTCGACCACAAGAGACAATACGACCCCCTTCCCTCTATGAGGGAATTTAAAAAAAATGACCAACAATGTTTGCTAAACACCGAGATGTAAATATTGGATACCCGAGAAAACACGGGCTTTCCATGGTAGGGTGTCAGTGGGAAAAGAACCGACGGTCAGGCGTACTCAGGCCATCCGTTAAAACAACCTGGCAAGTTCCCCGCATGACTTCCCTCTGACAACAGGAACAATGTTAACCGCTTTCTTCCACTTGTCAATCTTGGAAACAAGGAACTTTCCAAGAAAAAAGTCTTTTTTGATAACTTGATATTTAAAAGCAGGTTACAATATATTGGTTACAAGCAAAGCTATGCTATTTGGAAAATTTAGATTCTTAATGGGGCTATAAATTCTATACTTTTTTTCAACTTTAATCGTAGATGCCTATAACCCTGTCCAGCCGCATGGGATAAAAAGAAGACGCCCCTGGCCGGGGCGTCAACCAAAAGCGAAAAAAAAGAAACCGCTTCTCTGTGATTTTAATTCAATAAAATAGAATAGGTTACAAGTTACAAGGTAGGCATTTCGAAGCTTCCGGTGAAAACCGTCCTGGCACCACCTTCGAGAAAGATAGGGTCGGCTTTGCCGTCCGCAAAGGTGAAGTACACTACAAGTTCTTCTCCGCTACGGGTTAACGCAGTTATCGGACTCCCTTTTCCATAGAACATGCCAGCTACGATACAAGTGGCAACCGTTCCGGTGCCGCAAGCGAGGGTCTCATCCTCGACGCCCCGCTCGTACGTGCGGATGGCGAGGAAGCCGTCGTCGAGAAGTTTGAAAAAGTTGACGTTGGTTCCGGCCGGCGCGAAGTGCTTGTGGAAGCGTATCTGCCGTCCGAGCTTTTTCACCTCGCAGTTTTCCAGATCCGCGACTTCGATGACTGCATGGGGAACGCCGGTGTTGAGGCTCCAGATCTTCAGATCTTGTCCCGCGATGTTCAGAATGGCGGGTTCCTTGGGAAGGATTGTGCTGGTAAGGCGGACTTTCGCTCCTCGCTCCGTCAAGCTCGCCTGGATGGGACCGGCAAGGGTGCGGAAGGTCATCTCCCGTCCAGCCGCGCCGACCTTATGGGCAAAACGCGCGGCACAGCGTGCGCCATTGCCGCACATTTCGGCCTTTGATCCGTCCGAGTTGAAGAAATCCCAGGAAAAGTCGTATTCCTTGTCCGGCTGGAGGAAGATCATCCCGTCCGCGCCAATGCCCATTCCCCGTCGGCAGTAATCCTTTACCATAACCTCTTTAATCGTATTGGGAATCTCGGCTGAGCGGTTGTCGATCATGATAAAATCGTTACCGGCGCCTTCCATCTTGTCGAAGGGTATCTTCATATCTCTATCCTGGCGTTATTTAAAAATGGTTGGTTCCTTGTTGCGTTTTACGGCACGATCGGACAAAACCGAAAAGCGCCAAGGAAGTGCCAATCATTATTTAAAACGCAATAGCTACCTTTCACCATAGAGTGGGATGACGATTTCCGTACCGATCGTCAGCTGGTTCGGGTTCGGGAGAACCGCGCTGTTCGCTTCATAAAGGAACCGCCAGCCCGAGCTGGAGCCGTAAAACTGCAAGGCGATGGATGACAGAGTATCTCCCGAGCGTATGCGGTAGCGCTGCACTCCGTCGGCGGACGGAGCGCCCGCATTCTGTCTTTCCCCTATCCCCGGCACAAACGGACGCTGCGGTGCCGGCATCCCACCGGAGGGAGGAGGTGGCGGCGTATTGCCCAAGCCTCCGCGAATACCACTCGCCTGTGCGATGGGGTCGGCAATTTCCGAATATCTGCTGGGCGTCGGAGGAAGTTTGATTGTCGTGCCTGACAAAAGATAGTCGGGATTGAAAATGACATCTCTGTTCATCAGATAAATATTGTCGGCCAGTGAGATGGAACCAAGTTCGCGCGCCGCGATACTGGACAAGGTATCCCCAGGCCGGACAATATAGGTGCGGAGCTGTTCACCCGCTCCGCTGGGCGTCACGGTGGCAGCGCCCGTACCCGGTCGAACGGGAGGAGGGGATTGATTGCCAGGAGCCTGGCCGTCTGCACCTGCGGAGAAATTCTGCTGCGCCGGCGGAGTGGTGAGTACTGCCTGGGGCGCGGTATTCGCAGCCGGCGGCGGCGGTAACGACGAAATTGGATTAGCCAGCGTGGTTTGACTCGCCACGATTGATTCAACCGATCCGGCGGGAGCGGGAGGCGGGCTGTTCCCGGCGACGGAAAGTCCGGTTATATCATCCCCCGCGCTTCCTTCTTCTCCCGCCACCGGGAGCGAAGGAACAAATCCGTCCGCCAGCGCCGAAGTATCGCTTTCAGACGACTGGCCCGGCAGGGCAAGGGTCGGCATATCGGTAGTAAATCCGGTAATGATATTGTCCGCTTCCTCAAAGGACCCGGACGGAACAGGCATATTTTCGTCATCCATGTCCGACATGGCTATCAGGCCGTCAGCCAGCGACAGCTGGCCGGAATCGGAAGGGTTGACGTCAAGGTCGCTGGTATCCAGCGAACCGATAGGCAGAGGCAATCCCGAAGGCATGCTTACTGAAGCATTGTCTGAACCGGCACTGCCGGAGGGCGCGCTTTCACTGGAAGTCATCAAGGCAAAGGAATCTGCTGCATTGCTTGTCGCACCGGAACCCGAACCCGCCGAAGCGGTCTCCAGGCCAATATGCTCGCTGTCCGGCTCGACGGCCTGGCGGTTTTTGATATGGTACCCCATATAGACAAAGAAGCAGAGCAGCACCCCGACAACCAGGGACAGATGCCTTGCCGCACTGGGATTGACCATTTCTTATCTCCTTGGGAGGCAGCAAACCTGCCTCGACTCCACCCGGAGTCTTCTTACGTCAAAGAAACCATTGTATTTTTTTTCAGATAATAGTGAATAGTTAATAGCGGATAGATGCAGAAAATTCACTATTCCCCATTCACGATTCGCGGTTTTTACTTCGCGGCTGAACTCCGTTTCCACATAATGACGCCGATAATGACCAGGAGGACATCCGGGATCCAGATAGTCCATGGAGGCAGAAAACCGCGCGACGCTTGAATTTCAGCCGCCTTGAGCAGTACGAAGTATCCGGTCGCCATGACGATGCCGACGGCGAAGGAACTGGCTATGGTGCCTCTCGTGCGCATCCCGAGGGGAATGCCGATGATGGCGAAGGCGAAGCAGGAGAAGCAGAGGGAGAGGCGCGTATTGATTTCGGCGGTTCGTACGCGGACGGTGCGCTCAAGCCAGGATTGTTGGTTAAGGGCTTGCTGGCGTTGTGCTTCCGGCAGGTCTTCTATGCGTGTAGGCCCAGAGTGCATCTCGCGGAGGGATTCTTCCGCTACGCGGCGGGTACGGGACAGCTCGAGGATCGGCCAGAATGAGGAGCGGTTGCGGTGGATCGTGACGTTGGGGCGGCTGTTGAGGACTATGCGTTCCTCGCCGGATTCGCCGTCTGCGATGAACGTCTTGTTGATGTCCGTGGCGTGCAAATCCTGGAATACCGGCTTGGTGATGGTCATTTTCAAGACCATTTCTTCCACCGCGTTTCCCGACATGTCCTGGATTTGGTGGTCGCGGGCGACGACTCGCTTGGCCGGGAAGGGGTAGCGCGGGTCCCAGTTGCCGTTGTTTGCCGCGCCGGGAAGGGAAAACCGCGTGATGTCCAGGGATGCCCTACCGGCCGGATCGCGGTCGGGGTCGAGTTTGGACATGGCGAGATATTCTTCTCCCGCGGCAAGGGTCATATTGCCGGGGCGGGTCATCATTCGGGTCAGGATATTGGCTTGGTCGTCTATGACCAGTTTTTCGATGTTGGATATGGCCGGAAGCATGGCCACTTCGTTGAGGGTAAGTGTGATGAATATGGCTATGACCGACGTGAGAAGGGCCGGAAGCATGAGCCAGAACGGGTTGATGCCTCCCGCGTAGGCGGCAAGGATTTCGTTGTCCTTCGACAGGCGGCTGTAGCAGATAAGAATCCCGGTAATGATGGCCAGCGGAAGCACGAACGGGCAGATGAGCGGCAGAAAGTTCGGCAGGACGAGCATCATCGTA
The DNA here is from genome assembly GCA_036745875.1 of Planctomycetota bacterium. Classification (GTDB taxonomy): domain Bacteria; phylum Planctomycetota; class SZUA-567; order SZUA-567; family SZUA-567; genus DAIOFH01. The sequence goes on along the minus strand of DAIOFH010000016.1, from coordinate 25,885 downwards.
TACGCGCCGACGCCGTCGCGCATGACCTGGGCGGCGAAAACAGCCATAAGGACGACGGAAAACACCGCTGCGGACAGGAGAACGCCCTTGACCAGCTCGCGCCAGATATAGGACGGGAGTGTAATGAGGCGGAAATAGGAGCGCTTTCTTGACAGGGTGGAATCGTCCCATTCGCTGCCGGGGGTGATATAGTAAAACCCTGTGGAGCCGGGCATGGTCTCGCCTTCATCGCTTGCGCCCAGCGCTTTCGGGGTGAGGTTGTTCTTGTCGCCTTTTGCCATGGTTATGTGGACTCCTGTAACTATAAACAATAAGGATACCGTTCTCCCAGTATCCATGTTTCATTATACTTTTTACCCCCGCCAATTCGAGCAATTTCCGTTTTCCCGTCAAGAGTGTTTATAACGGATTCCAACTCTCTGACGTTGGAGATGCGGGAAACGGGTCAAAGCCGGGGTAGGATTATTGCCATAAAAACATTTTTTCCTATAATGTCATCATTATTTATTGCATTACCGGACACGCCGACGTGTGGTCCGGCTTTATATTTTATTCCGTACATTTGTATTTTTGAGGAACGAAAATGGCAGGTAACCGCATCCGCGACGAACGTCTGGCAAAATTGAATCTTCTCCGCGACAATGGCATAGATCCCTATGGCGGCAAAGTCGACATAACCGGTTCGATTGAAAAAATCCGCTCCATGTGTCCTGAAGGCGATGATGCGGAAAACGCGCCTGTCGTCACCGCAGCCGGCCGCGTCATGGCTATCCGCAATATGGGCAAGTCCTGCTGGCTCGATATCCGTGACCGCTCCGGAAAAATCCAGGTCAACCTGATACAGAAGCGCCTCGGAGACGCGTTCGCACTGACAAAGCAACTCGACCTAGGCGATTTTATTTCCGTCACCGGCGCTCTCATGAAGAGCCGTGTCGGCGAGATCACCATTTTCGCCGATTCCTTCGCCTTCCAGTCGAAAGCTCTGGAACCCATGCCCGCCAAGTTCAAGGGGCTCAGGGATGTGGAAATCCGCTTCCGCCGCCGCTATCTCGACCTGGTCGCCAACGACGAATCCAGGGAACGTTTCATTGTCAGAAGCCGCATCATCAGCTTCATCAGGTCGCGCCTGGACAGCCTCGGATTCCTCGAAGTCGAAACGCCGATGCTGCAGTCCATTTACGGGGGCGCCGCGGCAAAGCCGTTCGTCACCCACCACAACGCCCTGAATATGGACCTGTACCTGCGAATCTCGCCGGAAACATACCTTAAGCGCCTCCTGGTCGGCGGCATGGATAGGGTCTACGAGCTGAACCGCAGCTACCGCAACGAAGGCATTGATACATCCCACAATCCCGAATTCACCATGATCGAGATGTATCAGGCTTATGCCGATTTTACCGATATGATGGTCCTGGTGGAAAACCTCGTCGCCGACGCGGCGAAAGCCATCCTCGGCACGACGAAGATCAATTTCGCCGGCCATGAAATCGACGTGGCCGCCCCGTGGCCGCGCCGCCGCATCCACGATTTGGTCAGGGAAGTTGGTGAGGCCGACCCGAACGATGACGAATCCATGCGCCGCCGCCTTGCGAAGGCGGGCATGGAACCGGAAAAGATCCGCGCCCTCGACCACGACAACCTTCTTAAGGAGGTGATGGATGAAGTGGTCGAACCGACTCTGATCCAGCCGACTTTTGTCACCCACCACCCTGCCAGCCTCAACCCGCTGTGCAAGAGAAACAAGGAAGACCCGACCCTTTCCGATCGTTTCGAGGCGATTGTCGCCGGATTTGAACTGTGCAATGCTTTCTCGGAACTGAACGACCCGCAGGAGCAGCTCGCCCGCTTCCAGAGCCAGGTTGACACGGGGGATGAAGAATCCTATTGCAACCAGGTCGACGAAGACTATGTCTCCGCCCTTGAAGTCGGCATGCCGCCCGCCGGCGGCATGGGCATCGGCATTGACCGCATGGTCATGCTGCTCACCGGGCAGCCGAGCATTCGCGAAGTTGTCCTGTTCCCGACCCTCAAGCCGAAATCCTCGGAAGAGCTCGCCCGGGAAATGGAAGAATTGACAGCCGAGGACGAGGAAGCACAGGCGTAATGCCGAGGTGCACTATTTATGGTGAAAACAGTCGATAAACGCGAATTGCTCCTGGCCTCGCTGGACAAGCAGTTCTTTCTCGCCAAGGGAAAGAAGCACGACATCGTATCCTCGCTGTGCGGCCTGCAGGCTCAGTTCGCCAATAATCCAAGCCACGCGCTCCGTATTCGCGCCGAAGACTTCTCGAACCATGACTGGAACCACGGCCTGGTCAAGACTTGGACGTTCCGCCATACATTGCACGCCGTTCGGCGAGATGAATTGGGGTTGTTCCTTTCGGCGATGGGTTTGCCTGAGCGTTGGGACGACAGGTGGGGCCTGAGCCCGCGCGTGAAGGGGAAGTGGGCACCGTTGCTTCTCGAGTGGATACGGGAAGGCATTACCGGCCGCGAGGAGCTCAAGGTCAAATGCCGGGAAAATAAGATAAAACCTGAAATAATCGAAATCGTTTTTCACGGCTGGGGCGGTCTAATCAGCGAGATGTGTTATCGCGGCATGATCGCCTATCAACCGGGAACGACAAAGCATTTTGTCGCTTGCGACGACTTCCAGCCGATGGATCGGGACCTGGCGCGCGCTGAAATCCTCCGCCGCTATTTCCTCCACCTGGGCCCCGCCACAATACAGGATTGTGCCGTTTTTACCGGCATGCGGAAAAAAACTGTTCTTGAAGTTCTCCAAAAGCACCCTCTGCCGCTTAAATCCGTTCACTGCGAGGGCGAAGAGTATTTTTACCTCGGGACTCTCGCTATGGCCAAGGACATCCCGCCGTGTCTTTTCCTGTCCGGATTCGACCAATTGCTTCTTGCCTACCGGGATCGCAGCCGCGTTCTTGACGACAAGCACAAACCGGACGTCGTCACCAATACCGGCATCATCCACCCAACCATCCTGTTGGAAGGAAGGGTAAAGGCTAAATGGAAAAAAGACGGCGACACCATAAAGGTGACGCCGTTTGCGAGAATATCCAAAAAGAACCGCAAACGCGTCTCAGATTGCGCAACGGCTTTGTTTGGGGGTGATGTTAAAGAGGTAGCGTTTATGGATACTTGAATTACCTTAGCGGTAGATACGCCTTCGGAGTCGATTTCGGCAATAAACATTGTAATTATGTTGTCATGGATTTCACAAATCTCCCGATATTTCACTTAGTTCGATTCCGCGGTTCCCAGCCTGCTGCGCAAAAACTGCGCCCGCACCATGTCGCGGTCGCCGGAGCCGAGTTCGCGGCCTTCCATGCGCTGGAGGTGGGCGGGTTGGCTGAAAAGGAACAGGCGCTGGAGTTCTTCAAGCTTGATTCCGTCGAGAAGGCCCATGACAACACCGAGCCGTAGCGACGACAAATGCCGCATCGCTTCGTCCGAGCTCATCAGGCGGGCGTTGTTCAAAGCGCCCCAGCTGCGCCAGACCCGGTCTTCAAGGCGTGTGCGTTCCTTGGTCGCCAGTTCTTCCCTGGCTTTTTCCTCATAGGTGATGATGGCGTCGATGGCTGCTTCCATGTCTTCGAGTATTTCAAACTCCGACCTGCCGCAGGTGATCTGGTTGGATATCTGGTACAATTCACCCGACGCTTCCGTCCCTTCGCCGTAAAACCCGCGCACCGTCATCCGCATCTCGTAGACCGCGCGGAACACTTTTTCGATGTGCTGAGTCATAACGAGAGCCGGGAGGTGAAGCATCACTGACGCGCGCAAGCCTGTCCCTACGTTGGTCGGGCAGGAGGTAAGATAGCCGTAGACGGGATCGAAGGCGAATTCCAGCCGCGAACTGAGTTCGTCGTCAAGCTGGTTTAGGTTGTCGAAAGCATCCCTGAGCATCAGGCCGGAACGGATTGATTGCATCCGGAGGTGGTCTTCCTCATTAACCATGATCGCCGTCGCTTCCGACTTGTCGAATGCGACCGCCCGGGGGCCGGAGCCGTCCGCGAGCTCGCGGCTGATCAAATGGCGTTCCATGAGAATGCGGCGGTCGAGGGGCAGTTGTCCGTCCAGTTCGTACCAGGTGAAGTTTTGTCCTGTCGGGATAGTGAGGAACGCGTCCCGTATTTCATCAAGGATCGCCCGTCTGTCCGACTGGTCCGGGTGGGTCGGGAAACGCTTTCCAGCCAAATTCCGCGCCAGCCTGACCCGGGTGGACATGGCAATGCCCGATTTTGGCCCGCCGCCTTTCAGCCATTCGCCGTCGTTGGTGAGATAGTCATTTATGTTCATCGCAGTTCCGCAGTTCTAAGTGTAAAGAGTCGCTTCATTCCGTGACGTGTTCGCCGGCCGGCATTTTGTCGAGTTCGGCCTTGAGGCTGGCGGCTTCTTCATAGCGCTCGCCCGCCACCGCAATCCTGAGACGCCGCTCAAGGTCGCGCCGTGCCGCAAGGATCGGGTCGACGACCGGCGTCTGACCGGACGGCACCTTTCCGACGTGGAACGTGTCTTCCGGCGTGATGGGGGGAGTGAGCTGGCTGGCGACAAGGTTGTGCATCTTCAGGCCGAAAGCCTGGTAGTCGTTGGGGCAGCCAAGCCGTCCCTTGTTTTTGAAATCAGACCATTTATAACCGCAGACGGGACAGACCAGATCTTCCTCAACAGGGCGAGGTTGGCGTACTCCCTCCATTTTCTTCTTGGCGGCAAGGCCGAGAAGCTGGGGCAGGTTCGCCGCTGTCTGGATGTTGAATCCCTTTTCCTTGGCGCAGTTTTCGCAAAGATGCACCTCTTTTTTGATATTGTTGTGAATATCGGTAAGGTGAATCGTCGCCGGTTCTTTTTTGCACACCTGGCAGATATACATCGGATAGTTCCCTCACATGAATATCAATGCTTTTCCCATTTCTTGAGGTTGACGACCTCGGAAAGGGTTTTGCCGCCCATTATTTCCGACATAAGCCGAAGTTCATTCTCCATGACGTCGACAGCTCTGTTGGCATACTCGACCGCCACTTCCTTCGGCAGGACCATAACGCCGTCATCGTCACCGAAGATCCAATCCCCGGGACGGACGGTCTGGCCGCTTATATTTAGTTCTGTACCAATTTCGCCGAAACCTTTCGGATCGCCTGCATCTGAACAGTAGGCGGAGGAGAAAATGGGCAGTCCAATGCGGGTGGACATGTCGGTATCGCGGATGCCGCCAAATATTACAACCCCTGCAAGGTTACGGAGTTTCGCGGACTGTGCCGCGAGTTCGCCAAAGACCGCCGGCTCGCCGCCGCCTGCGTCTGCGACCAGAATATTTCCCGGTTTCGCCGTGTCGATTGCCTGCACAACCTTGTTCCAGTCGCCGGGAGCGGTGCGGACCGTCACCGCCTGTCCCGCCATTCTGAGGCCGGGGGTACGGCTGACGATTCCGCGCAGGCACGGTTTATGGTGCATGGCGTCCGAGAGGTTGGAAGTGGAGGATTTGAGGAGCGTTTCACTGATGTGCGCGGCTCCGGTGCGTTTTCCAAGGCTTGACGCGACGGGCTTGCCGCTGTCGAGGGCTTTTCTAAGGTCTGCAGCCGCTTTCCCCGCATCAGCGGCTTTATGGAGCGCTCCGCCGACTATGACGATGGATGCGCCCGCGTCCACCATTGCGGCCGCGTTTTCCGAGGTCACGCCGCCCGCCACCGCGATGGGAACTTCCACCGCTTCTCTCACGGTTTTGAGCCGCATCAATGGATCGTGGCCAAGCATCTGGTCGTCGATGGGGAGGTGGACGCCTATAATGTCGACGCCGAGTTTTTCAATCTGTTTGGCGCGTTCCGCCAGGTTCTCGACCGGAATGCCGATCGTATCGCAGTATGTTTTCAATCCGTATTTATGACCAGCTTCGACGCACTGGGAAATGGTGGAATCAGATGCTGCCGCGAGAACGACGGCGACGTTAGCGCCCGCCTTGGCGGTTGCTTCGAATTCGATTCGCCCCGCATCCATAGTTTTCAAATCGGCGACAATGACATGGAAAGGAAAGAGGGAGCGCAGCTTGCGGACCACCTCGAGCCCTTCGGATTTTAGAAGTGGGGTGCCGGCCTCGAGCCAGTCTGCTCCGCCGTGCACCGCTTCGTGTGCGAGCCGGAGAGCGCGTTCCGTGTCAAGAAAGTCCAATGCGACCTGGAGAACCGGAAACGGACCGTCAACAGTTCTCGGATTGACGCCCATGATATTGCCTTTCTCTCTTTCGACTACCGATTTTTCGTGAAAATAGGCAGTAATAACAGCCATGCCACCGTCGGAACCGATCCGGCGAGTTGTTGGCCAGTGTATTATAGCGAATATGGCGTAGTAACGCAAATGCTGGTGGGGAAGTTTTTAGTACCCTTTTTCTTCCAGAAGCTCGGCTGCGCCGGCGATCACCGTATCGCAAATCTTACCCCCTGCGGCCTTGATAAGTTCGCGGCAGGTGTAGTTTCCGAAGCGTTCGCGAAATTCCTTGATAAACTCCGCCGTCTTTTCATTGCAGAGTTTTTTCGCTTCCTTGTCGCCAGGCTGTGATGGACCGTTTTTGAGGCCGATGACAAGGACCGCACCCGATACTGCCCCGCATACGTCCCCGACGCGCATGCCGCCACCGAGGCCACTTGCCGTGCGCATGGCGGTTTCCCTGTCCATGCCGTACTTATCACAGTATGACAGAAGTACCGCCTGGGCGCAATTGCAGCCTTCTGCATGGAGTTTGACAGCTTCTTCACTTTTTTTCATTGCGTGCTTTCTCCGTAACCTTTTCTCTCATAGAGCAGGATCAATCTCATCCCGCGAATTGTTGACATTGACGGAAATGACGTCCGGCAGCGAGGTTATTTTTTGCATCAACATGGTTATTGGCTTTGAGCCGATGACGCGAACCTGCATTGTGCCGATTTTACTGTCGGCGGCGGCGCTTGTCTTCATGGAAAAGCTTCGTATGGCGAAATCCGCCTGGGAGCAGAGTTCCAGGACCTGGCTCGCCACGTCCTGACCGATGGTGTAACGTACGCTAAACGAGCGGGACGTTCCCATAACCTGGCGCATCAGGCGGGAATAGCCGGATACGACGATAAAGTGGCCGATCGTCGCCACTATCGCCAGTATGGGAAGGCCGCCGCCGCAGGCCATGCCTATCCCCGCCGTTACCCAGATCGTCGCGGCGGTTGTCAGGCCGTGCACGTTGTCCTTCCGGACGAAGATCAGGCCGGCGCCGATGAAGCCGATCCCCGACACTATCTGTGCCGCGACCCTGGACGGATCAAGGGATACGCTATCGAGGCCTATGATGTCCATGAACCCGTATTTCGACACCAGCATCATCAGCGCAGCTCCGAGGCCGACGAGGGTATGGGTACGCAGGCCCGCTGCCTTGAGTTTGATTTCCCTTTCCAGCCCGATCATGGACGACAGGGCAAAGGCGAGGATCAGTTTACCCAACTGCGTCCATTCGGGATGGTAGTTTTCCATGGAAGAGAAAAGTTCGAAATTCATGCTTTATTCACCGTCTGTATCGTCATATGTTTCCGTTATCGCCGCACCGATTTTGCCTCTATGCAGCTTTACTGTCACTCTGTCGCCCGGATGCACCGAGGTCGAGTCGGTGATCGGCTTGCCGTTACTGTCCAGCGCGACCGCATATCCCCTGGCAAGAACGCCAAACGGAGACATGGCATCAAGTCTGGTCGAGGCGAAGCGAATGCGGCTGTCGGCCTGCTCCAGCTTTCGTTCCATTATGGTGCGGTAATCGGAGAGGGTGTCATCCAAGCGTTGCCAGAGCGGCATAAACATATCGAGTGGCTTGTTGTAGGCGCGCATCCGGGACATGCCGGAGAGGCGTTCCCGTTGTTCCCGGATTTGTCCGGATAAGGCCCGGGCCAATACGGTGGCGGCGTGAGCGATCCTGCCGCGAAGGTAATTCTGGTCAGGGGCGATCTTTTCCGCCGCCTCCGAAGGTGTTGCTGCGCGGGCGTCGGCGACGAAGTCGGCTATGGTGAAGTCTGTTTCGTGTCCGACCGCGCTGACGACAGGGGTTTTGGCGGTGGCGATGGCGCGGGCGACGGCCTCTTCGTTGAATGACCACAGGTCTTCCAGTGAACCACCGCCGCGGCCGACGATGATCACGTCGGCACCGCCCCAGTCATCCAGTCTTTGCAAAGCGCGGGCGATGTCCGCGGCAGACCCTTTGCCTTGGACAAGGGCGGGGGAGACGACCACTTTCATACCCGGAGCGCGGCGACGGACGATTTTCAGGATATCCTGCAATGCTGCTCCTGAGGGACTTGTCACGATACCGATGGTTTTCGGCGACTCGGGGATGGGGACTTTGCGTTCCTGGTCGAAAAGTCCTTCCGCCGCCAGTTTTTCTTTAAGTTCCTCGAATTTGCGCCATAGATCGCCCTTGCCGGAGGTCTGGAAGGAAGTCACTACCAGTTGATAGCGCCCGCGCGGTTCGTACACGGTGATTTTACCCCGCGCGACAACCTTCTCGCCGTCCTTGGGGATGTCTTTGAGCTTCATGGCGGCGCTGCGCCAGACGACGGCGTCTATAAGCGCGTTGTTGTCTTTAAGGCAGAAATAAATATGTCCGGACGGGGAGGCCTTAAGGCCGGATATTTCGCCTTCGACGGAAATATTGGGGATAGTGCCTTCGAGGAGTGACTTGATGCGGCGGGTAATTTCTGTGACGGTGAAAAAGTCATCGCCGGCAGGTTGCCGCTCTTCGGTGCGGGTGGGCATTCGCAGACCTCTACGCATGGTGATAAATCCTTTGGTTATTTTTCATCTGCCGAGACAATGGCGAGCCGGTAGCCCATGGGTGTCAGTAATTTGATAAGAGTATCTATTTGTGGAGTCGTTTTCAGGCTTTCGAGGCGAGCTATCGCCGATTGCTTTATCCCGGATGCTTCCGCAAGCTTTTCTTGCGTGAATCCTTTCGCTTCTCTCGCTTCGATCAGCTTGCCGATAAGTTCGACCTCAAAATCTATCCTTGCACGCTGATCCGGAGTGACATTGTCGTCGTTGTTGTAAAATTCCATAAAATCGTCGTGTTCGACTTTTGTTGTTTTTTTCATTTCACGGGTTCCTTTCTAAAAAGTCTGCCATATTCTTCAACGCCTGCCCAATTTCCTTGCGAGGTGTTTTTTGCGTTTTCTTCACAAAATGATGGAGAAAAACCAGCTGGTTTCCCTGCCAATGAAAAAAGAAAACTCTATGCTTCAGTGGACGCAGCTCCCAAAGGGAATCCCGAATATGTTTAACTTTGGGTTCACCCAGCCGAGTACCGTAAGTCCTCAATGCTCTGATGTAAACAAGAATCTTTTCGTACTGAATCCTGGCATCCTTATTTGTTATTGCTTTGTCTCGAAGCTCGTTCAATACTTCCTGTATGGGTTGTCGCCCTTTTTTATCTGTGTAAAATTTAACTGTAAACATGTGCTGCGGTCTTTCATTGTATGAATTATAACAAATTTGTTATGGCGTTCAAGAAACGATCACCATAATTCGAAATAATTATTTGGAATTACGAATAATTATAACTATAGTACAGAATATGACCACGAAAAAAGTTGACCCACTTTCTTTATGCTATGACGCAATGCTCCCCGCCGCCATGCGGATCAGGGATAGCCGTGGCCGCGTTCACGCGGAGCCGGAGCATGAGTTCCGCAGCCCGTTCCAGAGGGATCGGGATAGGGTGCTTCACTCCGCTTCCTTCAGACGGCTGGAATACAAGACCCAGGTCTTTGTGAATGGAGAAGGCGATCATTATCGTACTCGTCTCACTCATACCCTGGAGGTGACACAGGTAAGCCGAACCATGGCCCGCGCTCTACATATTAATGAGGATTTCGCGGAAGCTGTAGCCATGTCTCACGACCTCGGGCATACGCCGTTCGGGCATGCGGGGGAGAAGCTTCTCAATGAGCTTATGAAAGACCATGGCGGGTTTAATCATAATGTCCATGGATTGCGGGTGGTTGATCTGCTGGAAAAGCGCTATGCGGATTTTGACGGCCTAAACCTGACTTATGAGACCAGAGAGGCCTTTGTCCGTCACGGGGGTGCGGAATACGGCGAGACCGGAGAATTCAGTCGGGACGACGCTCCGCTTCTGGAGGTGGCGACCACGATCCTCTCCGACGACATTGCTTACCTGGCCCATGATATTGACGACGGGCTGTTTAGCGGCATACTTGAGGAAGAGTCTTTGCGCGAACTGGAAATCTGGCGCAGGGCGGGACCGGAGGCGGTAGCGGATTTCGATTCGTACGCTCCGTCGCTGAAAAGAGTGGAGGGGGTAAGGCGGCTCATAAACATCCTCGTCACGGATGCCGTCGAGGCGACCAGGGCCAACATCCGGGAAATGGAATTGGATTCTGTAGAAAAAGTCCGGTCTGCGGGAAAAAAAATTGTAAACTTTTCGGAGAAAATTGAAAAACAGAAAAAGGAGCTGAAGTCATTTCTTTTTCTCAATTTTTATCGTCATCCTAAAGTTTTGGCGGTAATGGAGGATAGGCAAAAGAAATTGGCCTGCCTTTTCGAGACCTATGTCCGGAATCCGGAAAAAATGCCGGAGGAATACCGGAAAAGCGCCGATATATGGGGAATTATGCGGTCTGTTGCGGATTATGTGGCAGGAATGACGGACCGCTATGCAACTGATGAAGCGAACCGGATTTTGACTGATCAACAAAAACCGGAAAAAAAATGAATAAGATTCTAAAAAAAGAATTGACAAGAAATAGGATGTTGCTAATATAGGCCTTCCCGGATTGGGCTTGGAATCCCGCGTCTCGTGGATTCTGCGTGTTGGCATTTTGCCTCCGCAGAGTAGAGTCCGCGGTTTCAATGATGCCAAGCGCAAGGTAACGGAAGATGACGGCGAGAAATTGCCGTTGTTTTTTTCTAGCCAACGGCTCTGCCCGTTTCCCGTAGTAAAAAACTATTATATTTTGAGGTTTGTGTCCGCTGTCGCGGAGTACTATTCCGTGATGGCGTGTATTATTGTTATTGCCGCTGGGGCTGGGCCCTGGCCGGTTCGGGCCTCGGCCCGGAGAGGGTAGACTAATGAAGCTTCCGGTTTTGGATAGACAAGGACAGCAGGTCGGCGAGTTTGATTTTGATGAATCGCTCCTCGGCAAGTTTGTCAATGTAAAACTGCTGCATGCCGCCATAATGATGTACGAGGCCAATCTCCGTCAGGGCACGGTGAAAACCAAGAACATCCGCGAGGTCTCAGGCAAATCCGCCAAGCCTTATAAACAAAAAGGCACCGGCCGCGCCCGTATGGGCCGCGTTCGCCGTTTCGGTTCCCGTGGTGGAGCCACCGCTCATGGTCCCCGTCCCCGTGACTACTCCCTGAGCATGCCCCGCACCGCCCGTCGCCAGGCCCTCAAATCGGCCATTCTCGGCAAACTGCGCGACAACGAAATCATGATCCTCTCGGATCTCGAAACATCCACCCCAAAGACCAAAGACATCGCCAAGACGCTCGACAATATCAAGGCCGCTTCCAGCCGCCTTCTTGTCATTGCCGAACACGACGAAAATATTTGGAAATCTTGCCGCAATATTCCCAGCACAGACCTTTCCGTGTGTCGTGACCTCAACGCCTATACGGTTCTCCGTCGTAAGCAGGTCATTTTCACCAAGGCTGCACTGGAAGCGCTTGCCGAGGAGGTCAAGAAATAATGAAACGTTCAGTTCTCGCGCGCAGGCGCACCCCGATTGCGACAATGGAACCGTTTAGGGTCATCCGTCGTCCGCATGTTTCAGAAAAGACCACTGACCTTATCCAGAACTACAACACCTACGTCTTCGAAGTCGACCCGATGGCGACCAAAACCGACATCTCCGACGCCGTAACCCGGATCTGGAACGTCACCGTCAAGTCCATTCGCATCGTCAATGTTCGTGGCAAGGTGAAGCGCATGGGTCGCATCGTCGGCCGCAGCCGCTCCTGGAAAAAGGCGATTGTGAAGCTGGCGGAAGGCCAGGGTATCGATATCCTCCGCTAAACTGGGCGTTGGGTAGTATTTTGACTGAGCTAATTTATTGTTGGCATAGAGAAGTTGAAAGCGAGAAAAGTCATGGGTATCAAAAAAATGCGGCCGATGACTCCGGGTACCAGGCATATGTCGGTTCTGGAGTTTTCCGACATCACCAAGGACACCCCGGAAAAGAAGCTGACCAAAAAAATGAACAAGGTCGGCGGTCGTAACCATCGCGGCATCATCACGACCCGTCACCGCGGTTCCGGCGTCAAGCGTCGTTATCGCATGGTCGATTTCAAGAGAAACGACAAGGACGGCATCACGGCCAAGGTCGCCGCGATCGAATACGATCCCAACCGCTCGGCCAATATCGCCCTCCTGCACTATGCTGACGGCGAAAAGCGCTACATTCTCGCCCCGAACGGGCTCAAGGTCGGCATGCATGTCATGAATGGCCCCGAAGCCGAACCGGAAATCGGAAACTGCATCCCGCTTGAAAATATTCCGCTGGGCCTGACTGTCCACAATGTTGAATTCATGCCCGGCCAGGGCGGCAAGTTCGCCCGTTCCGCCGGCATGGACGTTACCCTTCAGGCGAAGGACGGCAACCACGCCATCCTGCAGATGCCTTCCGGCGAAATGCGTCGCGTCGACAAGCGTTGCCGCGCCACGATCGGCACTGTCGGCAACTCCGACCATGGCATGATCTCCATCGGTAAGGCTGGCCGCAAGCGTCACATGGGCTGGCGTCCGACTGTTCGCGGCAGCAGCATGAACCCGGTAGACCACCCGCTTGGTGGTGGTGAAGGTCGTCACGCCGGCGGTCACCAGTTCTCCAGCCCGACCGGCAAGTACGCCAGGGGCGGCAAGACGCGTGATCCCAAGGCAAGAACCAACAGCATGATCATTACAAAGCGCAAGAAATAGGCGTATTCGCGTCTAGTTCCTTTTACCGGCGTTTTTCTGCTTTCTGTGCCGGCTAATAAAACGAGTGGTAAGGGTTAGCATTCGGAGAAAAGAATGGGTCGTTCCAACAAAAAAGGTCCTTATGTCGACGCCAAGCTTCTGGTCAAGATCATGAAGCAGAAGGAGTCTGGTTCACGCGAGGCCATCAAGACCTGGGCAAGAGCCTGCATGATCGTTCCGGAATTCATCGGCCACAACTTCGCTGTGCATGACGGCCACAAATTCGCCGCCATTTTCGTTACGGAAGGCATGGTCGGCCATAAACTTGGCGAATTCGCGCTGAGCAGGAACTATCACGGCCACTCGAAGTAAGGCATCTGGCAAAGTCCGGCGCTGCCTCAGCCCGGAACAGTTATGAGGGTATAGAAATGGCTTATGTCGCCAAGCACAAACACGCTCCGATCAAGACGTATAAGGCTCGTCTCGTCATTGACCTTATCCGCGGCAAGAGCGTCAACGAAGCTCTGAACATCCTGCGCTACAAGCCCCAGCGCGCTGCGCGGATGATCGAAGCGGTAGTCAAGTCCGCCCAGGCCAACGCCCAGGATCGCGGAGCTGACGGTGAATTTTATATTTCCAAGGCATGGGTAGACGAAGGTTTCATGATGAAGCGCTTCCGTCCCAGGTCCCGTGGCGGCGCCGCTCCGTACGTGAAGCGTCGCAGCCATATCTGCGTCGAAGTGGACGTGCAGTAGCAGTAAGGGAAGAACCCTTATTCCCGAGCGGGGCGGACCCGCGAGGGTGAAGTTTTTGTTAATCGTAAGTATGTAATTGGCGGGAGATTCGCTGTGGGCCAAAAGGTTCATCCAATTGGATTCCGTACCGGCGTTACGCGTGATTGGGATTCGCGCTGGTATGCGGACAAGAAGAATTTCGGCCGGTATCTTGTGGATGATTTCAACGTTCGCAAATACCTTAAAAAGGCGTTGTCTTTCGCAGCTATCGCCAAGACCGAGATTGAACGTACCGAAGACGAAGTGGAAGTCATCATCCACACAGCTCGTCCCGGTGTTGTCATCGGTCGTCGCGGCACTGAAGTCGACAGGCTTCGTGAAGACCTAGAACGTCTCATTCAGACCAAGGTCTCTGTGAAGATCCGTGAAATTTCGAGACCCGAACTCAATGCCCAGCTCGTGGCTGAGAGCATTGCGGAACAGATCGAGAAGCGCGTTGCCTACCGCCGCGCCATGAAGAAGGCTGTCGAAGGCTGCATTCAGGCTGGCGTGTATGGCATCAAGGTCCGCTGCTCCGGTCGTCTCGGCGGCGCGGAAATCGCCAGGGCGGACGGCTACACGGTCGGCAACCTCCCCCTCCAGAAGTTGAGGGCGGTCATCGACTACGGCTTCGCCGAAGCCCACACCATGATGGGCAACATCGGCGTCAAGGTCTGGCTCTACAAGGGCGACGTCGGCGAAGAGATCATCGAAGATTAAACGAAATTTTTGCATGTATAGATCCTCGTGGGCGGACTAAGCGCCCCGGGGAAAGTCACCTGAGGAAACGATCATGGCTTTGATGCCCAAACGTCTCAAGCATTCCCGTAAGTTCTTTCGCGGTCGCATTCGCGGCAACGCGACGAGCGGCAACTTCGTCGCTTTCGGCGAATACGCCATCCAGGCGATGGAAGCGGGTAGAATCACATCGCAGCAGATTGAAGCCGCTCGTGTCGCGGCCAACCGTCTGGTGAGCGGCCAGGGCAAGATGTGGATCCGCATCTTCCCGCACAAGTCCGCGACTGCCCGTCCCGCTGAAACGCGTATGGGCAAGGGCAAGGGTGAAGTTGACCACTGGTTTGCGGCAGTCAAGCCCGGCACCATTCTTTTTGAATTGAGCGGAGTCAGCGAAAGTCTCGCCAGGGAAGCCTTCAAACGCCAGGCATACAAGCTTCCCGTCAAGACCTGCTTTGCCCGTAGGAGACACTCGCTATGAAGGCTGTAGAAATGCGCGGCATGGAATCGGCTGCTTTGTTGGCCGAGATCGAGAATCTGAAGAAAGAGCTGCTTGAGCTGCGCTGCAAAGTCGCTCTCGGTGAGGATGTCCGCCCCCACCGCGTGAAAGAAATTCGTAGGGAGATTGCCCGTATGTCGACCATCCTGGGCGAAAAGGAAAAGGGAGTTACAGCATGAGCGAATCGACCCCTGTCCTCAATCGCAATAACCGTCGCGCCCTGTCGGGTGTCGTTGTCTCCGACAAGATGCAAAAGACCATCCGTGTCATGGTCATGCGCGAGTTCAACCACCCGAAATACGAGAAGCGGGTTCGCCGCAACACGACCTACATCGTGCACGACGAAAAGGGTGAAGCCAAGATGGGAGATACAGTCGAAATCATGGAGACAAGAAAACTCTCCAAGACCAAGAACTGGCGTCTCGTCAAGATTTTGAAACGTGTCGAATAAAAAGTTAAGAGTTAAGAACTAAGAGTGAAGGGTTTCTTATCTCCTCTTGGTTATAACTTTATACGCGGTCCTTTCTATGGGCGGCGATTCTTGGAGGAGTCGAGAGTTACGAGTTTTTCACTTTTCACTCTTAACTCTTCACTCATAACTTTATAACGAGGTTATATCCGTGATTCAGATGCAGACAATGTTGGATGTCGCAGACAATACCGGTGCCAAGCAGGCCATGTGCATCAAGGTGTTGGGTTCGACCAGGCGTCGTTACGCCTCTCTCGGCGATATCGTGGTTGTGACCGTCAAGAAGGCGGTGCCGGGTGGGGACATCAAGGCCGGTACGGTCGCCAAGGGTGTGGTCGTCAGGACCAAGAAGGCTGTGAAGCGTCCCGATGGGACCTCCATTCGCTTTGACTCGAACGCCATCGTCCTTGTAGATGCGGAAAAGAATCCGCGCGGGACGCGTATTTTTGGCCCTGTCGCAAGGGAACTCCGCCAGGCCAATTTCATGAAGATCGTGTCTTTGGCTCCGGAAGTTGTTTGAAGCGGCCTCGGACATATTGAGATAGTAATAGAGGGTGAATGATGAGCACGGTTAAAACCCGCATTCGTAAAAACGACACTGTCCAGGTTATGGCTGGCCGCGGCAGCGGCAAGACCAAGGCCGATTCCGGTTCCGACCGCGGGCAGCGCGGCAAGGTACTTGAGATCGACCGCGACAAGAATCGCGCCAAGGTGCAGGGCATCAAGATGATCTTCCGCCACCTCAAGCAGTCCCGCGACCCGCAGAAGCCGGGCGGCGGCCGCATCGAGAAGGAAGGTTCCATCGCGCTCGCGAACCTCATGATCGTTTGCCCCAAGTGCGACGAGGCGACTCGTGTCGGCACCAGGCTCGAAACGCAGGAGCGCGAAGGCGGCAAGGTCAAGACCAAGCGCATCCGCGTCTGCAAGAAGTGCGGCGCAGATATTCCGGCCAAGGACTAGTTTTGCATAATCCCCAACTGACGTTGGATTAAAAAGAACCATGCGGTAGCGGTTGGCAATCGCTACTTGAGAGGAAAAGAATAATGGCGCGTCTTCAGGATAAGTACCGTAAGGAAGTTCTTCCGGCCATGCAGCAGCAGTTCGACCGCAAGAACGCCCATGCGCTTCCGCGTTTGGAAAAGATTTGTCTCAACATGGGTGTCGGCAAGGCCATCGACGACGCAAAGCTTCTCGAGGAAGCGGTCAAGGTCATGACCACCGTCGCCGGCCAGCAGGCTGTCGTCACCAAGGCACGCGTCTCTGTCTCGAACTTCCGTTTGCGCCAGGGATATAAGATCGGCTGCCGCGTTACCTTGCGCGGCGAGAGGATGTTTGAGTTTTTCGACCGTCTGGTCGCGACCGCCATTCCGCGCATTCGTGACTTCCGGGGTGTCTCCAACAAGTCTTTCGACAAGGCCGGGAACTATTCCCTTGGCGTTGAAGAAGTGACGATCTTCCCCGAAATCGACGCCGACCGTCTGTTCCACCCTTATGGTATGGACGTCACTTTTGTCATCAAGCACTCAAACGGCCCCGAAGAGAGCCGGAAGTTTTTGAAATTGATGGGTATGCCTTTTGCGGAATAAGGCCCTCGCTGGCTGTCTCCGGGAAGAACACCGTTTTATAGGGAGTTAACTGTGGCGAAGACATCGTGGATTGTTAAAAGCAATCGTCCTCCGAAGTTTCAGACGCGCGCCTACACCAGATGCAAGCTGTGCGG
This sequence comes from Planctomycetota bacterium, assembly GCA_036745875.1. Classification (GTDB taxonomy): domain Bacteria; phylum Planctomycetota; class SZUA-567; order SZUA-567; family SZUA-567; genus DAIOFH01. The sequence goes on along the minus strand of DAIOFH010000016.1, from coordinate 8,754 downwards.
CAGGTCCCGAGGCGTTTATCAGAAATTTTCGATTTGTCGTATATGCCTCCGTACTCTTGCCAACAAGGGCGAGATTCCGGGTATGCGCAAATCAAGTTGGTAATTTTGGGAATATCCCAGCACATTTAAAGAAGGAAACTGCGGCATGAGCATGACCGATCCAGTTGCCGACATGTTGACCCGTATTCGCAACGCAAACAGCCTTATGCGCGAAGAAGTCAGCATGCCCTCGACCGCCATCAAAATCAATATAGCGGATGTCCTGAAGCGCGAAGGCTTCATCGTCGGCTATGAGATTATTGATCGTCCCCTCCAGAACGAACTGAAGATTCAGCTCAAGTACGGTCCGGAAGGCGAAAAGGTTATCCGTAGCATTAAACGTACGTCCAAGCCGGGTTCCCGCGTTTACCGCGGTTGCGAGGACATTCCCGTTGTGTTGAGCGGCCAGGGTGTCTCGGTCGTCTCCACCAACCAGGGCGTCCTTTCAGACCGTGAATGCCGCGAGAAGAAGATCGGCGGCGAGGTTTTGTGCACCGTTTATTGATTTTCCGACCCAGGGTATGGCAGGCCAAAGGTGCGAGTGTACGCTATTTGGCCAAATATTGCTGATGCCGAACAGGTTGCCAGTTAGGAAATTTTATGTCTCGCGTAGGAAAAAAACCGGTTCAGGTGCCGTCGGGTGTGACCGTCCAGGTCCCCGCCGAAGAAATCGTTGTCAAGGGCCCCAAAGGCGAACTTCGTCAGAAGCTTGTTCCCGGCGTAAAGATTGATGCCGGCGATAAGGAAGTCGTCGTGTCCCGCGAAACCGATTCCAAACAACATAGGGCTTTGCATGGCCTCTACCGGGCGCTCATCCAGAATATGGTTGTCGGCGTCACCCAGGGTTATGAAAAGCGTCTGAGAATCGTCGGTACTGGGTACCGCGTCGAGCTCAAAGGCCCTGTTCTCTCCGTCGTCGCCGGCTTTGCCCACCCGGTTGATTTCCAGATTCCCAAGGGAATCGAAATCGAGGTTCCGAAGGCCAGCAGCCGTGAACATATGGACTTCATCATCCGCGGCATCGACAAGCAGCTCGTGGGTGAGGTCAGCGCCCAGATCCGCCGCATTCGCCCGCCAGACCTGTACCAGGGCAAGGGCATTCGCTTCTCCGACGAACATGTCAGGCGTCTCGAAGGCAAATCCTTTGGTGCTGGCGGCAAGTAGGCAACAAACACTAAAAATAGTGAAGAGTTAAGAGTGAAAAGTGAAGAGTTGAGGAAATTGCTGTCCAACTTTTAACTTTTAGTTTTTATCTCTTAACTTAGTTCTTTGTGGATCCGGGAGAAAGTCAAATGGAACGCATCTTGAAAAAACGGGCTGATCTCAAGCGTCGTCGCCAGCGTGCAAGGCAGAAAATCGCCGGCACTAGTGCCAGGCCGCGCCTGTCCGTTTATCGTAGCCTTAAACACATATCCGTGCAGATCATTGACGATCTCGCCGGAAAGACAGTTGTCGCCGTTTCGACGATGAGCTCCGACTTCCCCAAGGGAACCTACGGCGGCAATATCAAGGCTGCCGAATCGCTTGGGAAGATAGTCGCAGAAAAAGCGAAAGCGGCAGGCATCAACGAAGTGGTGTTTGACCGTGGCGGACGCACCTATCATGGTCGCGTCAAGGCGCTTGCCGATGCGGCGAGGGAAGCTGGCCTTAAGTTTTAGAAAAAGGATTGGTTGATGTCCATAGAAGCCGCAAAGAAATATTTGGAGCTAATGCGGAAAGACACGGACTTCCAGTCAAAAGTGGCTGCGCTGGACGAAAGCAATTTTGAGGATTTTCTAGCGCAAAACCAATTGGATTTCAGTAACGAAGAATTTTATACCGCTCTCGAAGAATGCCACGAAATGAGCGACGCGGAACTCGACTCCGTCACAGGCGGCATGTCTTTCTGGGAAGCGATTCGAGACATCAGTAGAAGTCGCACGGTTGGACGTTATGAACTGCTCGCACGCAATATCATGTGGGCGGCCAAAAAGATGGGTGCGAACATTGATGTTCCTGATGACAGGGTTCTCTAAGTGTCGGTTGCATTTTCGCAAGGTAGCGGTTCAATTTTATTAAATTCTGGCGTTATGCGGCGTTGGAAACATTTTAGGAGTTAGCGGTATGCCTGAGAATAGCGAAAGCAGAAATACTGGTATGGGTCCTGGCGGTGATCGTAACACTGCTCGTAGGGGTCGTGGCAACACCCGTGGTCCCGGCGGCGGCGCAGGCAGCGACACGCGCGGCCCGGATCGGGGCAAGGGTGGTCGTGACGCCGGTGGTCGCGGTGGCCGTGGCGGACGTGGCCGTCGTGATCGCGATGAACCCAGAGAACGTGAATTCCAGGAAACGCTTATTGGCGTCTACCGCTGTTCCGCCACCGTCAAGGGCGGCAGAAGACTGTCGTTCGGTTCCCTGGTCTGCGTCGGCGACGGCAAGGGGCGCGTCGGCATCGGCTACGGAAAGGCGAAGGAAGTACCCGGCGCGTTCCAGAAGGCGATCAAAGCAGGCCGCCGCGAGCTGAAGCGATTCACGATCACTCCGGGCGGCTCGATTCCGCACGAAGTCAAGGGTCGTTTCGGAGCGTCTTCAGTCGTGCTGATCCCGGCCATGCCCGGTACTGGCGTTATCGCCGGCACTGCCGTCAAGGCGATTCTTGAAGCCGGCGGCTTGACGAACGTACTGACCAAAGTGTACGGGTCCACCAATACCCGTAACGTCGTCAAGGCGGTTATGAACGCACTGGAAAACCTGCGCAGCAAGGAAATGACCGAAAGCCTGCGCGGCGTCGAACTCTAGTTTTTGCTGATTCCTTGTCCTGGTATTGACAAGATTTGATTATGCCGGCTATTCGTTTGAGATCTGACCGGCGTCAAGGAAAAACCAATGAATCTTACCGATGTTTTCAACGCTGTTACAGGCCACAAACGTAAAAGACGTATCGGGCGCGGAGCAGGCTCCGGTTCGGGCAAGACGGCCGGTCGCGGCCAGAAGGGTTTCGGTGCCAGGACAGGCCACAACTTCCTGCGCGGCTATGTCGGCGGCCAGACCCAGCTGAAAGAGCGCCTCCCCAAGGTCGGCTTCAACAATGCCGTCCACGCGAAGGTTTACCTTCCCATCAACCTCGCTTTTCTGAACGAGAAGTTCGAGAATGGCGAGACGGTTGATTTCAAGACTCTGCGCGCCAAAGGCTTCAATATTCGCCGTGGCGATATCCTTAAGGTTCTTGGCGGCGGCGATCTTCAGAAGAAGCTGACCGTCAAGGCTCATGCTATTTCCAAGGCCGCCAAGGAAAAGATCGAGAAGGCCGGCGGGAGCGTGGAAATTCTCAAGCTTGCGGAAAAGGCCGGCAAGGTCAAGGAATTCGCGGCTGAGTAAGTTTACCCAAAATATTCTAGTATCACAGCCTAGGGGATGGGCAATATTCAATGTTTGACACTCTGGCAAAAATACTGAACGTCAAGGAGCTGAGAGGAAAGTTAGCCATCACTTTCCTTCTTCTTGTCGTATTTCGTCTTGGCTCGTTCATCCCGACTCCGGGCGTGAACGTCAGGGCGATCAACGAATACGTCTCCGGGGCACAGGGGGCGATGGGTGCCGTGTTGAGCATGGCCGATATGTTCACCGGCGGCGCTCTCTCGTCAATGGCCATTTTCGGCCTTGGCATCATGCCGTATATTACAGCGTCAATCATCTTCCAACTTCTTACGGCTATTATTCCCTCCCTATCCAGGATCGCCCATGAAGGCGTGACCGGGAGGAAAAAGATCAATCAGTACGTCCGTCTTTCGACGGTTGTTTTGTGTATCATCCAGGCCGGTATGCTTGCCTGGGGCATGTCCTCCTCCAGTGGCGCGGGCGCTTCGACTTTTATTGCCGAAGGCGTGTCCCGGTGGGAATTCTGTATTTATGTGATACTGTCCCTGACTGTCGGTACTATGTTCCTGATGTGGTTGGGCGAACAGATCGACGAATTCGGCATCGGCAACGGCATCTCCCTGATAATCATGGCCGGCATTCTTTCGAGAATCCCAAATGCCATCGCCAAGCTTGCGGGCGGCGTCAACGTCGCAGCCTCCGGATCGTCTGAAATAACCCTGGCGAAAATCGTCGTCCTGGTTGTATTCTTCATCGCCATGACTCTTGCAGTCGTCATGATCACCCTCGGCACACGCCGCGTCCCGATCATGCAGGCCAAGGCAGTTCGCGGCAGAAAGACCTATGGCGGACAGAGGCAGTTCCTGCCGCTCAAGGTCAACCAGGCAAACGTTATTCCGATTATCTTTGCGCAGGCCATCATGCAGGTCCTGGCCGGTCTCGCCAGCGGGGTCCTTGGAAATGCGGGCGTCTTCTTTGCACCCGGTTCCTTCTGGTATACGGTTTTCTACATCCTGCTGATTCTGTTCTTCTGTTACTTCTACACGGCCATCCAGTTCAACCCGAATGAAATGGCTGACAATCTGAAGCAGGGCGGTATGTACATTCCCGGCATTCGTCCCGGCAAACGTACGGCCGAACACCTGGAAAAGATCATGAACAGGATCGCTCTGGCTGGTGGTGTCTTCCTTGCCTTGATTGCTGTCGTTCCGCAGTTTGTCAGCATGTCGATGGGTGTGGATTATGACATATCCGGTCTTCTGGGTGGTACGGGTCTTCTGATCGTCGTCGGCGTCGCCCTTGACGTGGTCCAGAAGGTTGAAAGCTACCTGTTGATGCGCAACTACGAAGGATTTGGCATCGCAGGCGGCAGAATAAAAGGCCGCAGAGGTTAAGGGATAAGGGATCGAGGTTCGACGGATAATCCTTAGCCACGAGGAAGCGACTACTAGCGAACGTTGACTGTGTAAACAGAATTTTATAAATGTGAACGGTATAAATGCCCTCTTCTGAAAAAGTCATACTCAAGACTGCCGCTGAAATTGCCAAGATGCGCGAGGCGGGAAGAATTGTGGCGCAAGCGTTGCACCTGATGGAAGAGATGGTAAAACCTGGTGTAACGACAAAAGAGCTTGACTCTGCTGTTGAGGAGTTGATAATAAAGGCTGGAGGTATTCCCACCTTTAAGGATTATCCCTCCCACAAGCATAATGTTCCGGCTTTTCCGGCTTCCATCTGCGCTTCTGTCAATGAACAGGTCGTTCATGGCATACCAGGGGCAAGGGTGTTGAAGGAAGGTGATGTTTTATCGGTGGATATCGGCGTGCATCTCGATGGGTGGTGCGGAGATGCGGCGCGGACATACGCCGTTGGTGAAATTGGGCGCAAGGCGAAGAAACTCCTCGATGTGACGGAGAATTCGCTCAAAAAGGCGATAGCCAATTGCCGCCCAGGCAAGAGGTTGCACGATGTCTCGGCTGCGGTGCAAAAAGAGGCCGAGTCAAACGGTTTTTCCGTCGTCAAGCAGTTTGTCGGCCACGGCATCGGCCGCGACATGCACGAAGCGCCGCAGATACCGAACTATGTCTGTGGGCCGAACGAGCGCTTGAGCGGCAATTTTCCCGACTTGGTTTTGAAGGAAGGGATGGTCTTTGCAATCGAACCGATGGTCAATACAGGCAGTTCCGATGTTCTGGTTGACCGCTCGGATGGTTGGACAGTATATACAAAGGATCGCGGGTTGTCTGCTCATTTTGAGCATTCCATTGCGATTACCGCAAACGGCCCACAGATCCTGACGGAGTTATAATGGCTAAAGAAGAATCCATTAGCATACAAGCCACGGTTCGCGAGGCTTTGCCTAATGCGCAATTCAGGGTCGAATTGGATTCGGGACATATTGTCCTTGCCCATATCAGTGGCAAGATGCGCCAGAATTTCATCCGTATTCTTCCCGGCGACAAGGTGACGGTCGAGCTTTCCCCGTACGACCTCACCCGCGGCAGAATAACCTATAGAGGTTGAATTTTTTATTCTTTGGTTGAAATTTCCGAAGAAAATTGAGAAAATAAACAGAGGAGTATGAAATGAAAGTCAGCCCTTCGCTTCGCAAGCGTTGCGACAACTGCAAGATGATCCGCCGCAAAGGTGTTTTGCGCATCATCTGCAAAACGAACCCCCGTCACAAGATGCGTCAGGGGTAGTCAGTTATTTTTAACCGGGATATTTTTCCTGTGGAATACATGGCCGCCATTTTTTGCGGCAAAGAGTTAGGAGAATCAAGGTGCCGAGAATTCTTGGTGTTGACATTCCGAATGATAAGCTGGTTGAGATTTCACTTACCTATCTTTATGGCGTTGGCCTCACCACCGCCAAGGAGATTTGCGCCGAAATCGGCATCAAGCCGGGGACGCGCGCCAAGAATCTCACCGAGGACGAACTTGGCAGGATCGCCGCCCTTCTCGACAAGACCTATGTCGTCGAAGGCCAGCTGCGCCGCCAGATCATGCAGAACATCCAGCGCCTCAAAAAGATTGCCTGCTATCGCGGCATTCGCCACGGTCGTGGTTTGCCTGTTCGTGGTCAGCGCACACGTACCAACGCGCGCACCAGGAAGGGCAAGAAGAAGACCGTCGCGGTGAAGAAGTCCGTAAAGGCAATGCGCTAATCAAGCATGATGGTCACGGTACCCGAAGTAGACGTAGGCTTCCTGATTGCGCATAATGCGAAGGGAAGTTTTTAGGAGAGTAGAATGGCGAAACGCTATCGCAAAAAGAAGGTAAAGAAGTCTGTGGCCAAGGGTGTCGCACATGTCAAGGCCACCTTCAACAATACCATCATCACCATTACGGACATCTACGGCAATACCCTTGTCTGGTCCTCCGCCGGAACATCCGGCTTCCAGAACAGCCGTAAGTCCACACCCTATGCCGCTCAGCGCGTCGCTGAAGCTGCTGCTGAAAAGGCCATGAAGATGGGCATCAGGGAGATGGAAGTACAGGTCAAGGGTCCGGGCGGCGGTCGCGAAAGCGCGATTCGCGGCCTTCAGGCTGCCGGTATTGCCATCAAGGCCATAGAGGATGTAACTCCTCTGCCGCATAATGGTTGTAGACCCAGGAAGCGCCGTCGCGTCTAAATCGGTGACGGCATGATGTTCGACGTCTACCGGACGTAATGACTTTCTTGGATTTTTTTCCTGCGTACAATGCGATGGCGGTATATTCCGTGAAGCAGGGCGTTGGGGAAAGGAGACTACTATGCGCATTCGTTGGAAAAGTTTCGAACTTCCCACGCGCGTCATGATGGACACCGAGAGTGCCACAGACACGTATGGCAAGTTTACAGTTGAACCTTTTGAACGCGGTTTTGGCGTGACTATTGGCAATTCTCTGCGCCGCGTTCTTCTTAGCTCCCTGGAAGGCGTTGCTCCCGTGTCATTGAAGCTGGACGGCGCGATGCATGAGTTCGCCACTATTCCCGGGGTTGTAGAAGATGTCATCGACATCGCTTTGAACGTCAAAGGCATGCTCGCCCTCTACGAAGGCGACCACCCTGAAGTTCTGAAAATTGAAAAAACCGGTCCCGGCGCCATTACCGCCGGTGATTTTACCGCCCCTATCGGCGTCGAGATCGTCAATAAGGATCTTCACATCGCCACCGTTGAAGGCGCCAACACCGTCTTCAAGGCGGAAGTCGAATTCCGCAAAGGCAGGGGCTATGTCAGGGCGGAAGACTTTCCCTGGAAAACCCAGGACACGATCGGCGTCATCCCCCTCGACGCTTCTTTCTCGCCTGTCAGGCGTTCCAGGTGGCGCGTTGTCGAGACCCGAGTCTCCAAGGTCACCGACTACGACAGGCTTATCATGGAAATCTGGACCGACGGCACCATCCGTCCGGAACAGGCCATGATCGAAGCCGCAACCATTCTTCGCAAGCATTTGAATCCTTTTGTCAAGTACTACGAACTCGGCAGCGAAGCGACGGCCGTTGTCGATGCGGAAACGAAGGAAGAATCCGAAGTCGAATCTTCCGACAAGAGTGCCCTCAACGAAAAACTCGACCAGCCGGTCTCCGTCCTCGAACCCTCTGTTCGTGCGGCGAACTGTCTGGCAGCCGAAGGCATCAAGACTATTCGCGATCTGGTCAGCAAGTCGGAGCAGGACATGTTGACTGTCCGCAACTTCGGCAAGACCAGCCTCAAGGAAATCAAGCAGAAGCTTATCGAACTTGGCTTGTCATTTGGTATGCCGCTGGATTAAGGCAAAGGCATTTGTAAGTAGTATAGTGATTATGAACGGGAATCTATAATGAGACATCTTAATCGCGGACGCAAGCTCAGCCGCACCTCCAGTCACCGCAAAGCCATGTTCCGCAATATGGTTGCTAGTTTGTTTACCCATGGCAAAATCATCACCACCCCGGCGAAGGCAAAGGAAGCACGTCCTTTTGCCGAGAAGCTGATCACCCTCGCAAAGCGCGGCCCGGACGATCTCGCCGCCCGCCGCAGGGCCATCAGCCTTTTGAACGACGCTGCCCTGGTTCGTTCGCTGTTCGAAGACCTCGGCGTGCGCTACAAGGACAGGAACGGCGGTTACACCCGCATTCTTCACCTCTCCAAGACGCGCGTAGGCGACGGCTCCAAGATGGTTCTGTTCGAACTTGTCGAAGGCGGCGCCCCCGCTACGAAGGAAGGCAAGAAGGAACCGGCCAAGGTCGAACCTGCAAAGGTTGAAGAAAAGGCCGAGGAAAAAAACCAAGCCGTGGCCGAAGAAAGCTCCGAGGAAAGCAAAGAAGAATAAAGTGGAGGGGTAATTCAATTATAAACTCTTCCATTTTCACGAGAAATAGGTATAATCTATC
>DAIOFH010000015.1:0-44349 GCA_036745875.1 Planctomycetota bacterium | reverse complement strand
CATTGAATCATGAATGGCCCGTTTACGGGCCATTTTTTTTGATAACAGACTCCGTTTTGCACTAATACCGTTTCCAGTTGAGATTTTCCGTTCCTGCTTACCAATTTCAGTATGTTATCTCTTTACTGAATCAAGTGTTAGAAATCGGTATAAGTCACAACGCTCCCTTCACCGATGACTCGTTGGCAGATTTCTCAAAATGCTATGAGTACCATGCGCGCCTTCCTGAAATATAATTTTTTAAAAAATCCAAATTATGGATTGACAAATCAACAATGAGATGCCATAACATAATTACTTTAACAAATGTATTTATATAAAATAATTTCAAAAAGGATCAAACCATGTCGTATTTGGATGCCCTCTTTGGGTTGAGCGGAAAAGTTGCAGTCGTCACCGGCGGCGGCCGGGGCATTGGTCAGGTTGTGGCGGTCGGACTGGCGAAGGCCGGCGCAGAGGTCGTCATTCTTTCCAGGACAGGAGCTGACGAAACAATATCCATGATTGCGCGCGAAGGCGGAAAGGGATATTATATCGCCACCGACGTGACGCAGGAGCACAGCGTCGACGCGGCATTTGCGGAAATCCTGGCGCGGTCGGGTTCACTGGACATCGTTTTCAACAACGCCGGAATCTGCATGCATCAGTCGACTTTGGAAGCTTCCATAGAGGATTTTCGCAAAGTCATTGACGTCAACCTGACGGGAGAGTTCATTGTCGCACGGTCGGCGGGCAGGATCATGATCGAGCGCGGCATAAAGGGTTCGATCATCAATATGGCCTCCATGTCCGGCAGCATCGTCAACGTGCCGCAATGGCAATGCTCTTATAATGCGTCAAAGGCCGCTGTCATCCACATGACGCGCTCCCTGGCCGCCGAGTGGGCCGAACATGGCATCAGGGTCAACTCAATCAGCCCCGGCTATATTGCGACGCCCATGTCCGTCGATACGCCGCAGGAGTTGAAGGATGCCTGGCTTCCGCTGATCCCGATGCACAGGATGGGAGATCCGGAAGAACTGGTTCCGCCAATTTTGTATTTGGCGACCAACGCCAGCGGTTACACTTCCGGCTCCGACGTGGTTGTGGACGGGGCGTATTCCTGTTTATAAGAAGATGAAGGGGGAAGGGTGTCAAAAAAGCTTTCACGGCGCATTATCAACCACATGGATGTCAAGAAAGCCAACCGGAATCAAATCTATAAATTGATTCACAGGTCTGACGGCATCTCAAAGCCTGAAATCGCCCATCAGCTGAAAATCAGCCTTCCCACAGTGATGCAAAACGTCAAATCCCTGATGGAGATGGGGTTTATCGAAGAAATAGGCAGCCAGGAGTCGACCGGCGGCCGAAAGCCTGTCGCCATCGCCGCGGCCAGAGACGCGCGTTATACCCTCGGGGTGGAAATCACCCGCAACCATATCGCCGTCGTGGTGATCAACATGTACGGCAATATCGTCTGCCAGACGAAAAAGCGCCTCCCCTTCGCCGATACGGGCGAATACAACAGAACGATCGGGGAGGAAGTCGGCGGTCTCCTGGAAGAGTCGGCCATCGACAGGAATCGCATCATCGGCGCGGGCGTATCCATCCCCGGCGTCCTGTCGCCGGAAAACGACCGCTTGATTACTTCGCATGTGCTGCTGGTCGACAATTACCACTTCAGCAGCCTGACTGCGGCAGTCGGTTTTCCGGCGGTGTATCTTAACGACGCCAACGCGGCGGGCTATGCCGAAATCTGGGGCGGCGCGGACCGGGATTTCATATATCTGGCGCTCAGCAATTCCGTCGGCGGCGCGCTTGTAATGGATAAAAAGCTGCGCCTCGGCGACAACCAGCGCTGCGCCGAACTCGGGCATATGACGCTGGAACGTGGCGGACTACGCTGTTACTGCGGGAAAAAAGGCTGCCTCGACCCATACTGCTGTGCCTCGGTGCTGTCCGGTGCGACAGAAGGAGACTTGTCGGAATTTTTTAAACGCCTCAAGGCCGGCGACGGCAAGTTGCAAACAGTCTGGGAAGACTATCTCGACTACCTGGCGACAGCGATCAATACACTGCGCATGGTTTTCGACTACGACGTTATTATTGGCGGTTATGTCGGTTCCTATATGGACGACTATATTCCCGACCTGCGTGCAAAGTTTTCCGTGTTAAGCACTTTCAATGAAAAAGGCGACTTTATCCGCCCGTGCAAACAGAAAAACAACGCGTCCGCCATCGGAGCGGCTCTACTGGTTCTCGATCACTATATAAATGACATCTAACCTTTAAGAAATTCTGTGATAATTGGAATTAGACACTGGAAGGAGCATTGCGGCTTTTCGCCGGTGGCATGGCGAAATGTCACGAAAACGACTGCTCCAGCGTTATCATAAAAATCGCATCCATTCCTTTGGCAAGCGCCCTCTGGTCCCGGCGTTTGCCGGGATGACGATGTTTTGTTCTTGGTGATATCGAAACCGCCAATCTTTTGACTGTATTCCCGTACCATTTTTAAATATCCCTGTTCGGAATGCACTCTTATGACATAAACTTAATTAAATACATTATATATAGTCATTGCATATTCATAAAGCACCGTAACGCGTCCATCGGTGGCAATATTGTGATTGCCGCCAGCGAAATGTACGCCCAATCACAACGGGCGCGTTACGGTGTTTGCCCCACTCTTTTTCTATGTGAAGGAGGAACGGAAAATGCGGAATCGAGTTCTATGCTGGTCTTCTCTGGTGGTTGTTCTCGCCTGTGTCGCGGGCGGCGTTATGGCGGCGGAAAAGGTCATCGCCTGAATTCCGCCGGGGATGATCAGCCCCTACTACGCCCTCACGATCAAGGGCGCGGAAGCGGGAGCGAAGAAAGAAGGCTATAGCCTGCGCCCGATCTCCCCCGAACGCGAGACGGATTACGCCGGGCAGGTCAGGATCGTCGAAGACATGGTCACCGAGGGGGTCGACGGCATCGCCATCTGCGCCATCAATGCCGATGCCATCAGCGCCGCCGTCCGCAAGGCCAACGAAGCCAACATCCCCGTCATCGTCTTCAACAGCCTCACCGACCTCCCGAACTGCAAGGTCGAGGCCTATGTCGGCTACGACCAGAGAAGATGCGGCCGCACCATCGTCGACTTCGTCGCCAAAAAACTGAACGGCAAGGGCAATATAGCCATCATTGAAGGGCTGCCGGGATACCACACCAACGAACGCGCCGGCGGCATCCGCGACCGGATCGCCGAAAAATACCCTGATCTCAAAATCGTCGCCACCCAGCCCGGCGATTGGGAACGCGAAAAAGGCATGAATGCGGCCCAGAACATGCTTATCTCCCACCCGGAAATCGACGCTTTCATCGGCCTATCGGACGAAATGGCCCTGGGCGCCGTCCAGGCCGCCCGCCAGGCCGGACGCGAAGACCTGATCATCGTCGGAAACGACGGCAACCCCAGCGCCGTTGAATCAATCAGGGAAGGACGCCTTACCGGTTCCTGCTACACCTATCCCCACATAAACGGCCTTCTCGCCATCGACGCCTTCAAGGAAATCTTTGAAAACGGTTTGACCAAAAAGATCTGGGAAGTGGACATGGTCGTGATCAATGCGGAAAACGTCGAGGAAATAAGCAACCTCAAGATCGAATAACAGGCTCTTCCGGTCTTCCGGGTTTTCCGGGGTTCCCTCCTGAGCCCCGATCCGGAATTTCCGTAAGCGCGCCATGGGGAAGCCCCGCCCGGACACTGCTGCGAACGGGCGGGGCGAATCCTCGGGGAGAATTGCATGACAAAACCCATTCTTGAAATGAAGGACATTTGCAAGTCCTTTCCCGGAGTCATCGCCCTGGACAAGGCGAGGCTGGACGTTCTGCCCGGTGAAGTCCACCTGCTCCTCGGCGAAAACGGAGCGGGCAAATCGACCTTGATGAAAAACTACGCCTATGCGCCCTGGCTTGCCGTCTGCCTCGGCCTGCTTACCGGGTCGGTCCTCGGGTTCATAAACGGCGTCCTCATCTCCTACGTAAAATTGCCGCCGTTCATCGCCACCCTCGGCATGATGTCGATTGCACGCGGCGCGGCGTTCACCATAACGAGCGGCGACACCATCTTCTCCTTCCCCAAGTCGTTCCTCATCATCAGCGAACGCTGGGGACGGGTGCCGATCCCCGCCCTGATAATGCTCGTGGTATTTCTTGCCAGCGGCTATATCCTGAACTACACCCGGCTCGGCAGGTATACCTACGCCATCGGCGGCAACGAGACGGCATCGCTCCTTTCCGGCATCAGCACGCGGCGCTACAAGACCGCCATCTACACCATTTGCGGATTTTTCTGCGCCATATCGGCGATGATGCTGACGGCACGCCTCGACTCGGCGACGCCGGTCGCCGGCGACGGCGTGGAACTAGACGCCATCGCGGCGGTGGTCATCGGCGGGACAAGCATGATGGGCGGCCAGGGAGGCGTGTCCGGAACCATCATCGGCGTCCTCATCATGGGTGTAGTCAACAACGGCATGAACCTGCTCACCATTCCGCAAGGCCCGCAGAAGATCGTCAAGGGTGCGATTATACTTGTCGCCGTGGTGGTGGATGTCATCAGGAAAAGCAGGGAAGGAAAGAGCTGAGAAAAAATTTGGTTTACTCCCCCTCACCTTAACCCTCTCCCCCTTTTGGGGGCGAGGGTCAGTGTGAGGGGAAAATCTATCGCATGCTGTTGAGGATTTCGTCGGCAAGGTTCTGGTTGCGCAGGCCGGAAAGGATCGCCCTTACCTGCTCGTCCTCCTTCTGCCCCGCGCCCGGCCTGAGCAATATCATCCGCGCGGCGGAAGCCCTTGCCGCGTCGGCCTCCTCCACAGCCTCTGGGTAGGTGGCAAACACGTTCGCATAGGCGCGCAAGGCGTCCTCGTACCGCCCCTGCTCCCGGTAAATATCAGCCATCAAGGTGACGACCCGCGCTGCGTCGCGCCGCTCGACGGTGCTTGTCGCCCTTTCCACCAGTTCGTACGCTCTGTCCAGCTCGTCCAGGGCGGCTGCGAAGTTCCCGCCCGCCTTCAAGGCCCTCGCCCCCAGGATATACATGGCCCGCTTCAGGTCGCCGCCCGCATTCGGATTGGCTGCCGTCTGCACGGCGAGACGGTGGGCGGTGCGCCATCCCTCCGGCTCCTCGTTGATCCAGCTGTCCGCCAGTTCCTCGAGTATGCGGACTGTCCAGGTGCCGTCTATGTCGTCAAGGGCGGTCGTGGCCAGGAGTTCCCGGGATTGGCGGCGCAACTCCTCCGGATCGGAACCGGGGCTCACGATCTCCGGGCTGTTCAAGGCAAGTTTGGCGGCATTATACGCCGCTTCCTGGCGCATGCCCGACGCCACAGGCGGCAACACCGGGCTTTCCGGATCGGCGGCGAAAAGGTAATAGCGGTACGCGGAACCGAGGTCCCCGAGCTGTTCCGACAATTGGCCAACAATAAACGCGGCTCCCGCGTCCGACTGGGCGAATCCGGCGAGACGGGACACGGCAAGCGCGCTTTCCCCCAATTGGGTCATGCAGTGGGCCCAGTGGCGGGCGGCGTTGACGCGCATGACGCGCGGCGCTTCCGAATTGTTCATAAGCCATGAGTAACCGCTGGCGGCGGGCCGCCATTCCTGCAAAAATTCCAACGCCCTGGACTTCGACCAGCGGGCCCGCATGGACTGAAGGCCGACCGGGCCATACCGGGTCAAGGCCTGGTCGAAAGGCCGGATCGACGCTTCGATCCGGCTGAGCGCTTCGGAACGCCAGCCGTCCGCCCGCATGGACCAGGTGCCCCTTTCCCATCGCTCCGACAAGTTGAGAAGAAACCCGCCGCTGGCAAGATTGACAATGCCGAGCTCCAGGGAGTTCATCCCCGACAGCCCGTCGCTGGATGCGGACCTGAAGCTGGAGGCCGCCATGGTGAAGTTGGACATGACCCGGTGGATTTCCTCCTCGCTTGGTTCCGGATTTTCAAGCACGTCCAGCGCCCGCGCCAGCGCAAGGGCGTAGTATGTCTCTCCTTCGCGCGAAAGGAGGTCGGACTCCGTGACGGTCGAAGGCCGCCTGTTCCTGAGATGGCGTATCATGCCCGCCGCGACTTCCAGGTCCTCGATGCCGGCCCTGGCCCAGGCGGTCGCCGCTTCGGCGCGAACCGACGTGGCATAGGCGGAATCAAAATCCCCCCCCGTTCGGAACAACTCGCCCATCGCGACGGCGAGCGCACGGGAGGAGCTTTTCTGCCTGTCCTCATGGGTAAGGACGACATTGCCGTCCGTGCTGCGGAGCAACTCCAGGTCTCCGGCAAGGAACTTCGGCCCTCCCGCGCGCCCGAGGTTGAGAAGCGTTTCCATCGCAATGAATTCGTTGGTCAGAAGGGACGAATACACCCTCCCGGCGCGCAGGATACGCGAGGCATGATGCGCGAGCGCCAAGGCGAGGCCATAATCGCCGCGGCTGTTGGCGGCCAAGCTGGCTTCGCGAAGCGCGTCGAGGCGGAGTACGGAGGAACCGTTCGACGGCAAGGTGGCGGGGAAAAGATACTCCAGGGCTTCCTGGAGTTTGCCCCTGTTCAATTCGGCACGGCCTGCCAGGCGCCAGGCTGCCGGCAGGATGGCGGTTCCGTCAAGTATCGGCTGGAGCACCTCGAGGGCGGCATTGGGTTGCCCCAGTTCGAGCAGCGTGTCCGCCTGGAGTACGCGGGCGCGGTTCCAGCGTTCGCTGTCATTGGTGCCCTCGAGCGCGACCTGGAACGCCCCCACCGCCTGGCCCAGCAGCACTGGCTTTTCGGCGGGCGACTTCCGGCCGGACAATTCCCGAAGCGCCAGGGCCAACGCCAGGGAGGCGTTCCTCTTGTCGTCCGGCGTGGGATTCTCCTCCGTTACCACGGAACGGAACCATTTTATGGCGTCCTCTATATTGTCAAGCCGTTCGGCCGCCATGCCGCGGTACAGTGCGGCGCGCGCCCTGAGATCGTCCTTCGCCGCTTCGCCGGCGAGGAAGGCGTCCGCTTCACTCATCGCTTCACGGACATAGTCAATCTGCCTGCGGGCAAGGCGGAGCGCGATCAAGTCAAGCTCAAGTTCCTTCCTGATCCTGCCGATGGGGAAGGCGAGCCTGGCGCGTTCAAGTTCGTTGATGGCCTGGTCGAGTAGGCGTTCGCGCCGCTGGCGGTCGGCCTGGGTCCCGGGATAGGGTATCGCCTCCGCCATGTCGCGGAGGGATTCCGAGGTGCGACGGGCGGCGTCGCCCTCCATATTCTGCGGCAGGTTGATGCCGCCGACCCTCGTATACATGGCGACGGCGCGTTCGTAATCTTCCGCCTCCTGGTAGGAGCGGCCGGCCCAATAGGCGCTTTGCATGCCGTAACGCGGTTCGTTCAGCCGGTAGCGGTTCTGGTAGAGGAGGGCGAATTCGTCGCCGATGTCTTCAAATGTTTCCCTGTCCGGGGCCGTGCCGAAACGCGCACGTTCAAGTGCGAAGCGGGCGGCTTCGCGGAGCGCCAGGACAGCCTGTATCGAAGGGTCCGAGACATCGGCGGACTGGCGCAGTGACGGATCGTTCAGGACTTCGCGGGCGATATCGGCCGCCTGGTCGTAGATGCCGCCCTCGATGAGGCGCATGGCGACGGCGACCCGTTCTTCCGCCTCTTTTACGGTCAGGTTCGCCGCCGCAAGCGGCGGAACAAGGGGTGCGACCAGCAGCAGCGAAAAGAGAAACGACCGTAACGCCATAAGAACTCCGGTTATTCACTGATATACGGCACCAGCGCTTCCTTCAATTCTGCGGGGATGACGCAGGGTTTGCCGTTTTCCCCGACACAGGCGAGTTCGACATTGGCGGCGACAAGGACCTTGTCCTCGCCCTTGCGGAGCAGCTCGGTCTTGAAGGTCAGGGTGGCATGGCTGAGCCGGGAAATATGGCTGCGGCAGTCAAGCATGTCGTCATACACGGCATAGCTGAAATACCTGACTTCGCATTTCCTCACCGGGAACATCCAGCCCCGCTCCTCGATTTCACGGTAGGGAAAGCCAATATCCCTGAGGAACTCGGTTCTGGCGCGTTCGCAGATTTCAAGATAGTTGGCATAATACACCCGGTCCATACGGTCGGTGTCGCCGTATGAGACGCGGTATTGGCAGTGGTGGTATTCCGGCATTGTTTTTATAGACTCCCAAAAAACGGCGTAAAAAAAATCGCGTGGCGGATCGATAAGCCGGCTTCTGTCGTGGACGGCTATTTATCTGGGACCGACGTCGCCGCCGGCCTCGAGCGCGCTACCCGGAACTTCGGCGGGACAGGCGGCCCCGCGACGGGCGAACCCGTCTTGTTCCCTATTTGCGTTTGCACCGGAAGGACAGTCGCCGTGCCATCCATGTTACCATGGACGCGGTGGGCTCTTACCCCACCCTTTCACCCTTACCCCGGGACCAGGTCCCTGGGCGGTCTGCTCTCTGTTGCCTGTCCCTGGAGTCGCCTCCGGCGGGCGTTACCCGCTTTCCTGCCTTGTGGTGGCCGGACTTTCCTCCGGGGTTGCCCCCGGCAGCCGTCTGATCCGCCTCGCGAAAAACCGAGCTTCCATTATCGCCACCGGGACGATTTATGCAACCCGTTGGATCGTCCATTGCGTTTTATATAGTAGGTGACCCTTCCCTGGCGCTTTTCGGTTTAGACCGGTTGTGCCGTAAAAAGCAACGAGGAACCAATTCTTTTCTAAAAAGCGCTAATTAAAAATCTCTGTGGAATAAAACAGCGAGAGTTGCTAAGATGTCTTCTTGCAAATCGCCGGAATTTTCCGGGATAGGGGATTTTTACGTCCGGCGGACGGAGAACATATGAACGTACTTGAAGCGATCCATGCCAGGACCAGCATCAGGAAGTACCAGGACAAGGCTGTGCCAAGGGAAGTCGTATTGGAATTGTTCAAGGCCGGCATGGCCGCGCCAACGGCAAAAAACGCCCAGCCATGGCATTTCATGGCCATCACGGAAAAAGATACCCTCGCCGCAATCGCGGCACACCTGCCCTTCGGCAAGATGCTCCCGACAGCGCCCCTCGGCATCATGGTTGCTGGCGACGTGGAGATAATGGAGCAGGCGACGCCCGGATACCCGGAATACTGGGTCGTGGACTGCTCGGCGGCCTGCGAAAACATCGCGCTTGCGGCGGTCGAACTTGGCCTTGGTACGGTGTGGCTTGGCGTCCATCCCATTCCGGAACGCGTCCGCGGCCTGAAGGAAACTTTGAAACTCCCCGACAACATCCTCCCCCTCTGCATGTTGTCCATAGGCTACCCGGCAGCGGAAGGCAAGCCGAAGGACAAATTCAAGGAAGACCGCATCCACTGGGAAAAGTGGTGATTTTTCAGCAACATCATAATCATTAACCAAAATTTATCGAATAATTGACGATTCTGGAGCGAAAATGAGCAAATTGATGATCGGCATCAGCGGCGTGCGTGGCGTCGTCGGCGACAACCTTACACCGGAACTGTTGGTCAACCTGGGCCAGGCCTACGGGACATGGGCGGAGGGCGGCAAGGTCGTCGTCGGCCGCGATACCCGCGCCTCCGGGGACATGGTCAAGCATGCCGTCTTTTCCGGCTTGTTGTCGGCCGGTTGCCGCATCGTCGACGTCGGGGTCTGCGGTACGCCGTCAGCCGCGATGATGATCAAAAAATTGAACGCCGACGGCGGCATCATCATCTCCGCCAGCCACAACCCCATCGAATGGAACGCGCTCAAATTTTTCCGCGAGGACGGCGTCTACCTGAACCAGGAACAGGGCCGCCAGCTCCTTGACATCTACTACGGCGGCGATTCGGTCCGGGTCGGCTACGACCGCATCCATGCGGTCGAACTCGACGGCGGCGCGGAAGAAAACCATCTGGAAACAGTGATGCCGCTCGTCGACGTGGAAGCCCTAAGGAAGCGCAAGTTCCGCGTGGCCATCGACTGCTGCAACGGTGCGGGATCGTCCCTCGCCCTCAAGTTCCTCCAGCACGTCGGCTGCGAGATAGCCAGCATTTACTGCGACATGAACGGTTCGTTCGAACGCAACCCCGAACCCACCCGCGCCAACATCGTCAAACTTCTCGACGTCGTCCGCGACCACCGCGCCGACATCGGCTTCGCGCAGGACGCCGACGCCGACCGCATCGCCGTCGTCTCCGAAAAGGCCGAATACGTAGGCGAGGAATACAGCCTCTGCCTCGCGACCAAATACCGCCTGATGCAGGAAAAAGGCCCGGTGGTGGCCAATTTATCCACCACGCGCATGGTCGAGGACATCGCCAGGGAACATGGCTGCCAGGTGCTGCGCACCCCGGTCGGCGAAGTCAATGTCGCCGAAGCGATGATCGAACACAACGCCGTCATCGGCGGCGAGGGCAACGGCGGCGTCATCGACCCGAGGGTCCACCTCGGCCGCGACGCCCTGACCGGCATGGCGCTGATGCTGCAACTGATGCTGGAGACGGGAAAAACCATCTCCCAAAATGTGGCGGAGATCCCGTCGTACCACATGAGCAAACAAAAAGTCACCATCCCGCGCCGGAACATTGCCCCCATCCTCAAGAAGATTGCCGAGGAAAAAGCACTCAAAGTCGACATTCAGGACGGGGTCAAGCTCGATTTTGAAGACAGTTGGGTCCATGTCAGGCCGTCCAACACCGAGCCGATAGTCAGGGTGTATGCGGAAGCCAAGACAATGGAAGATGCGGAAGCGCTTGCCAGCCGCTACCGTATCATGTTTGAAAACCTCACCAAGGTCATGCATACGAAATAGCCCATATAGGACATTTTTCACACTTCACCATGCGCATTGCGCCCCTGCCGGGAAAGGCTGTACCCGCCCTTCTGATGCAGGGGTTTTTCTTGGAGACAGGATATGACTGAAAAGCCCGAACGCAAACCACTCCTCTATTATTATGTTTTGGTCCTCCTGGGATTAATGTTTTTCAACGCACTGGTTTATCCGGAGCTCGCCCGCCAAAGCATAAAGGAAGTCGATTACGGCACCTTCCTCACAGAAGTCGATGCAGACAAGGTCGAGGAAGTCAGCCTGGAAAACGACAAGATCCACTACAAGCTCAAGGGCGAGGATGAAGCGAAAAACATCTACGTCACCGGCATGTGGGACGATCCCGGCCTTGTCGAAAGGCTGCACTCCAAGGAAGTCAAGTTCACCCACATCATCCCGAAGGAAATGTCGCCGCTCCTCAACTTCCTCCTTACCTGGATACTCCCGATAGGGATCTTTATCCTGATCGGACAGTACTTCGCCAGGCGCATGCAGGGGATGGGCGGCAAAAACGCCTTGTCCTTCGGCAAGTCGAACGCCAAGGTGTACGTCAAGGCGGAGAGCGGCAAGACCTTCGCCGACGTCGCGGGACAGGACGAAGCGAAAGAGGCGCTGATGGAAATAGTCAATTTCCTCCACGACCCCAGTAAATACGAGGCGATCGGCGCGACCATGCCCAAGGGCGCGCTCCTGGTCGGCCCTCCCGGCACGGGAAAAACGCTGCTGGCAAAAGCGGTGGCCGGGGAAGCGCACGCGCCGTTCTTCTCCATCTCCGGTTCCGAATTTGTCGAAATGTTTGTCGGCATGGGCGCGGCGAAAGTCAGGGATCTTTTCAAACAAGCTTCGGAAAAAGCGCCGTGCATCATTTTCATAGACGAAATCGACACTATCGGCAAGAAGCGCGATTCGGGCGGCCTGGTCGGCAACGACGAGCGCGAACAGACCCTCAACCAGCTGTTGAATGAAATGGA
This sequence comes from Planctomycetota bacterium, assembly GCA_036745875.1. Lineage (GTDB taxonomy): Bacteria > Planctomycetota > SZUA-567 > SZUA-567 > SZUA-567 > DAIOFH01. The sequence continues at coordinate 32,580 of DAIOFH010000015.1, read as the reverse complement.
CGGCTTCGACGGCAGAAAGGGCGTCGTCATCCTCGCGGCGACGAACAGGCCCGAATCCCTCGACCCCGCGCTGCTGCGCCCAGGACGTTTTGACCGCCGCATCCCGGTGGAACTCCCCGACCTCGCCGGCCGCGAGGCGATCCTCCAGGTGCATGCGAAAAAGGTCAAGCTCTCCTCAAACGTGAATTTCACCGTTGTCGCCAAGGCAACAGCCGGCGCTTCCGGCGCGGAACTGGAAAACATCATCAACGAAGCGGCTCTGCGCGCGGTGCGCGAAGGCAGGCAGGAAGTCGCCCAGGTCGACCTGGAAGAAAGCGTGGAGACGGTCATCGCCGGCTACCAGCGCAAGAACGCGGTCATCCCCCCCAAGGAACGGGAAATCGTATCCTATCACGAAATCGGCCACGCAATAGCAGCGGCCCGGCAATCCGACTCCGCGCCGGTGCATAAAATCACCATCATCCCCCGCACTTCCGGCGCGCTCGGCTATACCATGCAGGTCGACGACGAGGAAAAACGCATCCAGACCAAGGAACAACTTTTCGCCAAGCTGGTCACCCTCACCGGCGGCCGCGCGGCGGAAGAGGTGGTGTTCGGCACATCGACCTCGGGAGCCAGTAACGACATCGAAAAAGCGACCAAGCTGGCTCGCGCCATGATAGCCAGGCTCGGCATGAGCGACGGATTCGACATGGTCGCCTTCGAGACAATCACCAACCAGTATCTTGGCGGCGACGCGTCACTGGCCTGTTCGCCGGAGACGGCGGCGAAGATCGACCACGAGGTCGTCCAACTGGTCGGAAAAGCCCATAACAAGGCCATCGAGATTTTAAAACAGGACATGGATAAACTGCACGAGCTTTCGCATTTCCTGCTGGAGAAGGAAACCATCACCGGCGACGAGTTTATGGAGATATTGAACAGGAAATAATGCGTTAATACATTTCCACGGCATCCACCGACAAAACGGCAGGAAGAGCGACTTGCTGTGGAGCGGTTCGTTTCGATGCAGGCCTTTGCCGTCCGTCTTGGCTGCCGAGCAGTTCCACCAGCACATCCACCATTTCCTTGAGTATTTCGGATTGTTCGGACAGTTCCCTCGCGGCCTCCGCAGTCTCCTCGGACATTGCGGAATTCGTCTGGGTTACCTTATCTACCTGCGCCATGGCGGTATTCACCTGATCGACGCCGACAGCCTGTTCATTGGTCGCAGTTGCGATGCCAGTTATGAGTTGCGCCACAGCAGAAGAACCGGATTCAATTTCCGTAAAATTTTTCTGCAATTGGGATGCGAGCGCACTGCCGCGCTTGACCCGTTCAATAGTGGTTTGAATAAGGTCGGTGGTGTCGCGAGCAGCCTGAGCCGAGCGCCCGGCGAGCCCCCGCACCTCGTCCGCCACCACTGCAAAGCACTTCCCGGCCTCTCCCGCCCTCGCAGCTTCAACTGCCGCGTTGAGCGCGAGAAGATTGGTCTGGAAAGCTATTTCCTCAATCGTCTTGATTATATCGCCTATGCGCGCGGCGGATTCGCTTATCTCCTGCATCGCCGAGGCCATACTGTCCATAGGCGTCGAACCGCTTTGGATCAACTTATTGCTGTTTTGCATGGTGATGTTGGTTTTTTCCGCGTTGTCAGCGCTTTGGCGGGTCATCGACGCCATCTCCTCCAGAGCGGAGGAAGTTTCCTCAAGCGAAGCCGCCTGCGAAGTGGTGCCCTCAGCAAGGGTGTGCGCCGAAGAATTGATGCGGCTCGAGGCGGAATTGACCATGGAGAAACTTTGCTTCAATCCAACTGAAATTTGCATAAGCGTCTGCAATACTCTCCGTCGAAGCCAAAGTATCGCAAATATCACCAAAAGTGACGAGACATGACGCAGCAGTAAAATGCCTATAAGCAAGCAGATAACGACGACCACTCCAATTATCGATGCAAGCTTCACAAAATTTTTAATGGTCATGTATTACCCCTTTTATGAAAAAATATAAATTTAAAATTAACCTATCGTAACAATCACTCCATTAAAGACTTGTATATAAGAAACTATACAATGATATCACCACTAGTCAAACGATTGAAAATATTGATAACAATTGTACCTGTAGTATTAATTTTCAATCAAATAGCTCCGTCCGACTAAAACCAATAGTTCTCCTTTTCATGCAACGCTTAAAAAGAACGGCTGAGAATCGAGTTTTATTTTTACTTTTGGTCTTGATGCGCATATAATATGCTCTGCTGAGGTATAGTCTCTCTTTGATGGCTATTTCCCACTGCGAACGTGATTGTCTCACGTTCTCGTTTTTTTATTGTCGCAAGAAAAGAAACACCGAGATGGCAGCCAAGATTACAGCATTCATGAATCAGAAAGGCGGCGTGGGAAAGACCACCACAGCCGTCAATATCGGCGCCATCCTCGCCAACGAACACAACAAGCGCGTCCTACTCGTCGACCTGGATCCCCAGGCAAACCTCTCCGACCATCTCGGGATCGACCCGAACGTCACTGAAGATTCCATTTATAATGTTCTTATAGACAGCACCGATCCGCGCGTGGTTATTCGCCGCGTCCACGGATTGGAGGTATTGCCCGCTAACCTCGACCTCTGCGGCGCGGAAGTCGACCTTGCCCTGATGGAAAACAGGGAGACCCGTCTCCGGGACGCCTTGTCCGGGCTGGTCACCCAGTACGACCATATCATTATCGACTGTCCGCCAAGCCTCGGCCTCCTAACCCTGTCCGGCCTCGTCGCCGCGGATTCGGTCGTGGTCGCCATGGAGGCGGAATACCTGGCGCTCCGCGGCATCAGCCAGCTTATGAATACCGTTTCCCGCATCGCCGAAACGCTGAATCCCGGACTGGAAATCTCCGGCGTCGTCTTCTGCATGTACGACCCGCGGACAACGCTTGCCAAGGACGTCAAATCCGAAGTGGAACAGCACCTCCCCGGCAAGGTCTATACAACGGCGATCCGACAGAACGTCCGCCTCGCCGAAGCGCCCAGCCGTGGCATGCCGATAAACATCTACGACCCTAAATCCAACGGGACCGCCGATTACCGCGAGGTGGCGGCGGAATTCCTCGAACGGACCGGGGAAAAGGCATCGATAGACGAGGTGGAAGTCGTACTGCAGGAAGACATACTCGCACAAACGCCCATCCTTCCGGATCACGACGACGGGCGAGGCAGTTGGCAACGTCAGCCGCGGTGGGAGTGACAGAATGAAAACAGGTAAAGAGAATGTACTGAGGCTGACGGGCCGGGAGAGTTATTGATGTATCCTGTAGTGGTGTCTATCGACCTGGAGACAACCGGGGCGGATCCCTATCACGACAAAATTATGGAAGTAGGGGCGCTTGTCCTGCGGGACGGCGTCCCCTCGGAAGAATTTTCCGAGCTGATCAATCCGGGCGTTCCCCTTTCCCCCGGCATTATCAAACTCACCGGCATCACACCCGCGATGCTTAATGATGCGCGGGACCAGGCTTCGATACTTGAGGAATTCCTCGCCTTCCTCCCGGAAGACGCCTTGTGTATCGCCCATAACGCCTCTTTCGACCGCCAGTTCCTCCGCGTAGCGACAAAGGACCGCTTCAAGCATACCGTACTGGACACGGTCGAACTGTCCCGCATCTGTTTTCCCGACCTGCCCAGCCACAGCCTCGCCGTGCTGTCGGAAATATTCGAACTCAAGTCGGAAAAGTCGTCCCACCGCGCCCTCGCCGACTGCGAGATGTTGGCGCAGGTCTGGGAACGAATCCTCCAGAAGGCGTCCGAGATTCCCCTCGCCGCCATCGGAGAGATGAACCGTCTCCTCCAGAGCAACCAGCGTCACCCCTACCGCGACTTTTTCGGCAGGCTGGCGGCGGAAAGAATGTCCGAAGGGCTTGGTTCGGAGACGGATTTCCCAAAACTCTTCCACCCGCGCTCACTATCCATCCCGACCCGCGTTGTGGACAACGACACAGTCTACACCGGCCTTGACGAAAACATGGTGCGCGGCTGGTTTGAAAATGGCGGCGATTTCGCCAAATCCTTCCCCGGCTACGAAAGCCGGGACGGCCAGGTGGAAATGGCGGCGAAGGTGGCTGAGGCATTCGCCAGCGACAAGCACCTGATGGTCGAAGCAGGCACCGGCATCGGCAAAAGCCTTGCATACCTCGCACCCGCCCTTGTTTTCGCGCTGGAAAACAACGCGCCCGTCATCGTCTCCACCAATACGAAAAATCTCCAGGCCCAATTGTTCGACAAGGACCTGCCGCTTATCCAGAAAGCGCTCGGTATCGAGTTCAAGGCCGCGCTTCTCAAAGGCAGGCGCAATTACCTCTGCCTGAGGAAGCTGTTTTACCTCCTTGACCAGAAGGAAGCGGAACTGGACGGCGAGGACAGAATGCGCCTCCTGAACATCCTGCCGTGGGCGGCATGGACGGAGACCGGGGATATTTCCGAAAACATCGTGGCCGGCAGGCCGCATTTCGCGCCGCTGTGGGCGAAATTGTCCACCGTCGGCGATGAATGCCTCGGCCGGAAATGCAAACAATTCAAAACCTGCTTCCTGTGGAAAGCGCGGGCCGAATCCCAGGCAGCCGACCTCGTCGTCGCCAACCATTCCCTCGTCTTCGCTGAACTCGGTTCGAAAAGCCCGGCGCTCCCGGACTACCGCCACCTGATCTTCGACGAAGCCCACAATCTCGAAGATGCCGCGACCAGTTACCTGACGGTGGAAATAACCCAGTTCCGCGTCGCCACGGCGATCCACCGCCTGCACCGGAGCGGCCGCAAAGGGTCGACCGGCCTCCTTTCGAGTATGGAAAAAACCTTCGCTTCCGCGGAACTACAGATCCCGGACCTTGCCAAAATCGCCCTCAAGCATATTGAGGACGCCCGTGAAGCCTGCGACCGTTCGCTCGAAGCGATAGAACCGTTTTTCCTCTCCCTGGAAAGCGTATTGGCGTCGAAAAAAGCAGGCGAAAACGCCCGCTTCTCAGCCGGGGACAAACGCCCGCTCCTATGGGAACCGGTGGAAAACAACGAAAAAACCCTGTTTTCCTCGCTTGCGGGAATCCTCCACAACCTGGAAACGGTCGCCACCATCATCCGCGAACTCGACGAAGGAACGCTCCACTACCAGACGGAATTTTTCCGCGACCTCGTCGCCGCGACCTCGTGGATCAGGGAAATCACGGAAGACGCCGCCTTCATCCTCGAAGGCGCGAACGAGGACTATGTCTATTGGCTGGAACGCGCCGGGGCGAAACAGGGACATGTCCGCGCCGTGGCCGCGCCCGTGGCCATCGGCCCCCTTCTTTTCGACCAGCTGTACCAGAAAAAGCGTTCCGTCGTCTTCTGCTCCGCCACCCTGACGGTGAAGAACAAGTTCGATTTCCTGGCAAAGCGACTCGGGATTTCTCTCATTCCGCCGGACCAGCTCCTGACCCTGGACGCTGGGACGCCTTACGACTACAGGAAGCAATGCATGATCGCCGCTCCCGTCTTTCTCCCCGAACCGGGGGAAAAGGACGGCAACTACTCGGAGGAACTGGCCACTTTCCTGACAGAAGTTTTCCGCCGCACCGAAGGCCGGGGCATGGCCCTGTTCACCAGCTACGACATGCTGACGAAGGTCGCGGACGTCATGGAGAAAGAATTCCTCGGCGACGGCATCAACCTGCTTGCCCAGGGCCGCTCCGGCTCCAGGGAAAACATCACGGCGATTTTCAAGCGCGGCAACCGCTCCGTCCTTCTCGGCACCCACTCCTTCTGGGAAGGCGTGGATGTGGCCGGTGACGCCCTCTCCTGCCTCGCCATAGCCCGGCTGCCTTTCGGGGTGCAGTTCGATCCGATCATCGCAGCCCGCTGCGAGCGCGTGGAAAAGGAGGGCGGCAACGCCTTCATGGAATATTCCCTGCCGTCCGCCGTCATCCGCTTCAGGCAGGGGTTCGGCAGGCTGATACGCTCCCGGACGGACCGGGGCGTCGCGATAATCGCCGACCGGCGTATCGCGGTGAAGCGCTACGGGCAGTGGTTCCGCGATTCGATCCCGGCCTTTACCGAAAACTATTCCGACCGGGAAAAACTTTTGGACGATATAGAAGACTTTCTCTCTGAACAGCAGTAAACGCTTCACATAATTATAGGATTCGCAACTATGAGCCGCCGTTCCCGATTTTTCCCTCCCCACCCCAACCCCCTCCCCCATTAAGGGACGAGGGCATCATGTGCAGATCGTACGGGTCGGTCAAGCTGACTAGCGGCGTCGGCACTTTTTTTCATTCGAAATCTCAAGGCAACATCGTATAGAAAACACTTAGAATAGGCTTACTCACATGAAACAACGCATTGACGACCTCAGGAACATTGCCATCATCGCCCACGTCGACCACGGTAAAACCACCCTTGTCGACGCCCTACTGCGCCAGACGAACGTCTTCCGCCAGAACCAGGAAGTGGCGGACTGCATCATGGACTCGAACGACATCGAGCGCGAACGCGGCATCACCATCTTTTCCAAAAACGCCGCCATCCTTTATGACGGCGTAAGGATCAACGTCATCGACACCCCCGGCCACGCAGATTTCGGCGGCGAGGTGGAGCGCGTCCTCAACATGGCCGACGGCGTGCTGCTCCTCGTCGACGCCTTCGACGGCCCCATGCCCCAAACCCGCTTCGTCCTCAGGAAGGCCCTCCAGGTGGGACTGAAGCCGCTTGTCGTCGTCAACAAGATCGACCGTCCCGGCGCGCGCCCGCATGAAGTTCTGGACGAAGTTTTCGAACTGTTCCTCCAGTTGGACGCCACGGAAGAGCAGCTCGATTTCCCCGTCATCTACGCCTCCGGCCGCCAAGGCATAGCGAAAAAGGAAATCGAGGACAAGTCGGAAGACTGCCGTCCCCTCCTGGACGCCGTCCTCCAGTATATCCCCGCCCCGGAAGCGGACCGCGACGGGCCGTTCCAGATGCAGGTCGCGGCCATCGACTACAACGACTATGTCGGCCGTATCGCCATCGGCCGCGTCAATCGGGGCGCTGCCAGGGAAAAATCCGACATCGTCGTCCTCCAGCGCGACGGATCGCGGAAAAACGCGCGCATCGATACGGTCCAGATCTTCGACGGCATTGGCAAAAAATCCGTCAAGGAAGCGATGGCGGGCGATATCTGCCTCGTCACCGGCATCCCGGACATCGGCATTTACGACACCATCGCCAGCACGGAACAGCCGGAAGCGCTGCCGGTCGTCAATATCGACGAACCGACCCTCACCATGGAATTCAAGGCCAACGACAGCCCGTTCCTCGGCCGCGAGGGCCAGTACGTCACCAGCCGCCACCTCAAGGAACGCCTTGACCGCGAGCTCCGTTCCAATATCGCCCTCAGGATGGAACCGACGCCTGACGGATTCCTGGTCGGCGGGCGCGGCCTCTTGCACCTCGGCATTGTCATTGAAACGATGCGGCGCGAAGGCTATGAATTCGCCGTCGGCAGGCCCCACGTGGTGTTCCGCACCATCAACGGGGAAAAGCACGAGCCGGTGGAAATCCTCACCGTCGACGTGCCGGAGGAGTCGAGCGGCAAGGTCATGGAGCTGGTCGGCTCCAGGAAGGGCATGCTGGAAAAAATGGAGCACAGGAACGGCGGCCTCCACCTTTCCTTCAAGATCCCGAGCCGGGGCCTGATCGGCCTCAGGGGCCGCCTCCTCACAGCGACACGCGGGGAAGCGGTCATTCACCATGTGTTTTGGGAATACGAGCCTTTCAAGGGCGAGGTGCCTGGTCGTCCGAACGGCGTCCTTGTCTCCGCCGCGCAGGGCAAAGCCACCTCCTATGCCCTCGACGGCCTCCAACTCAGGGGACAGTTCTTCATCCATCCCCAGACGGATGTCTATGAAGGCATGATAGTTGGCGAAAATTCCAGAAACGACGACCTTGAGGTCAATGTCTGCCGCGAGAAAAAACTCACCAACGTCCGCGCCAGCGGCTCGCACGACAAAAATGCCGAACTCGCTCCGCCGCGTGAGTTCTCCCTCGAGGCTGCGCTCGAATATATCGAGGATGACGAACTTCTCGAAGTGACTCCGGAATCGATCCGCATGCGTAAGCGCATCCGGACGGAAACGGAACGTAAAAAGATCGAACGCACCGCCAGGCTGGCCGCGAAGGCGGAAGCGTCGTAAAGAGTTTAAAGCGGCGCAACAAAACCCAATAATCAAGCCCCGGAGCAAAGCGCCGGGGCTTGATTACTGTTACAGGAGCGTTTGATCGCATGGGTTTATATAGGTGCCGCAAGTGGAACATCGTCTGTTGACGTGGAGGAGCAAAAAAAGCCCCGGAACGGGCGAAAGCACATTGCTTTCCGACACCCGTCCCGGCAGCACGCAAGAAGGCCGTTACTCAGACCGGTACGAGGAGCAGTCCTTTGCTCCACAGTTTTTTTTATCACATCCGCAGGAACAGCCGGCGTCGCCGCGTCCGGTGGCTACAAAACGCCGAACGATGAACACAGCAGCTATGGCAATTACCGCGATAGTAATGATCGTTTCCATAATCCACCACTTTCTATAACCGCCTGACAAACAAATCCCGGACGAATCTGCCGTACTATTTATTTATCACAGCCGGTTTCAAAATGCCAGTAAATTGTTGTAGCACTCAAACAATACTGTCAAAAAAAGTGGCGTGTACTTCTTTCTTTTCATGTCCTTTGTTTTACTCATAAAACTTATTTTGTCAAGAAGTAATTTTCTTTTTTTTGCATTTTTTTAGCGGTAAAAAACGGCCGGCTGCAGTTCAGGATACCTGCCGCCGTGGGAGTGATGCAAGGCCTTTCGTACCTGGAAGCACAGGTCGCAGGGGCCGGTGTAACCATCGGAATCGGGAGTAAAGCACTCTTCCAGAATTGCCCGCTGCATCAGCCCGTACGGCCCGCTGACGGCGAGGGTGGTGAAAACTGGATGGTCTTCGAGGTTTTTTTCCTCGTGCAGATCGGGAAACACGCCGGAGACTATGCCGGGACACGAGCCGGTGAACAGCGCTCCGTACGGGTCGACATGGAAGTGCGTCACTTCAGTGACCATCTCAAGGCATTGGCCGCCCTTGAAATCGGAAGCCGCGTGCCGGGGGAAAAATTGGCGCAGCTCTTCCACCACCCTGCCGCCGGGCGTTATGGGATACAACTGCATAAGCCGCCGGTCGCCGGGGACAAGGTTGTTCGCAGCCAGGAACTCCTCCAGGCTGTGCGGAGTCTCCGGGTCCATTTCGGCAAGCATGGGAATGAAATGCCCAAGCCAGGGGAATACGCCGTCCTCGCCAAACACCCTTCTTCCCGCTTCGATGCAGTTGAGGGTTTTGCGCAGGGGGATGAATTCGTTATGATAAGGGCTGACGCTGACGAGGATCGCGGGCAGTCCCGCATCCGCGAGAGGCTGAAGCAGTTCCACCGCTTTTTCGACTGAATCGGCGAAAAACCCGTTTGTCTCCAGGTAACTCATGCGTATGCAGTACGTCCTGGTCATTTCTATGGCATGCTTCAAGAGGTCGGGTTTGAGCATCAGTTCGCCGCCGCCGAAATGCACGTCGATGAGGCGGCGTTCCATCTTGAGGCGGGCGAGAATTTTGTCCAGCCGGTCCAGGCTCATCCATTCCCCGCCCGCATCCGGCCCCGAACGGTAGAGGCAGTGACGGCAATGCTGATTGCAGGCATAGGTAAGCATTATGCCGCCTGAACGCAGCGGCGGTACGGAAAGACGCTCTGTCATGACGCTCCCTCACCATAAATTGCAACAGAGAACACAGCTTACTTCCCGTTCGCCTTCTCGACGAGCCGCGACAGGATCAACTGCGCGTCGATTGGCGTCAGGCGGTTGACGTCGATTTTGGCCAGTTCCAGCACTACTTCCTTGCCGACTTCATCCAGCGGCTTCGGCGGGGCGAACAATTCCAGCTGCACCTCGCGGGCCGCCGCGATAAGAAGCTTGCGGCTGTCCTTGAGCATCTGGTAGTCGCGCTCGCTCGCTTGCGCTTCCAGTCCCCTGAGGATCTCCGTCGCCCTGTCGACGACAGGCCGGGGTATGCCCGCGATCTGGCCGACATGGATGCCGTAGGAACGGTTGCAGGCGCCCGGTTCGATCTTATGGAGGAACGTTATTTCCTTTCCCCAATCCTTGACGGCGACATTGAAATTCTTGGCCATGTCGAGGATATGCCCGAGTTCCGCCAACTCGTGGTAATGGGTGGCAAACATCGTGCGCGCGCCGATTTGGTGATGAATATACTCCGTAATCGCCCAGGCGAGGGAGACGCCGTCGAAGGTGCTGGTGCCGCGCCCTACTTCGTCCAGGATGAGAATGGAACGTTCGGTCGCGTTGTTGAGGATATCCGCCGTTTCGACCATCTCGACCATGAATGTCGACAGCCCCCTGGACAGGTCGTCCGCCGCGCCGACGCGGGTAAACACCCGGTCCGCGAGGCCGATCCTGGCCGACTTCGCCGGAATCGCCATGCCTATCTGCGCCATGACGTACAATAGCGCGCACTGGCGTATATAGGTGCTTTTACCCGCCATATTGGGGCCGGTGATGATAAGAATCCGCTGTTCCCTCGGGTCGAAGACGACATCGTTGTCGACAAAACTGCCCTGCGGAAGGAGGGATTCGACCACCGGATGCCTTCCTTCCAGTATTTCCGTTTCCAGCCCGTCGTGCAGCTCCGGCATGATGTATTTACGGTCGGCCGACACCGCAGCCAGGGACAGCAGCGCATCAAGGCGCGCCGTCCGCTCCGCAGAGTCCTGAAGGCGTCGGATGTTCTTGGCCACTTCATCTCGGATCATGCAGAAAATATCGAACTCCAGATCAAGCAGCTTGCTTTCCGCGCCAAGCACCTTTTCTTCGTGCTCCTTCAGGGCGGGCGTGATGTAGCGTTCCGCATTCGTCAGGGTCTGCTTCCTGACATAGTCTTCCGGGATCTTGTCCTTATGGGTGTGGGTAATTTCAATATAATAGCCGAAAACGCGGTTATAGCCGACCTTCAGCGACGGAATGCCGGAGCGCCTCTGTTCTTCCTCCTGGAAAGCGGTCAACCACTGTTTGCCGCCTGACCGGATGTCCCGAAGTTCGTCCACTTCCTCGCTGAAACCGGGGCGGACCAGGCCGCCGTCCTTGGCGGAAACGGGAGGTTCCGGCACGATGGCGGCTTCTATCAGATCCGCCAGGTCCTGCATCGGGTCGAGATCGGCGCATTGCCGCAACAGTTCCGCGTGCGAACCCGCAACCAATGCGGAAAGGGACGGCAGGAGACGGCAGCTCGCCGCCAGCGCCGCAAGGTCCCTCGGGGTCGCGCGATTGGCTGTTATCCTCGCCGCGATTCTTTCGAGGTCGGAAAGGCCGTCCAGAAGGGAGGAGATTTCACTCCGCCCTGCTTGGTCGGCCATCAGCCAGAGCACCGCTTCCTGACGTTCGAGAATCGGTTCAAGCCTGGCAAGGGGCTGCAACAGCCAACTCCTGAGCAGCCTGCCGCCCGGCCCGGTGCGGGTGCGGTCGATGACGCCCAGGAGGGTCGCTTCGCGGGAGGCGGAGCGGTTGGCGGGGATCAATTCGAGGTTGCGGATCGAATTCCGGTCCAACTTCAAAAGCCCGTCGTCTTCCCGCAGGCGCGGCGCTTTGAGATGGGTGAATTCCGCCGCCTGGTTTTCCTTGAGGTAGGCGAGGATGGCTCCGGCAGCGCCAAGGCAGGCCGGTTTGTCCTCTATGCCGAATCCCGCCAGCGTTTCGACCTGGAAGCGCTCGCGGAGGATGACGCCGCCTTCGTGGGGATCGAATTGGTAACTGTCGCGGCGGGTAATGCCGCCGGTTACGGAATGTGCCAGGAGAGACGCCAGGGGATGCTGGGGGTTCGAAACGATTTCACTGGGGACCAGCGTCTCGGCAGGACGCCAGCGTTCGAACTCGTCCTCCAGGCGATCCGGGGAACAGGGAACGATGAAAAATTCCCCCGTCGACAGATCGATGAATGCGATGGCCGCCTCTTTCTTGACGATCGCCAGGCTGGCGAGGAAATTGTTGTCGCGTGGCGGCAGGACGTTGTCGTCGAGGACGGTTCCAGGCGTGACGACACGGGTGATCCCCCGCTTGACCACGCCTTTGGCCAGGGCCGGATCCTCCAGTTGATCGCCGATGACTGCACTGATGCCGAGGTCGTGCAGGTCTTTGAGGTAACGGTCGAGCTGGTGGTGCGGAATCCCGGCCAGGGGCGGGGCGTCCTCGTCCTTGCCGCGCTTGGTCAAGGTGAGGCCGAGAAGGCGCGACCCTTTTACGGCGTCATCGTAGAACAATTCATAAAAATCCCCCATCCGGAAAAACAGCAGTTTGTCCGGGTGCCTGTCTTTCATTTCGCGCCACTGGCGCATGGCGGGGGTCAATTTCTCTGTCGCTGTCATTGATTCACAGGTCTTTCGGTCAGTTTATTCCACAGGCAACGGTTCGCGGTTTGGCGGACGGTAGGTGTTGCCTGCCTTGCGTGCGCGTTCGGCAGCTGCTTCTTCGTCGGCGCGCTGCAGCTCGGGAAAACGCCTGGTCGCCCAGGAAAACTCGCTTTTCCTGCCTCCGGCGGAATAGTAAAACCCCCAGGTGGCGCGGTGCCCGCGCAAGTCGAGGTGCATGGTCAAACCGTGGTCGCCGCCGACGGTATGGTAAACGCCGATGCCGCCAATAGGAATCTTTCCGTCAGCCTGAAGGTTTTCGATGATGGAAACGATACGATAGGCGTCCTTGCGGTCGACCTTACGGTCGCCGTTCAGGTCGGACGCCTTGGTGTCGCCTTCGAGATCTACGTAGAAATCGAATGCATCGCCGTATATATGCCGCCCGAAGGCGTTCGAGCCGACCTGGCGATTGTATAGAGGCGAACGGAAGACGCTGATGAGTTTGAGGGCGGAACCGGGGATCCCTTTGGCGGAAATGGCGGCGCGAAGCGTTTCCACCGCTTTCCACATGGGATAAGATACCGGCACGATGTCTGTATGCCGCAGGCCGGTGTCTTCCGTAAAGGCCACAAGGTCGCCGACATTGACGCCGGGGACAAGTTCAAACATCTCGTTGTCCGGCGTGATGCGGATCCACCACACCGGCGGCTGGTAGCTTTCTGGGTGCTCGCGCACCTTGACGTTGCCGGAATGTTTGACGTCGCGGTAATTGCCCATGTTGGTGTTGTCGACATACAGGTCGATGCCTTTTTCCGCCCGCCTGCCGGTCGCCTTGTAGGGAACGAAGACGCAGAGCTCGACATCGCGGCGCTCTGCGCCGGCGGCGAGGGTGAAGATCATGTAATAGCTTCCGGGGTTGGTGGGGGCTGTGAAATTGATCGACACATCTTCGCGGTAGGGATTTCCGTTCTTCACCAGGGTGACAGTGCCGGCCTGGGAGGGGTGGCTCGCATGGACGTCAAGCTTTTCCCCGGGCAGGACGACAACGCAGGCGTTATTGTCGAACGTCACGTCAAGGGCGGACCTGTCGTTCGGACTAACCCACCGGCAGCGCAGGCGCAGATCCTGTCCAAGACAAAAGTCCGACAGCACCATCAAGAGAAGTGCCGCATACCCCAAACCAAAAATTCCATATTTCACCATACCGCGCATGCCCTCAACCTCGATTAAAGAAACGCCAACTTCGCCCGTTCACTCTGTTTTACAGATTTTCCGCAATTTTTCAATCAATTCACCCTCCTGGCCGATGGCTGAAAGCAGATTGACATTGCCCGCGGCCTGCTCGACCACTTCGTCATACTGCAGCACCGCCGCCTTGGCGTAGGAAGATTCGGGGTCGGCGATATTGGAGACTTCCTTGAACCATACGACCGCGAGCGGCAAGTCGCCGTGCCGCCGGTGGAATTCGCCTATGAGATATCCGTAAAACAAGGCCTGGTCGCGATCCTTTATGGCGTCGCCGAGCATCGCCTCTTCGATAAACATCAACGCCTCGTAAAGATATTCCCGCTCATTGGCGAGAAGGGAAAGCCGGGCGGAAATCTCCTGCTCGATTTCGGCTCTGGCATTTTCCAGTATTTGCGGCCTGGCGTTGCGGAGAACGCCCTTTCCCGAAGTGGACGCCCACAAGGGGTCCTGTTCCTCCCGGCTGTAACGTTCGCGCGCCGAGACGTAGGTCCGGCTGAGGACGCTTTCCGCATCCTGGCGTCTCCCCTGGCGGTCCAGAAGGCCGGCGAGGAGAACGGCTCCCGCATAGCGCTCCGGGGCGTTTAGAAGCTGGTTGCCGCCTTTGTCCCGCTTCGTCAACAAGTCGCGCAAAGCTGAAGTGCGCTCCTTGACGCCGGCGGGCGCTTTGGCCGCCTTTTCAAGTTTTGCCTCGATATTGCCGACGCGTTTGGCGAGGAAATCGCCCCTGGGCGGGGCGGCGAACTCCTTGCGGCAGCTCCAGGCGGCGCGCCAGGCGGCTTCCGCCCGTACCAGAGGTGGTGCGTTTTTCGCAGTTTGCACTATGCGATAATGCTCTGTCCTGATCAGGTCGGGGACTTCCTCCTGCACGTTGTAAAAAACGGCTATTTCTTCGTCTTTCATCTCGCCGCCGCGCTGTCCCAGGAGGCGCAACTGGAACGGGCGCATGCTGGAACGCAGGGTATCGCGGGCCCAGGCGGCTGTATCCTGGTCCAACGGTTCGGAAAAAACCGTGTTTTTTTCAGCATAGCCGCAGGAAGGGCAAATAACGATATCCGCCTGGAAAGCAACCTTGCCTTTGCCGGGATACGGGCAGAGGTCCGAGTCGTATTCGACTGCGTGCATCGTCCATTTGGCGTCGGCGGGCAGATTGCGGTTTACGTCGATCTGCAGGAGCTTGTCCATATCCGGCACCGATACGGCAAAGCCGCAAGCCGGACAGGTCTCGTCATGCACCGGCAGGGAATCGACGCGGTCAAGGCCAAGCTGTCGCGGCGGAGGAAACGCCTGCCCCGGAATATCCACGGGCGGTCTGGCTTCCCCGGAAAAGCCGCGCACGCCCATGAAGAGCAAAAGGGCGGAATAAAACAGCAACCGGGCAAGCCCGGCTGCTGGTATGGAAAGTATAGTCTGGTTGGAGAATTTCAATGTCTACGAGCTCCCAAGCATTTCGGTTGATTTAAATTTTCCAGGTTGTTTCCTCGATCCGGCGGGAGATCGGCAGACCGCCCAGAACCCGGCGCAGCAGATCCATCGCCGCGTGGGCGGAGCGCAACCTCACGCCATAGCGGTCGGCAAGGGTGTTGTAAAGCATGGCCCTGGTGAGACCGTTCCCGTCCTTGTCGACGGAGGAACAGGCGATCCACACCGTACCCACCGGCTTTTCCGGCGTACCGCCGTCGGGCCCGGCAATCCCGGTGACGGCGAGGCTGTAGCCTGGGCGATGCGTAAACCCGCCCTTCCGCAAGACCCCCTCGGCCATGGCGGTAACAGTCTCCCTGCTCACCGCGCCGTATTTTTCAATCGTTTCCGCGGGCACGCCCAGCCGGTTTATTTTGGCCGCGTTGGAATAACTGACAATGCCCTCCACAAACACGTCTGACGAACCGGGGACGTCGACGATAAGCCCCGCTATCATCCCGCCGGTGCAGGATTCGGCAAGGGACAGGATCGCGTCGTTTTCCCTGAGCGCCTGCACCACCGTCTGTTGCAGGGTCTCCCCGTCGACGGCGAAAATATGCTCGCCAAGGACCCGGCGGATATCCGCCTCCGCCTGGGCGGCTATGCTGTCGGCTTCTTCCCTTGTCGCTCCCTTGGCATAGATCCGGACCGTGATGATCCCTTCGGCGACGGCTGTGCCGACCTCGGGATTGCTTTTTTCTCCCATCAGGTGGCGGATGGCGTCGCCGATGTCGGATTCGCCCGTTCCGGTAAGGTGGAGGCGGCGCAGCGTTTCATATGCACCGCTCGGGCGTTTCAAAAGTTCCGGCTTGACCGTCTCCGTGAACATCTCCCGCATTTCGCGGGGCACTCCCGGCATGACGAAAACCTCGGCCTCCAGGAGCCTGGCATGGATGCCGGGGGCTGTGCCGTGCGGGTTGTAGATCCGGGCCGCGCCTTTCGGGATCAGCGCCTGGACGCGGTTGATGTCGCCCATGGTCCTGTTATAGTGCTGGAAGATCAGTTCAATTTCCTTGAGCGCCTGCGCGTTTTCCTCCAGGGGAACGCCAAGCGCCTCCGCGAGGGCGTGGCGTGTGCGGTCGTCCGCCGTCGGGCCGAGGCCGCCCGTCAGAATGACCACGTCGGCCTTGGACGCCGCTTCCTTGAATGCGGCGACGATATCCGGGGTGACATCCCCGATCGTGCGGTGGCCGACCACGCGGTAGCCAAGGATTGAGCATTCCTGCGCGAGCCAGGCGGAGTTGGTGTCGACGGTATGGCCGAACAGGAGTTCGTCGCCACAGGACAGGAGGTAGACGGTGGGTTGGGTCATGGATGTTTCCTGGATTTCATGGATTAAGGTCGGGAATAAGCGGCATGGGCGGCGCCGAAAATTGTCCAGACGAAAAGCCCGGCGGCGCGGCATCCGCCTGCCCGGTAAGGCGGGGTCGCTTGGCGTTTTTCCCGGTCAGGCCGCCTTCCGTGGTCAGAATGACGGAGGGGGCACTCACCGCCATGGATTCGAAATCGATTTGCTCCTGGTTTACCGGCGCGGGAACGGAATCAATGGAAGCGATGGCCGGAGCTCCGGCATAACGCCGCTCCGTCTCGGTCATGGGCTGTGTGGCGGGCTGGGCGACAGCCGCCGTGGTAGTCTGTTGCTGGGATTGCGGTTCCACAGGAAGTTGCGGCGCGCGGAAGAAGTTCAGGGCAAAGCCGGCCAATACTCCCCAAATGAAACAAATTATAAGGATGAGAGGCCTGAGATTGTTGTATTCCTCGTGGCGCGCTCTAATCGATTCAGGCATAATATTCCTGTAAGTGTTGTAACGTGCCAGCTTATTCCGATAACATTGACATAAACTGCATATTATCCCAACGCGGCCTGCACAGGTCAACCCAAAAGCGGGATTTTTTACCAGTTAGGGGATTTGCGTCGCTGTTCCTTTTTTGAATGGTTTCGTAAATAACCAACATGACCGATAAGAAAAAAATAAAGGTGTTTTTTGTAACGCCGTTAATATAGTATGTATATACTAATAAATTGACTGTCTTGTAACTGGAGTTGCGCAAGGTGTAAACGTCATAACGAAAACATGGGATACTCGCCGACATGGCTGATAATTCTTACTACAACATCAATAACTTAGTCGGCAATGCAAATAGCCAGACCAGGAAGGGCGGCCCCACTCTGCCGTCTCCCGGCAACGTGGTCATGGCCGCCGTGGACGAAGACAACGGCGATGGAACATACACGCTGAAATGGGGCACGAACAGACTCACCGTCGCCAGCAAGACTGCCCTCACCAAGGGCGAAACGCTGATCCTCAAGTCCGAACTGTCCACCGAGGGCAAACCCATACTGGTTGTCCAGGGGAATGCCCTGCCGAATTCCCGCGACCCTATCCCCGGCCTGGCGACCTACAGGCCCCCCGCCCCGACGGGTTCCGAGAACGCCGGCACCTCCATCGCCGCTTCGACCACAGCGGCGGACATGCCAAGGCCGACGCCTGTCGGCACGACGCTTTTGCCGATCCTGATAGAGCTGCCGGACGTCGAGGTAGCCACCCTCGAACTGCTCCTGGCGGCGGAAGAGGAACGCCAGAAAAACAGCGAAGAAGCCAAACAGGCCGAAGCCGAGGAAGAACAGCGGGAAAACCGGCAGAATGCGACGAAAGACGGCGAGAAATCCCCGGCTCGCCAGGGAGGCACGCTGGAACAGGGAAAAATAGTCGGCGAAACCGTCACCCGCCCGGCCGCACCTGGCCAACAGGCCCAGGTCGCCGGCCCAACAACCGAAGGCCAACCCCAAACTCCGGAACAGGCGGCCTCTCCACAGCAGGACGGTCGACAACCAGCAGCCACGCCGCAACAAACGACGGAAGGCGCGTCGCGCCCGGCTACACTGGAACAGCAAGCGTCGGTAGCTCGTCCCGCAGCGGAAGGCCAAAAGCCGGTAACCAGCCAGCAGCCCCAAGCAACGGAAAACGCGTCGCAACCCGTTACACTGGAACAGCACGCGCCCGCAGCCCGCCCAGCAGCCGAAGGGCAGCAGCCGGCACCAAATCAGCAACCCCAGGCAACGGAAGGCCAACAACCGGCAGCCAATCAGCAACAGCAAGCAACGGAAAATGCATCGCAGGCGCAGACGACCGAAAATGCACCGCGACCGGCCGGGCCTGAGCAACAAGCGCCGTCTACCCGCCCGGCGCTCGATGGGCAGCCGCAAACCCGGGAGCAGACCTCCCGTCCACCCCAGGACACGCAGCCAGCCGTCGGCCAGCCGCAGGCTACTGAAAATCAGCCGCGGCCCGCAGTGGACGCGAACCAATCCGCAGCCGTCCAGCAACCGCGAGAGCAACCGACTCAACCTTCGTCCGGCCCGAGCCAGCCAGTCCCCGTCGAAGCCATTGCGGACGCGATCGAGCAAATCGCCAATTCATCCCAGATGCCGTTGTCGCAGGAACTATCCCATCTCGCCTCGACGAAGATCCGTGCGGGAGTGGTGCCGGAAGCCATTGCCGACCGCGCGGCGACGATTCTCCTGAACGCGGCGGGATTGACGCCAAGCCCCGCAGCCCTTGAGGCGGCGAAAGCGCTTATCAGCCACAATGTGCAAGTCGACAGGCAGACCATCCAAACCCTCATGTCCATGGTGGCGGGCCTGGAAGGGGACGAGCGCGCCAACCTCCTCAACGCCGCGGCGCGCCTCGCCAGCCATGACGTTCCCCTGGCGACTCCCCTCGCCGCCGGCCTTGCCGACATCCTGAGCAAAAAAGCCGGTATCAGCGAACTGTTGTCGCAGCTCACCGACCTTCTGAGCCCCGAGGGACTGCCCGAAAGCGCCAAGCCGCTCCTCAGCACAGCCAAGGAAATGCTTGAAATGCTGGTGGTGGACCTGGACAAAGCGGACGCCCCGCTGGCGCTGGAACGCTTTATCTCGACCTTCGGCCGCGAGACATTGGGCAAGACTTTGGCTATGGTGGAAACCGCCGCCCAAGCGCTACTCGAAAACAACCCGCAACTTGTCAAAATCGACAGCGCCATGACAGCGATCCTGACCATGCTGGAACAGGGCGAAACGCCGCCGGCCCAGGGTGCGACGCCGGAAACGCTGCCCGGGCAAACACCGCCCGCCGCCACGTTGCCTTCAGGTGAAATTCCCGAAGTTATGCAACCAGGAACGACCCTCCCGCCCGCACAGGCAGCAACCCCGGAGACTGGGCAAACAGCCACCCCCGGAACAAACCAGCCCGAGCAGCAACCACCCACCCCCGGTACGCAGCCGGGACAGCCGACACAAACGGGACAGGCAAAGCCGACTGAGCAGCTCCCGCTTCCCGGATCGAAAGAATTCATTCTCGCCCAGGAAAGCACCCTCGGTAAAAACCAGGTCGCGGTCGAATTGGCGGAAAATCCCTTGTTTTCCGGGAAAAACGCCTTCCAGCTGCCTGGCGTCAATTCTCCGGATGTGGAGCTCTTGCGCCCATCGGGAGCGCTCGACAGGATTCTCGCCTCCGCAGAACAGCAGCAGGGCGTCGGCACAAACAAGGACACAGTGGAAAAACTGCTGCGCGAACTTCTTGGCCCCGACAGCCACAAGGCGGAATCCGCACTGCGGGACCTCTCCGGAAGGGGAAAGCAAACATTGGCAAGTTCCGCGTCGCGGCTTGCCGAAATGGAACGGGACATTATCAGGAACGACCCGGTCCTGACCCGGCTCTCGGACGCCGCCGGCACGATACGGGATCTTGGCAGGCAGCTTCTCGCCGCCAAGGCGGAAAACCTCGCGACCGCCGACCGCAACCCTGGCGTCATGATGGCGGAAGTGCCGTTCAAGCTCAACGAAGACGGCGGCAACGGCAGGATGCAAATGTTTTACCGGCGCACGAAAAGCGCCAAAGGCGGCTGGTCCGCCAGGGTAATCCTCGACCTCAACACCACGAGCATGGGCCCGGTCCTGGGCGACATGCGTTTTTTCGGCCAGGACATGGTGCTGAACCTGTTTGTCGACCAAAAGGAAACGGCGGAATTCCTCGCCGGCTCGGCTGAGGAGTTGACCGAAGCGCTCCTGGGCAAAGGCTTCCGTCTCAAGCCGAAGTTCATGGTCCTGCCGCCGCCGGAACTGCCGGCCGCCCAGGCCCAACCAGCGGCAAGCGAAAGAACCGCCGAACCTGTGGAACAAAAAGAACCCGACCGGCCGACCGGCTCATTGGAAAAAGGGACCGGCCTGCGAAGAAGGATAGACGCAAAAGCATGAAGAATAGCCTCACCGAACATGGTTTTTTCAAAAAACTTTACGATAATCTGCGGTTGCCCGTCATCGTGGCGGAAAATACGCCCTCCTTTCCGGTTGTCTACATCAACACGGAGGCGCAGTTGTACCTGTCTCTGTCCATTTCCGTGCGACGCCTGAAAAACCGCACCACCCTCGGCGATTTTTCCAGCATCCTCCGCCTTGACGACCGGCAGACCTACGACGACATCGAGGCGGCTCTGAAGAAACACGGCTCCATAAACGAGCTGATGGTGACGATGATCTCCTACGACAAGGAGGTCCTGTCGGCGGAACTTTCGGCAAACATCCTTGAATTCAACGGCACCGAATATGTATTATTCTACGTCCGCATCCTGGACGTCGCGTTGCAAAAGGAGGAAGCGTTCATCGGGGAACTCCTGTCCCGCATCCTCCACGAAGCCTACAACTCCAAGAGCACGGCCGAAACGATCCAGTCGATACTCTCCCTCGCCGGAAGGCGGCTGAATGTAAGCCGCGTCTACGTATTCGAGGACATTTCCCCCGAATACACGCGAAACACCTATGAATGGTGCGCCGACGGCGTCGAACCCGCCATCCAGCTCCTGCAGCACCTCAAGAAGGAGGACTACCAGTACGACGTCATCATGGCCAACCCCATGTTTATTTACAACGATACCCGCGAACTCCCGAAGCGCGACCGGGAGATCCTCTACGATCTCCAAGGCATAAAGTCCATAGCCATCCTGCCGCTGTACCAGTTTGACAAACCCATCGGCTACCTAGGTTTCGACGACACCGCAAAATTCCGCAAATGGACGCGGCGCGAAATCCAGGTCCAGGAAGGCATCGCCAGCATCCTGGCATCCTTGATCAGCCGCCGCAACACCGAGGACGAACTGATCGCCAGCCGCGAGGCGATGCAAACCATCACCGACAACCTCGACGACCTTATCTTCGTCAACGACCTCAAAACTTACGAATTGAAGTTTGTCAGCAAGTCCCTCGCGAATTCCCTCGGCCTCGAAGCGAAGGACCTTGTCGGCCAGCCCTGCTGGAGCGTTGTCCAGCCGGGGCACAACGAGCCTTGCGATTTCTGCCCCATTCCCGTCCTTTATGAAAAAGACGGCGAGGCCAAAAAAGACGCCTGGGTATGGGAGCATTACAATGAAAACACCGGCAAATGGTATTTGATCAAGGACAACATCATCAAATGGATCGACGGCAGCATGGCGCATCTTGAAACGGCCACGGACATCACCTACCAGAAACAATACGAGGAACAGCTGAAATACTCGGCCTCCACGGACGCCATGACCGAAGTCTACAACCGGGAATGGGGGTACGCGAAGCTCAAGGAAATAGCCGAAAACCAGAGCAAGAATCCGGACCTGAAGCATACGCTGTGCTTTATCGACATTGACGGGCTCAAGTCGGTGAACGACCACCTCGGCCATGCCGCCGGAGACGAGATGATCGTCAACACCATAAAAACCATCTTCGCCTGCATCCGCAAGGAAGACTTCATCTGCCGCTGGGGAGGAGACGAATTCATCCTTCTCCTGTTCTGCGACATCGAGATGGCGGCGAAGGTCAACGACAAGATCAATTTCGCCATCGAGCACTTCAACCAGACCAGGAAAAAAGAGTATACCCTCTCCATCAGCACGGGCGCGGTGGAGATCAAGCCGGACAGCGAAATAGACGACGTCATCGCCGAGGCCGACAGGCTGATGTACCAGGCCAAGGCGCTTAAAAAATCCCGCAGGAAAACCACATCGAGGGTGACGCGGTTCTTTCCGTAATCCGGATGGGTGCCCGCGCGGGGAAAATCCGCACTCCCAGTCCAATTAAATGGTTGCTGAACGCTATACTCCCCGGGATAATAGCGTATACTGAATTACATGCCTTACGTGTGGAAAAAACCAACCAACCGGCTCACGCAAGAAAGGATTACCATGAAAGGAAAGGCTAGATTCGCGTTATATCTCGGCAACCGCGGCATGTTCCCCGCCTCCCTGCAACAGGCGGCCAGGGATGAACTGACTTCCGCCCTGTCCGGCATGGGCTACGAGGTTATCGCCATGCCGTTCGACGCCACAAGGGCCGGCGCCGTCGAGACGGTTGAGGAGGGGAGAAAGTACGCCCGCTTCCTTTACGAGAACAGGGGAAAATACGACGGCGTGATATTGGCGCTCCCGAACTTCGGTGACGAAAACGGCGCGATGGCCGCCTTCCGCGACTGCGACGCGCCGATCTTCATCCAGGCCTACCCGGACGACCTCGATAAAATGGCGCCGGCCACCCGCCGCGACTCCTTCTGCGGCAAGATGTCCATCATGGACGTTTTTGTCCAGTGCGGCATCAGGTTCACGGCACTGAAACCGCACACCGTCAGCCCGCACAGCGAGACATTCAAGGACAACGTGGATTATTTCGACCGGCTCTGCCGCGTCGTCCGCGACTGCCGCGATCTTCGCGTCGGCGCGATTGGCGCGCGCACGACAGCGTTCAAGACGGTCCGCTTCGACGAGATCGCACTGCAGAAATACGGCATCACCACGGAATGCTACGACCTTTCCGAATTGTTCAAGCGCGTCTCCTCCCTCGCCGCCGGCGACGTCAAGGTCAAGGACAAGATCGGCGTCCTCAAGGACTATACCGGCTGGAACGGCGTCCCGGACGAAGCGCTGGAAAACCTCGGCAGGCTCGGCGTGGCGATTGACGACATGATCGCGGACTACGGGCTCGACGCCATCGCGCTACGCTGCTGGAACGAGATGGAACAGCAGCTCAGGGTCTCCCCCTGCGTCATCCTCTCGGAGCTGAACGAGCGCGGCATCGCGGCGTCATGCGAGCTCGACGTCGGCAACGCCGTCGCCATGCACGCCCTGCAGGCGGCCTCCGGCACCCCCGCCACCTGCCTCGACTGGAACAACAATTACGCGGACGAAGAAGACAAGTGCATACTCTTCCACTGCGGCCCGGTCCCGCAATCCATGATGACCAAGAAGGGCCAAATCACGGAACACGCCATCCTTGCCACCGCCCTCGGCGCAGGCTGCAGCTTCGGCTGCAACACCGGCAGGATCAAACCCGCTCCCATGACCTACGGCAGCCTCCTGACCCGCGACGGCGAAATACTCGCCTTCCTCGGCGAAGGCGAATTCACCGCCGATCCGATCCCCGACGACTTCTTCGGCTGCGCCGGCGTCGCCGCGTTCCCGGAAATGCAGACCATGCTCCAGTCGATCGGCTATGCCGGGTTCAGGCACCATGTCAGCGTCACCTACGGCCGGGTCCAGGACCCCGCCGCCGAAGCGATGGAAAAATACCTCGGTTACCACGTCATGATGGTGTAAGCCAATTGGCAATGGCTAATTTTCAGGCCCTTCCCTCGGCGGGAAGGGCTTTTTTTTCATCGACCAAACCTGCAAGTGTCAGGATTCCCGACAGGGCAAGCCCGGCATAGCTGAACTCGGGCCTACCCGTGATCGCCGCGACCGCGCCGGACGACCCGCCCAGCAGCACGGCGGCAAAGGTGCATTTCGGCCGCGCGACTCCAGCCTTGTTCAGGAGGAGGGCGATAAACACCGGAAGCACCACGCCGGCAACATAGATGTCGTAGGCGATGAAAAGAAAACCGAGGATGCTTTTGTTCACGAAAGTCACGGCCGCTCCGGCGATGCCCAGGGCGACGACGGCGATTTTTCCGGTCCTCGGCTTGTCGCTGTGCAGAAGATCGTAACCAAGGACGGTCGCGGCCGTCACCAGGCACGAATCGGCCGACGACACAACGGCACTTATGAGGGCCAGAAGGACAAGCATGGCGAGCCAGGATGGCAGCACGGTTCCGATGGCAGTGGTCAGTACGGAATCCGGCTCTGTCGCCGCCGGCAATAGCCCGCGACAGGCAAGACCGACCGCGACGATCAAAACAGCGCTCAGACCCAAACCAAGTCCCGCCAGCAGTCCGCCGCGGCGTGCTGCTTTTTCGTCCCGAGCGCTCAGGAAACGTCCAAACAACATGGGGCATACCAGGTAATTGCCGCCGACCACAAAGAGATACCGCACCAAGTCGGCCGGAGTGAACTTGGCATTCACCGCCTCAATGGACGTCAAGGCAATCCAGCCGGGATTATGCCCGTTCAGCCATACGAAAAGGATCGCCAATCCCGCCAGTATGAGAAAACACTGGATCCGGTCCGTCCGTATCACCACAGCCTGCCCGCCCAGGGTGTGGCCGACGATAAGTACAAAACCCATCAAAAGGCATGCAAGCGGGGGAAATCCGGTAAGGGCGGCCAGCAGCATTCCCATCGCCGAGAATTGTGCGGCCAGGATGGCCAGCCAGGTGATGACGATTATTACCGACATAAGCGGCCTGACGTTCCTGCCGAGATATTTCGCAGACATCTCCGGCATGGTGTATGAGCCGGTTTTCCTGACCTTGGCCGCGAGGAGAAGGGCAAGAACGGTGATGCCGACGGCGCCCGCGCCAAGCCACCAAAAGGCCGGCGTGCCGACGTCGAAGGCCATTCCCGCCATCCCCATCGTCGCCGAAGCGCCGACACAGGATACGACAAGGGACGTGGCGACAGTCCACGCGCCGCTCGCCCGGTTGTTGACGAAGAACGCGCAGGACGGGTCCGTTCCCTTGCCGGTGGAACGGGAGACCTTCACCAGCACGACAGCATAGGCGCAGAGCAATGCTATTTCCATTCTTCCCTTTCCACTGCGGTCCTTACCGCACCCGTGAGCTGCCGGACATCGTACGCGGACGCGATAAACGGAGGCATGACATAGATCAATTTCGCAAAGGGCCGTATCCACACGCCCGCCTCATCGACGAAGAAGCGCTGCAAGCGGGCAGCATTGACCGGTTCCCGCATTTCCACAACGCCAATTGCGCCGAGCACGCGGACATCACGGACGCCGGGCATTTCCTTGCAAGGGGAAAGTCCGGACCGCAGGCCCGCTTCTATCGCCCGCACCTGTTCGCGCCACGGCGAATTTTCCAAAATTTGCAGGCTCTTTGCTGCGACGGCGCAGGCCAGAGGGTTGGCCATAAAAGTTGGGCCGTGCATGAAAACGCCTTCCCTGGAAATCACCGCCGCGATTTCGTCCCTGGCGACAACGGCCGACAAGGTCAGGCAACCGCCGGTAAGCGCTTTGCCAAGACAGAGAATATCCGGGCCGACTCCCGCCCATTCACAGGCGAAAAATTTTCCGGTGCGGCCGAATCCCGTGGCTATCTCGTCAAGGATCAGAAGAATGTCATGGCGGTCGCACAACGTCCGGAGACGGCGAAGGTACTCGGGATGGTAAAACCACATGCCTCCCGCACCCTGGACAACGGGTTCAATGATAAAGGCGGCTATTTCACCACTGTAATCGGCGAACAGCTGTTCCACAGGCAACATTTCATTGGAGTCGAATTCACCGTCAAAGCGGCTTTCCGGACGGGGGACAAACAGTTGTTTCGGCAATATGCCCTTGAACAAGCCATGCATGCCGTTTTCAGGATCGCATACGCTCATCGCGCCGATGGTGTCGCCGTGGTAGCCGCCGAGCGCCGAGGCGATGCGGCATTTTCCCGGCCGCCCCATCGCATGCTGGTATTGCACCGCCATTTTCAAGGCGACTTCGACGGCAACCGACCCGGAATCGGCGAAAAAGACCCGATCCAGGCCTTCCGGCGCCATGGCCGTCAATTTCTTCGCCAGGCTGATAGCGGGCGCATGAGTCAGCCCGCCAAACATCACATGCGGCATGAGGGCGGCCTGTTTTTGCAATTCATCGACAAGGCCGGGATGATTATACCCATGCACCGCGGCCCACCAGGACGACATGCCGTCCACGAGTTCCCTGCCGTCCGCGAGGCGGATTTTTGTTCCCGAAGTCTTTTCCGCCAGCCAGACAGGCGGCGGCGGATGGGTGGGAGCATAGGGATGCCAGAGATGGCGTTTGTCAAATCCAAGCGCTTCCTCGATGGATTCACCCGAATCAGGCTGGAGCGGGCATAAATGCGCGATTACCGGCTTCAATCGTTCAGCAAGCGCCTGCCAGCCGCCGTCGGCAAGATTGCTGTAAAACGGCAATCCGACAACCGGCGCTCCTCCACCGACCGCACGGCGCACAACCCGGATATTGTCCCGGCGAATGCGGGACTCAAGCTCTGTACCGTCCCCGGCATCGACTTCCGTCATGACAACCGCAGCGACCGGAAGCCCCCGCAACCGCAGCGCGTCAAGCGTGAGCTGTACATGGTTGATCGCGCCCAACCGATTGGCAGCGACAAGCACGGCGCGACAGTCGAGCGCTTGTGCCAGATCGACAAAGCTTTCACTCTCGTTCAACGGAACCAGCAAGCCGCCCGCGCCTTCGACAATCATATAGTCGGCTGCATCCCTCCTCGCTTCGATCGCCTGGAGTATCGTGCCTACGTCAAGAACCGCTCCCTCCGCCGAAGCGGCCAAATGGGGGGAACAGGGATCGGCAAAACAGAACAGGGCGCTCGTATGGGCGTCCGGACACGCCTCGCGGTACACCGCGAGGTCCGGAGCCCGGTACTTTCCGTCAGGCCCGCGCGGACAGCCGGTTTGCACAGGTTTGACGGCCTGCGCCGACAGGCCGCAGGCGTGGGCGGCACGTAGAAGCCCGGCCGTCACGACGGTTTTGCCGACATCGGTGCCGGTGCCGATGACAAGCCAGGCGGGATTTTTCCTGTTGATGTTAGAGGCATGTGTGGAGCTCATGTTTATTCATTCCGAGGGTGTCAAGCATTTCAATGTCCTTTGCCAGCGGGCTCCCGGTCGTCGTCAGGTAGTCGCCGACCATCAGCCCGTTTGCACCGGCGGCAAAAAGAAGCGGTGCATATTCCCCAAGGCAATGGTTCCGACCGCCGCAGACGACGATATCGCGGTCCGGATGCATCAGCCGCAAAATAGCGATAATGAGAAGCGCCTCCTTCGCCGGCGGCGGAGGGGTACCGGCAAGCGGCGTCCCGGCCACCGCCACGAGGAAATTCACTGGAATGGAGTCGACCGTCAACTCCGCCAGCGCGTCGGACAATTCGAGCCGCTGCAGCCACGTCTCGCCGACCCCGAAGATACCGCCGGTGCAGACGCGAAGCCCCGCCGCCCTGGCGGCTTTTACGGTTGCGGTTCGTCGTTCATAATAGTGAGACGGACAAACAACGGGGTAGTTGCTGCGGGCGGTCTCCAGGTTATGGTGGTAACTGCTGAATCCTGCCGCGCGCAGACGCTCCGCCTGACCGGACATCAGGACTCCGAGAGATGCGCAGAGACGGATATTGACATTCCTGCTGATCCGCTCCGCCATACGGCACAGCGTATCGAGGTCCTTTGGGTCCGGCCCGACGCCGCTCGTCACCATGCCCATGTAGTCGACGCCCGCTTCGGCGTACTTTTCCGCCAGGCGGAGCATCTTGTCCTCGCTTATGAGCGGATAAACTGGCGCATTGGCATTATGGTGGCGCGACTGGGCGCAATAGGCGCAATTTTCCTGGCAAAGTCCGGATTTGGCATTTACAATGCCGCAGGTGAAGGGTTTGGACCGTCCGTTGGCTGCTGCAAGCCGGGCACAGGCCATGACATCGAGAAGGGAGTCCCTCCGGGCCAGCAGCTTTTCCGCGCCCATGGCGGAAAGGCTTTTCCCGTGCAGCGCGTCGGCAAGAACGGTGTGTATTTCCGGTGTCATTGGTGGAGATGCCTCATATGAAGAATTTAATTGTCAACCAGATATCAAAAAAATAGGTTTACAATAATACATGGCCAAAAGCAAGCTCCAAGTTCAAAAAACGTCTCCGGCGGAAATTATCCTCCATGAGCTGGCGGCTGACGGAGACTGGCATTCGGGGGAAGATCTTGCCGAACGCCTCGGCATGACGCGGGCCGGCGTCAGCAAGCATATACGCCACCTCCGAGAGGAGGGGCATATCATTGAATCGGTAACCAAGCGGGGTTACAGGCTTCTTGTCAAAAACGATCCGGTCAGCCGCGACAGTATCCAACCGTACTTGAAGACAAAAACAGTTGGCAGGCGGGAATGGAAAAGCCTCGATGAAACATCCTCCACCAATACGGCGGCGATTGCCCTTGCACTCGATGGCGCGGAAGCCGGGTCAATAGTGACCGCAGCGCGGCAAACCAGAGGCAAGGGCCGTAAAGGGGACGACTGGTTTTCCTCTCCGCACTCGTTGCAGTTTTCCGTCGTGTTGCGTCCGGGTAAACTGGACGAGCATGAGCTTACTCAGACAGCCCTCGCCGCGGTCCGGCAGGCGATACTGGATGTGGCTGGCATCCAAGTGGACATAAAGCAGCCAAACGACATCCATCATGAAGGCAAAAAACTCTGCGGTGTCCTTGTGGAATCCGGCCGCCGCGGCGAAGCGCTCGACTGGGTGGTTCTCGGGATTGGCGTCAATGTCAATGTTCCAGCGGCAGATTTTCCGGAAAACCTGCGAGAAAGGATCACTTCCCTCTATGCGGTCACCGGGAAAGCGGCGGACAAAAATCGGTTGCTTGCGCGGATTCTTACCCTTCTCGAAATAATGTAGCAGTAACCCGGGTCATCCTCTCATATCGTAAGAAATTGCACCTATTTTTTACGCAATCGTTACCAATTTTGCATCAAAATCAGCCAATTCCATCCTTTTTACCAAAAACATCATTCGATAATAAGTAAATTTATATCAATGCAATCATTTATATATTATATAGTTATGAAATTCTATTTCGATTTTCCCATTCTCGCCTCTTGACAACAATTGAAACATCGCTATCATGCAATCGTTAAGCTAAACTTCCCCTCAAATGTGTTTTTAAGATACCGTCTCGTCGCTCAAAATGCTTATGCCTACTCTTTAGCTCTACGTCATTTTTCCAGATTTGTGAAACACACTCGGAAAGGTGCGTCTCGTATGGTTACTCTGCGCGATCTGGCCCTGGCCTGCGGCTGTTCAGTCACATCCGCGTCCAGAGCCATGAAAAACCATAAGACCATCTCCAAGAACCTACGGGAACGGGTTCATAACGCCGCATTGGAACTCGGGTATATCCCGAACAGCATCGCGGGCAGCATGCGGACCGGCACGACAAACACCATCGCGATGATCATGCCGGAAACGATGAATCCGTATTTTTCCATTATTACCAATATCATTGCGAAATACGCGGCCCAAAACGGCTACACAACCCTGATCATCACCACCGGAAGCGTCACGGAGCGCGAATTGAACGCCGTGCACGAGGCCTTGCGGAAAAAAGTCGACGGGGTGTTGCTCTGCCCCTTCCAGGAAACGCCGGACGCGATTGAAATCTTGCAACGAACCAATGTGCCGTTCGTCCTTGTCGGCAGGGATTTCACGGACATGGCCCTCGACTGCGTCAGGCCGGACGACCGGCAGGGAGTATATCTTACGACACGACATATGCTGGAAAACGGCAGAAGGCGCTTTTTGATGCTGAATTCCTACGAATTCATTTCCAGCTCGACCTATCGCGAGGCCGGCTTCAAACAGGCCCTGTCGGAATTCGACATTTCGGTCGCCCCCGGAGATATACATTATATTCCTACGGACAAGGGGTGCTGCACCCAATTGATCAACGAGGTTTTCGCGGAGGGACAGCCCTATGACGCCATCAGCTGCTATTGCGATGTCCTGGCCTATGAAGCGTTTTATGCCCTTAAGCTCCTCGGCATTCATTGCCCCAGGGATATCGCCATCACAGGGGTCGACGATCTGCATTCGCATATAATCTTTCCGATCAAGGTAACAAGCGCCGGATACGACATCGCCGGAGTCGCGCACAAGGCAATCGACCTTCTTTTCGAAAAGATCGACCATAAAAAAAAGCAAGGCGCCGAAGAGGCGGGGCAGTGGCAGCCAAGAATGATCATGTTCAACCAGTATTTGTCGGTAGGGGAAACCACTTAGGAGTTCATTGATTTGGAGGACACCATGGATTACAAACAATTGGTCGACGCCGCCATCAAGGAAAACAAGGAAGTCCTGGACAGGATCGATCCGGACCAGGTCGACAAGCTTATCGGCGAAATCCTGCAGGCCAAGTCGATCCATCTTTACGCAATGGGCAGAATGCAGCTTTCAGTGCGCGCCTTCGCCATGCGCCTCAAGCACATGGGCTTCGACGCCTGGGTCGTCTACGACACGACGAGCCCCTCCATCGGCCCCGGCGACCTCCTCATCGACCACTGTGCCATCACCAATGTCGAACTGAATGTAATCAAGCTCGCCAGGGAAGCCGGTGCGCGGATCGCCCTCCTTACCGCGCATCCGGAAAACGAGCATGGACAATTCGCCGACCTGTGCGTCCGCGTTCCCGGCCAGATATTCGGCGGCCCGGACGAAGTCAAGTCGATCCAGCCCCTCGCCTCCCTCATGGAGCAGGCGCTGTTCATCTTCGTCGACATAGTCACCGCCATGCTTATGGAACGCATGGACGTCGACCCGGAAGACATGCGCATCCGCCATACGAACCTCGAGGGCATCCCCCATAAATTCGCGTAAGGAAGAGGAAATAATGAAAGACGGAGACATTGTCCAAGTGGCGCACCTGGTCCGCGATCTTGACAAAACATTGGAAAAGTATTGGAATGACTTCCGTATGGGTCCCTGGGATATATATACTTTCACCCCACAAATAGTCAAAAATTCGCTGTACCGCGGCAAACCCTCGGACCATACCTATCTTGTCGCGGTCGCGTGGTTCGGCGGCGTCCAGATGGAGGTCATGCAGCCGCTGACCGGGCGAAGCATCTACGACGAGTTCCTTGAACAGAACGGCGAAGGTCTCCATCACATCAAACTGTACTACCAGGACTGCGCCAAGGCGGTCAGGGATTACGCAGCCAAAGGCTACTCCGTCATCCAAAGCGGGAACATCGGCGAGGACGAGTTCTACTATCTGGACAGCCAGGACAAGGTGGCCGGTACGATCATAGAACTCGGCAATGCGGGCTCGATTCCCCCGCCTGAACGCCGCTTTCCGTCATGAAACAATGAAAACGTCAATACAAGAAACGCAACAAACAGGAAGCACTTTCATTTTCAGGAGACCGTTCTGCGGCTCCGCCCCTGTTTTTCGGCGCTCCGGCACGTGGCCGGCATTCCGGACCAGGGGGTAAATTCAAAGGAGATTTTGCTATGCGGAAATTGCTGATGATCGCCGCCGCCTTGACCCTTTTCGCGTCGGCAGCCATCCAGGCCAGCGACTACACCATGATTTCTGTTCCGAAGTTGCGCGCGCCGTGGTTCAACGATTTCGAGGCCGGCGTCCTCAAGGCCGCCAAGGACTTCAAGATCAAGGAAGCCTATCAGCAGGCTCCCGCTTCCGCCGACGAAGCGCAGCAGGTCAGGATCATCGAAGACGCCATCAGCCAGGGCGTCAACGCCATCCTCGTCGTCCCGAATGACGCCAACTCCTGCGTGCCCGCCTTCAAGCGCGCCCGCGAGCAGGGGATCGCCGTCCTTACCCACGAATCCCCGAACCAGCCCGAAGCCGACTACGACGTTGAAATGATCGACAACGTCAAGTTCGGCGAGTACATGATGGACGTCCTGGTGAAGGACATGGGCACCGACGACGCCGAATACGCCATCTACGTCGGCTCGCTCACCGTCCCGGCCCACAACATCTGGGCCGACGCCGCCATTGCCCGCGCCAAGGAAAAATACCCCAACCTGAAGCTGGTCGCCGACCGTTTCCCCGTCGCGGAAGATCGTAACGCTTCCCGCCAGAAAGCCCTCGAAATCCTCATGACCTACCCGAACATCAAGGGCTTCCTCTGCTTCGGCAGCCAGGGCGCTCCCGGTGCGGCGCAGGCCCTCAGGGAAAAGCGTCTCGAAGACAAGATCGCGGTCATCGGCACCACCTCCCCCAAGGAAGCCGCCGCCTACATCAAGGACGGTTCCATGAACCACTGCGTCCTGTGGAGCCCAGGTGAAGCCGGCCGCGCCATGGTCTACCTTGCCCAGATGATCCTCGACGGCAAGCGCGCGGACATCAAGCAGGGCCTCGAAATCCCCGGCCTCGGCGTCCCCACCATCGACGGCACCCTCATCCTCTTCGACCGTCCTCTGACAGTCGATGCCTCGAACGTCGATGAGTTCGAGTTCTAAAGAGACATCATTTACCGGAGCCGCGGCGACCGCCGCCGCCGCTCCGGAAATTTCTTATTA
>DAIOFH010000014.1:0-44668 GCA_036745875.1 Planctomycetota bacterium | reverse complement strand
CCTTTGACGACTCTATCCCCGGATGGGTCTTGTCGGAAGACGCGTTGGATTTGGCCAAGACGGAAAAGATCGCCGAGATTGACGCGAAAACGAGTGAGTTGATCAAGCAGGGCTTTGTGTACGCGGACAAGCACTTCTCCATGTCCGACGCGGCACAACGCAACTGGACGGCACTTGCCGCAGGCCTTGCCAACGACATGCTTTCATTTCCGATGCCGGTTTCAACCGTCGATGAAGCAACGCATCTTCTCGGTAGCGCCAATGAACTCAAGGCGTTTTTGGCCGCATACCTCATCTACCAGGCAAACCCGGATGAACCTCTTGGCAGTGGCCGCACCTTGAAGGAGTTGGTCACCGCCGCCGAATCGGTCGAGGACGTGGGGGCTATTGTCGATGAGCGCGAATAATTACCACAGGCTCAACTGGCCGCGCGTCTTGTGCTGGCTGTTGAAAATGGATGCCTACGGCGGCTTGCCGGAGTGGTGGCAATGGTTCATTCCGCGATGGGGCAATTGGGGCGGGCCGGGCTGGAGCGCGGGGAGATGGTGCAACGATCCCGGCATGACCGATTGGGATGTGCCGGCCATCGACGACATGGACATGCTTTGCAAGCGTCATGACCACGCCTATCAGTCCGGGGAATCATGGCTGGACGCGGACGCCGCCTTGCTTATCGGGCTGGAGTCAGTCACGGTCGACGGTCTATGGCCGCGCTTCTACCGGGTCGGGGCGATAGTGGCGTTTAGTCTTATGGTTTGCCGTATGTCGCTGTTTGGCGACAAACGGCGCGAGATTGATCATTTGCGATAGAAGGGGAAGCAATGCGTAAATTTTGTAAGGAAGAAGCGGAGTAGGGGCGACGGATTGGGCTATTTAAACAGTTCCGAATGACTGCCAAGGCGCAAGAGGCGGAGCTCGCCAGGAGGCTTTGCGTAGATAAGAAGAATGTCCGGGGCAATATGGCAATCGCGAGCTTTTATACGCCTCCATTCGCCGACAAGGGGATGATCGCAGTAGTGTTCGGGAAGCGGTGAATCACCCGCCAACAGCGCCACCGCCGCATCCAGATCATCCGGGTTTAGCTCTTTGGAGCGTTTAATTTTTTTCAGATCGCGCCTAAACGGTGCGGTGAGATGTATCTTCCTCATGCTTCGTCCCAGATTTTACGAAGGCCGGCCAATGTGACCGGTTCGAGTTTTTCGGCAAGGCCTTCTTCAATAGCTTTTACTGTTTTTGCATTCGGAATATGCGAGGCGCCAGGATCAAACGGCAAGGCCTTCTCTTTTATGACGGCATCAAGAAATATTCGTATGCCGTCATTGGTAGACATCCCGAAACGCTTGAACAGCTTTTCAGCCCGGCTCTTGGTTTTGGCGTCTACGCGTACCTGGATGACAGCCTTTGCCGATTTGATCGGCTCTTTCCGCGCGCGCGTCTTTTTTGTCATTGCAGTCATGGTCTTGCCTCCTGACGGAAGTATACCAGATTGCCTGTTGAAAGGGAATACACATGAAACAAACCTGTTATTTTGCATTGCGCGTTTTGCTTATTTGGGTTTTGCTCCTGACCGGGGCTTCCTATGCGGGCGTTCCCGTCGTCTCCCCCCTGGATTTTGACCCCGGCAAGGCGGTCGAAGTCGTACAGGAGGTTGTGCAGGAGGCGCACTGGATTTGGAAGCTGCTCGCGAGCGAGATCGTCGCCGTCATCGCCGGCTGGGCGTATTGCTACATTCAAAACCGGCTTGAGGAATCGCGGTATTTCAAGGCGATAACCGTAATCAAGGACGCCGTGACCTCGTGCTATCATGAATATGTCCGCGAGACCAAAGCGGCCAACGCAGACGGCAAGCTCACCATTGAAGAAAAGAATTACGCCTTGCAGCTGACCTATCAGAAGGCTGTTGATTTTGCCCGTAAAAACGGCTTCGACCTTCTGAAGGTTTTGGCCAAGGATACTGTTTTGCGGCTGATCGAGAAATATGTGGGCGAAGCCAAGGCCCCGGCGGTGGTCGGCCCTTTGCCCGATTTGGAGCCCTGACCTGGCTCCGGTCGCAGTTCGGCGAAGCCGGGAAAGATCATCGCGGCTTTTGGATCGACGACAAAAGCACGGGAACGAAAGCGCGGATCGGCGCGGTAGGCTTTGAACTGGCCGAGGAGTTATACCGGCAAGGCAATCGCCGACTGGCCGAGGAAACGCTCCGAAAGCCGCGCATCGGCATTTTCATTTCAAGGGACTTTTAAAGGGGAGAATGATGAACGCGAAGGAACGAATCAAGACGGCGGTCGACAACATCATGTCCGGAAACAACGGTTGCGGCACCCTCGCGCACGCGGCCATACAGGCCGACAGGGAGTATTTCGAAAAGGCTATCGAGCCTGTTGTGGCGGCGTATGAGGAAGAAATAGCAGCTATTCGCCAGCAGCGCGATTATGCCAACCGCGACAACGAAATCAAGCGCTTTGCGCTGGAGTCTGTCGCGTCGAACATCCCTTTGCCGGAAGGCGACACGAAAAACGCAATCAGAGCCGCCCTTCCCAACCGCCAGATCTGAAAGGCCGCGATGCGTCATTTTTATTGGCTCCTCCTCCTCTCCTTCGCCGCCGTGGGTCGCCTTGCCCTTGGCGGCGAGGGAGTTTCAGCCGTCATGCCCGTTGATCCGCCAACTGCCATTTGGCGCATGCTCCTGGACTACGGGTCGCTGGGCGCCTTTGTCGGGTATCTGATTTGGCAGAAAAACCAGGACGGCAAACAGCGAATAAAGGATAACGAACGCTGGCACAACCTCGACATGCAGTTTGTTGAAATGGTCAAGGATTACTCGCGCGTGACGACCGAAGTGGTATGCACCCTCAATGAACTGCGCAAAGATGTCGCTTCGAGCCGGCATTATGTTGTCGATTGCGAGGCGGAACCGCGCAGAGGGACGGTTGTAATGAAACGTGGCGAGTAAGATTTGTAGGGTCACCAAATTCAAGCCATCCGAAAGGGCGGCTTTTTTTTGAGAGTTATCCACGTTGCATCCTCTACCATTGCCGAGTCCCACCTTCACCCCTCTTTTTATGAAAGGATCGCCAATGGTTGCATTCAATGTTCCATGTGAAGATGAGAGCGTAAAGCTGGAATTAATGTGTAAGCTGACCGATGCAAGCGCAGAGTTGATGCTCAGTATATCTCATTTAGAAACAATATCTTCCAAGTATCAAATTCTCAAGTCTATAGTGGAGATGCTTGGGGAGGCGGCTATGGAATTACGGTGATTAACACCAATGTTTGTTTAGTTCTCAGGTCGCCCAATTGAGGGCGGCCTTTTTAATTTGATCTTAAAATTCTTACTAAAAAACGATATAATCTCGTTTTATGATTGACAAGTAGAGATTATCTTATATAATTGACAATATATTAAGGAGGACTTATAATGGCGAGTAAGGGCAAGATCAGAGATATGATAAAACTGCTCGATAAGGATGGATGGGTTTTAATTTACCAGAAGGGCAGTCATCGGCAATTCAAACATCCAATAAAGACCGGCAAGGTGACAGTAAACGGGAAGCCGGGTGACGATATATACATTGACAACTGGTTTTCTATGTTGAAACAAGCAGGCTTGAAATAGGAGGAATACCAATGGAGAAGAACATTCTTATAGGAATAACCAAGGCGGGCAATAGTTATAATGCCCATGCGCCCGCTTTTCCTGGTTGTCTGGCTACCGGCAAAACGGCTGACGAAGCGCGTAAAAACATTGTTGAGGCATTGGAGCTGCACATTCTAGGGATGATGGAAGACGGCGAGCATATTCCGGAAGGAGACGAGTTTTACTCCTTCGTCACTGTTCCGCTTCCCGGTCTCGACAAAAAAGTCATCGACGGCAAATACCTGCGGGAATACCGCAAGCATCGCAACCTTACCCAAGCCGACATGGCTCAAAAGCTGGAAGTCACCAAAGAGAGCATTTCCGAATGGGAGAGGGGCAAAAGAGAACTTCCGGGATCAATCAAGTTCGTGCTTGCGGAGGCATCATTATAGTAGTTTCAGGATTGCTTTTTTGACCTTGTTCGCCAGGTTAGGCCATGCTGCAATAACACGGGATAGGTCGCAATCTCTTTTCCTCCTGTCCATTGGCCTGTCCAATGTCTTGTCTTCTCGCGGTAACGCGTTGGTATTAAACTCTTTGGGGGATTCACATTTCTGCCTTACAAGCAGGGGGTCACTGGTTCGAACCCAGTACTGCCCACCAGAATATACGGCCGTGATCAATTAGGGATTACGGCCTTTATTAACTGGCGTCGCGGACAGCAGGAACACGTCCTTACAGCAGTTTTACCACCCAGTCGTGGATCTCGGGAGGCAGGGCTGTCCAGGCCATGTTTTTCGTTATTTCGCATACCAGGAGCCGGTCGTGTGCGTCAACATGGCTCATGAGGCTGTCCCTGACCTGCACAACGTCCTTTTCGGAGACGACTATCCAGGTTGAATCAAGACAGCGGCACGATGTCTGGTACGCTTCCTGAATGGCCTTTGAGAGGCCGCTATTGTCGGCGCCCGGGGTTTTGGAATTATAGGCAATCAAGTACGTAGTCATATCTTTCCTTTGCAGTCTTCTGATTCCCGTAACACACCCACGCAATCATAGCACAATCCGAACAATTGACTCATGGTAAAATAAAAAACCCTGTTCTCGATGAGAACAGGGTCGTTATATTGGCGATCGCGACGGGACTCGAACCCGCAGCCTCCAGATCGACAGTCTGGTGCTCTAACCAATTGCGCTACGCGATCACATATTCGTTGTTGCTTGAAGTACTGCTGTGAGCTGGAAAAGTATATGAATCTTCACTCTTTTGTCAATACGCTTTTTTAATTATTTTTCTTTTTCACAAAAGAGGTTATCTTCTTCCGCCCGCGCTTGCCTGGTATTCGCTGCGCACGGCGTTCAACTCCTGTCTGACCTGGTCGTGGGAGATTACCTGGTTGGTTGTTTCATCCCGTACCAGCATGTCCTGCGCGAGCGGCAGCATGAAGGCGTTGGCGTTGAAGGGCGGCAGGCCGTCCAGGTTGGTTTTCACGTTACGCAGCGTGCGTACCGTCTCTTCCAGCCGGAAGCGGGGCTGTTCACCTGGCTTCGGGGGAGGGAAGCGGATGACTTTGCGCTCGAAGGAGCGTATCCGCCACGGCAGGGTGGCCTGGGGATACATCCACAGTTCCAGCGTTTCCCCGCCGCGTCGCGGCTGCAGTATGAAATGCAATGTTTTGTCCCGCCTGTTCGGGATTTGTTCCTCGAAGG
The DNA here is from genome assembly GCA_036745875.1 of Planctomycetota bacterium. Lineage (GTDB taxonomy): Bacteria > Planctomycetota > SZUA-567 > SZUA-567 > SZUA-567 > DAIOFH01. The sequence goes on along the minus strand of DAIOFH010000014.1, from coordinate 39,384 downwards.
CGCGGATATCGAAATCCTCGCGGATGCCGGTGGCGGACGTCACTTCTTTTCCCATCAGGAACAGCCCGATAAAGGCCGCCAGTCCCTGTGCCTGCCTTCCTTCGAGGTTGGGCCGGAAAGCGCGCCAGCTTACCGAACGTTCGCGGCTTTCGCGGCTGCGCGGTTCGACTTCCCAGATGTTCCTGCCGTCGACGATGATGAGGCTGCTTTGTTCCAAAGGCAGCTGCAACTGGCTTTCACCACGGTTCTGCAGCCACATTCTTGTGGGCGTCTCCATGCGGAGGAATTCATAGGATGTTTGCATGCCCTTGTTCATGCCGCCGGTTTTTTGAGTGATGATGTCGGCTTCCATCCTCACGACACCCGAGGCGGAACTAAACACGGCGTTGATCGCCTGATCCGTCTCCTGCGGCGACAACGGCCGCCCCTGCGGTTCACCTCCCTGTGCAATGCTGAAAGCAAGCAGGTACATAAGCAGGGCAACGCAGGGAAGTCTTTTTTGCATGACTATCCTTTCGAGTCGGCAATAAAAAATCACGATAAAACAAGCATCGTCCCCGTTCAAGGGACGATGTCTGATAGTATAACCAACTTCAATCGTAATATCAAAAGAGAAATTCATCTGGCTGTTGCGTTTTTAAATTGAATCCGAGCATTCCTTGGAGCTTTTCGGTCTAGGCCGGTTGCACCGTAAAGCGCATCAAGGAACCGGATACTATTAAAGGCGCTATTCCGTCGGCAGCCCCTTGGATTCCTGTTCGCGTTTTTTCCGGTAGACTATGGACATCAGCGCCGGTACAGTCACCAGGCTGGCGAAAAGCACCCAGCCAAGGGCGAAGATCGTCAGCCTGCCCATGCTGGCAACGCCCTCATACCCGCTGATGGCAAGCGACCCGAAGCCGGCTACGCTAGTGAGGGCGGTCACGATAAGCGCGCGGCCGGTATCCGAGATGATGGTCTTGGCACTGTAGCAAGCCTCGAAAAAGCGTTCCGTCAAATGGATGCCGTTGTCGACGCCGATGCCGATTATGATGGGCACGACCAGGGTGTTGACAAAGTTGAAATGGATGCCGACTATGCTCATGAAGCCGAGAAGGTATAGCAACCCCAAGATGATCGGGGCCAGGCTCCATACGGCGCGGATCGGATTGCGAATGAAGAAGGCGCAAAGGACTGCGAAGCAAATGACGAAGACGGCAAGGGAAACGCGCTCGAAATCGGACTTCACAATTTCGGCCAGTTCATGCGCCATGATGGGCATGCCGGCGAGGACGACGGTTTCCCTTGCCGGATTTTCTCCCGCTTCTATGCCGAGTTCGTTACGTACCGCCGTGAGCCAGATATCGTCGACGAGCGGATCGCCGGCGCGGGTCGTGTCGTCGATGGGCGGATAGACGCTGGTTTTGATGACCCAGCCGGAGGGGCGCTTGATGGTGACGCGCTTTACCTGCTCCTGCCAGGTAAGATCGGGATTATGGAACAAGGCGAGAAGCTCGTCCCTGGTCAGGACATCGCCGGGCTTCGCCTTGATCGATTCAGAGCGCGCCACGGCTGGGGACGCCACCGTCACCGGGAACTGCAGATCGGCCGGGAGCGGCTTTCGCAGGTCGATGACCTGCCTGCTTTGCGAGACAAAGCGCTTGACATAGCGCCACAAGGGGGTGCCTTCGAGCTTGGTCGGCAGGACGATGTCGTTTTCCTGGATACGTCGCTCGTGTTCCTCCAGAAGGTAGGTGGTATAGCCGAAGAATTCCTCGTCAAGGTTTTCATCCGCCAATGCCTGCCTGAATGTAACAAGCGCGCGGGGGATATCCGCCTCCCTCAGGGCGTCAAGCATGCGTCGCTGGCTTGAGGGTGCAGGCAGATAGCGCAGGAACGATTCATACGCGACGAGAAGGGGCATTTCCACGCCCTTCCTGCCGACGAGGGACATGTGCTCCATTTCCGCGCAGCGCTTCTCCAATTGCGCCGCCTTTTCCACCGCAGCTTCTTCCGTTTCCCCATAGGCCAGAAGCATCAACGAGTTCGGGTTGCGGTTCGAGAAGGCGCGGGCAATTTCTCCGCCCAGTTCAAACACCCGCTCGGGCGGACGAAGGCTGGAAATGCGTTCGTCGAAAAGGATGGCGTCGGGCCACAGGATCAGCCTGCCTGCACAAATGACGGCGACCAGTATGCCCAGGCCGAGAGCTTTCTGCGCATGGTTCTCGACCCAGTTGCCAAGGCGGTCCAAGCCGAGGCTGGACGGCTTGAAGATGGCGCTCCTTTCGCCGCTTTCCCGGTAACGCCAGGATAGCATGGCGGGGAGGACGAACATGATGACCGGGGCGGAAAGGACAATGCCGATCCCGGCAAGCGCGCCGAATTCGGCAAGCTGGGAAAACCTGGTGAATGTAAGGGAAAGGAAAGCCACCGCCGTCGTGACCATGCCGATGATTACGCCCCAGCCGGTATGCTCGAAGGAAATTTCGAAAGCCTTCTCAAATTCCACGCCCATGGCACGCTCGCCGATATAGCGGTTGTATATATGAATGGCGTAGTCGATCCCGAGGGCGACCAGCACCGCGGCGAAGGCGGCGGAAATGATGTTCAACTGGCCGAAAAGTATCCAGCCGATGCCGATGGTCCAGGAGACCACCATCACCAGGGGGATGCCGATGTAAAGAAGAACGCCGAATCGTTTGAAAATGAGGCCGAAAAGGGCGAGGACGCCGAAAAGGCTGGTCATCAGGGTGGAAAAGAGGTTGGAACTGACGTGGCTGGTGTAGCGGACCGCCGCTTCGTAGCCGCCGCCGAATTCGAGGCGGATGCCGTTTTTGGCCGCTTCCGGCACGATTTCGCTATAGGCCTGTTCCGCCTTACTGCGAAGCAGTTCCGAGACGCTGAGGGAGAAATCGATGCTCTGCGCCGGACGGTCCGGTTGGATGACCACGAGGAGCATGGTTGCGTTTTTATCCACCAGGTAGCCACCGAAGGACGAGCCGGAACCGGAGGCGTCCGATACCCCGTAGCGATTCAGGGAACGCTGGAATACGGTACCGAGGCCGATGGCGTCGAGAACGATGAATTCGTCCAGTTCCATCGCGCCGCTGACGGAGGAACCGAGGCGGGACTTGAGGTTGGCGACGGAACGGCGGATCTGATCCGGCTCCAGAAGCTCCTTGACGCGGGGAATTTCCTCGTCGCCGAGAAGCAGGAGGCCAAAGGACGGCAGAGCGTCGTAGAGAAGGTAATCGCGGTCGTCCGGGCGGAACTTCCGGCAAAATACCGACTGAATGCGTTCGTCTTCCTGGAGCAGTTCGACCAGTCGGTCGGCCGCTTGCCCAGCCGTGTCTACGTATTTTTCCCTGGCTGCGCGGCGCTGCAGCCGGGCGGTTTCACTGCCAAGTTCTGGATCGCGGGCAAGCTCCTTGGCTGTCGGCTCGCGTTCGGAGGAAGATCCGAGATGAAAAACCACCACCGCCTCGTCCACGGAGTCGAAGTCCGTCACCGCGCGAGTGAAATCGCGGGAGGCGCGCACGTCTTGCGGCAGCATGGTCGCAAGGTCGAAGGGTGCATGCAGGCCGCCCCTGAAATAGCTGATGACGGGCGGCAGCCATGAGATGACGGTGATAATAAACGCTGTCCACAATACCAGGCCGTAGCGTCGGCAGGTAAAGTGCGCGATATTCCTAAGTATTTTTGTTCGCATCGGTTACAAAGGTCTTTCGGTGGAGTAGTCGGTGTTTGCGACCGCCAGTGGATCGTCGGAAAGCTCGGGGCTGATGGTGGCTTCGCCGAGCGGCAAGTAGCGGGTATCGTCCGATGTGGCAAGGTCGAAGTCCTCTTCGAGGACGATGGCGTCGCCTTCGACGGCCTTGAAATGCAGTTCCATGGAGCGCTGATCCCTGGGCCACGACAGGCTCATCAAGTAGGGAAAGACGAAGTCGTCCTGCACACGCTTTCCCTTGCCGCGGTCAAGACTTCGATAGTCGCCGTAATTCTTGACGAGGAACGGCCTGCCGGAGGGGTCGAGGTGGCTGACTGAGAGGATCATGCCGGTGCGGGAGTCAAGGGCGAGTTGCATTCTCGGCCTGTTCCCTGGCACTTCCTCTTCGAGGATGATTTCACTGGGGCGTCCGCGTCCCTGGTTTTCGGAGGGGACATAACGCCATTTTTTCAACAACAACGACGCGTCCGGAGAAAGCATCTGACGCAACACTTCATCCGGATCGAAACGGAAGGTCAGATTTTGGAGTTCATTGACCTTGCCGTAGTATAATGTCTTTTGCATGGGAACGTAAAAGCCGATTTCCTCTCCCAGCATGACAATGTCGAACGCCTGGATGGAACCGGCCAGTTTGTCGCCGCGTATGCGCATGCGCTTGGTGTCGTCGGCGACGACGTTGGCGTTGACGGTAAGGCCGAAACGGTTGGGGGTGTCGACGATGCGCATGACCCCCTTGCCGGAGAGGCTGGAAAGGGATGCCCGGGATTCCACCGCGTTGGCGACAAGCACCTCGGGGCTGGCCGTAGTGTCGACTGGTTTAAACGCTACGGACGACGAACCTCTTCCCGAAGAAGAACAGCCGGAGAGAAGCAATACGGCGGCCAATGCTGCCAAACAGGCGAATTTGGACATGAAGAACCCTTTTTCAATTGTAATTTGGATACCAAGGCTCCCCCCGAGCCTCCCGACTCCAAGAAATGCCGTTTTGGTGGTTGAATCATATATATTGTATATGAAGAACCCCGGTGGTCTGAGTTTATTTTTTTCGGGACTCCAGACAAGTCAATTTTGGAATTTTTTATCAACGTATCGTATTGATAATACATGGCGGAAACAGCGCAGGCAACTTTTTCCGAAAATGGTGCTTGATTATGGACAGGCAAATCAGCAAAATCGACGCTTGGGGATTTTGCCGGATTTTGGAATTTTGCGCCTTTGGGGAATTGTCGGCTTTTTGGCCGCTCGTAACGGCAGGGGGAACTTCGGGATGTCGATTAGGGGGATTGTTTTGGCCGCTGCTGCCATTTTCATGGCGGTGGTACTGGTTGCGCCTGCCGCTGCGGCGGACGCAGTTCAGGCCAATACAGGCTCCCGCAACGGCAACGGAACCGCTCCAACCCGTCAGGACCGCCCGTCCGTACAGACTCCCGCAACCCCGAACGCCGAATTTGAAGAAACTCCCCTTTCATTTCCTACCAACAACAGGCAGCAGATGCGGCAGTCGCGTTCCGGAGCGCCGTCTATCTTCTCCGTTCTGTTCTATGTTTTAGTCATCTGCGGCATTTTCTTTTTTGTCATTTGGATCTTCAAGCGCTATGTGCCGGGCCACAAGCAGTTTTTCAGTCACCCGGCCCTGGAGGTGCTTGGGCGGACTCATCTCGACCAGCGGCGCTTCGTGTCGCTGATACGGGTTGGCCGGCGCGTCCTAGTAGTCGGGGTGACGGCGGACGAGATAACCCCCCTGACGGAAATCGACAACGAGGTCGAAGTAACTGAAATCCTCGAACACGCGCGTCCGAAGACGGAAGCCGGGAGGAGTATGTTTGCCAAGCTGTTTCAGCACCACGTTATTGAAGCGCACCAGGCGGAAGCGGCCGGGGAACTTGACAGTCGCGCCGAAGCGCTTGCCGACGACATCAGCGAACTTCGCAACAGGATAAGGAGCGAATAATCAAGGGTATGAGGGGCGCGGCGATTTTTTTTGCGCTGCTTTTTTCAACTTTAACCGTAAATCCGGCTTTTGCCGCCGATTCCGACACCGCTCCCCGCGAGCCGCGTCCGCCATTGGACTTGTCCGGCGGCAGCGAGATGGACTTTGTTCCCGCCATACCGCGGGGCAGCCCATACGAGGACGGGTTGTTGTATTTGCCGCTCCCGACCATCCAGAACGGCAGCATAGTACCGATGGAAAACGCCGAGCAGCTGTCGTCGATGCTGCAGATCGCCATTTTCCTGACGATTTTGACCCTTGCCCCCGGTATTCTCATCATGATGACGAGCTTTCTACGCATCATGGTTGTGGTGGGTTTCGTCAGGAGGGCGCTGGGCACAAACACTTTGCCGCCCGACCAGGTGCTGGTGGCGCTGTCGTTGTTCCTGACTTTTTTCATCATGTGGCCGACATGGAAAGCTTCATGGGATGGCGGCATAGCGCCATACGTCAACGGTGAACTGGTGGAAACGACCCCCGGCGAATGGCGCCGACTCAGGCAGGCGGAGGCGATCGAGCGCAGCATGGCTCCGATTCGCAAGTTCATGTTCGAATGCCTTGCCGCCAACCAGGGGAATGAGGAACTGTATTTTTTCATGGGCGCGGCCGGGATGCCGGACGCCGCAGCCCTGGAGGCGCAGGGGCGATTGCGACCATCGGATGTGCCGACAAGTGCCTTGATACCGGCGTTTATCTGTTCCGAACTGAAGCGCGCGTTCTGGATGGGCTTTTTGCTCTATCTGCCGTTTTTGGTGTTGGACGTGGTGATATCATCCGTTCTCATGGCCATGGGCATGATGATGCTGCCGCCGACGATGATTTCGTTGCCGTTCAAGATTATTCTGTTCGTCATCGTGGACGGCTGGCGACTGTTGTTCGAGGGATTGATTGTGAGTTTTCCGCCGACGCTACTGGAAGGAATGCTCCCCTCGGCAATAACGCAACCGTAACCATAATGAACAATTTACCGGAAGGATGCCATGATACCCGATGTCCAGGACATAATTGATGTGGCGTTGCAGATGTTGTGGATGTGCCTGATGATGGCAATGCCGACGCTGTTGACCGCGCTGGTTGTCGGCGTCGCCATTTCCCTGGTCCAGACGGTGACCAGTATCCAGGAAATGACTTTGACCTTTGTCCCGAAGTTGATCTGCGTGGTGGGGGTGGTGGCGCTTTCCCTGCCGTGGCTGATAGATACTATGTCCGAATACTATTACGAGACCATGCGGATGTTTTCAAGTTTTTATTGAACCGGGAGCGTTGCGAAAAGTTCAGGCAGTAATTGGATGTCGTCATGAGTGAAGACATGTTTGCGGTGAACAGGATCCTGGTGGCGTTTTTGGTGTTTGTCCTGGTCCTGATCCGCTGCGGCTGTATCGTCCTGTTTGCGCCGTTTTTCGCTTCGGATTTGTTTCCGACCCAGATCCGGATTTATTTGGTCGGCGTTTTTTCATTCATCATGGTTCCGTTCGCCGCGAGGACGGCGGCTATCCCGAGGCACCTGGACCTGTTGCAGTTGGGGCTGCTTGCCGGGCAGGAGTTCGCCCTCGGCATGGCTCTCGGCATCTTCGCCACCATGGTGTTTACGGGAGCGCAACTCGCGGGCGAACTGGCGGGGCAGCAGATCGGCTTTTCCATGGCCAATGTCCTCGACCCGACGACGGGAGAGGAATCGCCGATCCTCGGTTACATCAACATGAACCTGGCCATGATGCTGTTTATTATCGCCGGCTTGCACCTGGTCTATATCTATGTCGTTTTTCAGAGCTATGAGTTTGTCGGCATCGGGGCGTTGTTGCCGGAGGCGGCGTTCGACCCGTTGTTACGGATGTCTCTGGCGCAGGCAAGGGCGCTTTTGGTGGTGGGCCTGGAACTGGCGATTCCCGTTATGCTTATCATGCTGATGAACAGCGTTGTCGAAGGCTTTATCACCAAGACCATGCCGCAGATGAACATCATGGTCCTGGGTATGCCGCTCAGGGTGGTTCTCGGGCTGTCGGCCCTGATCTTCATATATCCGGCGATTTGCCAGGCCTTGATGCCGCCGGATTGGCGGTTCAACCTTTCGGTGATGCCGGAGGGGCCTTTGGGGGAGATGCTGGTCGATCTTTCGTTCATGGTCCGCGAGCTGGGGGGGCAATAACAGATGTCGTCCGAGGGCAGTGGCGAAAAAACTGAAGAACCCACAGCAAAAAAGTTGCGCGATGCCCGTGAACGCGGCAATGTGCCGAAAAGCAAGGACCTCACCGGCGCACTGGGGCTTATCGGGGGAATTCTCGCGCTGAAGTACGGCGGATTCTTCATGGCCGAGTATCTGATGACATTTACCGTCAAGATTCTGACCATTGATCTGCCGACGTTGGATGTTCCTTTCCGAAAGGAGATCATACCGTATGCCGTGGACTGGTTCCTCTGGCTTTTGATCGTCCTGATACCGTTTTTGGCCCTGGTGTTTGTTGCGGCGATTATCGCCAATGTCATTCAGACTGGACTTTTGTTCACGACGCACCCGCTGAAGCTGGACCTTAACAAATTGAATCCCGTATCCGGTTTCAAGCGTCTTTTTTCGGTGAAAAACATCGTCATGCTGCTCATGAACATCGCCAAGCTGGCGATCATCATGCCGATAGCCTGGCATACGATTTTCACCGAGCTCCAGTCCGTGATCGTCATCGTGGAGATGGAAGCGCCGGGAACGTTTATCATGATGTGCCGGGTGGTTCTGGATTTGGCCCTGAAGCTTGCTGTTCTCCTGTTCATCCTCGGCGTCATCGATTATTGGTACCAGAAGCAGAAATACATCAAAGACCTCAAGATGACCAAACAGGAAATCAAGGAGGAATACAAGCAGATGGAAGGCGACCCCAAGGTCAAGCAGAAACGCCGCCAAATCCAGATGCAGATGGCGCAGCAGCGCATGATGAACGAAGTTCCCCAGGCGGAGGTGGTGGTAAGGAACCCGACCCACTTTGCCGTGGCGCTGTCGTACAAGCCGGAAACGATGGCTGCCCCTGTCGTGGTGGCAAAGGGCAAAGACAGGATCGCCTTGAAAATTATCGAAGCTGCAAGGGATGCCAGGGTGCCCACGATATCCAATCCGCCCCTGGCGAGGCAGTTGTTCAAGATGGCCGAAGTCGGCGAGGAAATCCCGGCCGAGCTTTTCCCCGCCGTGGCGGAAATCCTGGCTTTTGTCATGAAGGACAAATATGCACCGGGAGCCGCCGGAGCTGGGAACGAACGCTTTGCGGGATAAATTGAATAGTGCGGTAATAACCTGAATGGAAAGGTAAACACGAAAACATGACTGCGGGTGCGAGGACAGCTGGCGCTGCCAAGAATAAGGGTCAAGGAAATGCTTTGTCCGGATTTATCCAGACAAAGCTTCTGACCGTATTCCGCAACAACCGCAACGTCTTTATCGCTCTTTTCGTCGTCTCCGCCCTGTCCATCATGATCATGCCCCTGCCGCCATTCATCATGGACCTCCTAATCGGTCTGAACATACTCCTCGCCCTCATCATCCTGCTGATGACCATCTATGTCGAACAGCCTTTGAATTTCAGCACCTTCCCGTCCGTCCTTTTGGTCATGACACTGTTCCGGCTTGCATTGAACATCTCAACGACGCGACTCATCCTTGCCCGGGGAAGAGAAGGCGTCGGCGCGGCAGGCGAACTGATCGCGACTTTTGGCACGTTTGTCGGCGGCGGCGGCGTTGGCGTCGTCAGTCTCGACTCGCTGGCGGTCGGCGTCACCATTTTCGTCATTCTCGTCCTTGTGCAGTTCCTGGTTATCACCAAGGGCGCGACCCGTATCGCTGAAGTCGCGGCACGCTTTACCTTGGACGCCATGCCAGGCAAGCAGATGGCAATCGACGCCGACCTGAACGCCGGTCTCATTGACGAACAGGAAGCGAAGCGTCGCCGCCTCGAGGTCCAGCAGCTCGCCGACTTCTATGGTGCGATGGACGGCGCCGCCAAATTCGTGCAGGGCGACACCATCGCCGGCATCATCATGACGGTCATCAACATCACCGTCGGTTTCGTCATCGGCATCCTCATCCACGGTATGTCATTTGTCGACGCCGCGCAGGTCTATACCATCCTCACCATTGGCGACGGTCTTTCCTCGCAGATCCCGGCGCTCCTCATTAGCGTCGGCTCCGGCCTCCTGGTCACGCGTTCCGCGGGGCGCACCGAATTCGGCGGCGAACTTCTCGGCCAGATGTTCGGCCAGCACAAGCCCATCGCCTTTGCCGCGATTCTCATGGCTACGATCGGCCTCTCAGGTCTCATCGGTTTGACGCCGTTCCCGCCGACGCCGCTGTTGATCCTCTCCGCCCTCTGCTTCGCATTCTGGTTCATCGCCAGGAGGAGCGTCGCCACGAAGGAAGTCGAAACGCGCGAACAGGCCGAAGCGGCCGCACAGGAAGAGGCCACCCGTCCCGCCGAACCGGAAAAGGTCGAAAACCTTCTCAAGGTCGATGCTATGGAATTGGAGGTCGGCTATGGCGTCGTGCCGCTTGTCGACAGTCAGCAATCCGGCGGCGGAGGGCTGTTGGCGCGCGTCCAGATGATCAGGCAGCAATTGGCGCTGGAACTCGGCATCATCGTTCCCCCGATCCGCATCCGCGACAACATCCAGTTGGAGGCGAACGAATACGTGGTGAAGATCCACGGCGCTCCGGTGGCGCAGGGGACGGCGGAGCCGGACTCGTTCCTGGCCATCGACTCCGGCGCGGCCACGGAAAAACTGGACGGCGAGGAAACGGTCGAACCTGCCTTCGGCATGCCTGCCGTGTGGATTTCCGCCGGCAACCGCGAATATGCAGAACGCGTCGGCTATACCGTGGTTGACGCGGAAACGGTCGTTGCGACGCATCTGACCGAAGTCATCAAGCAGCGCGCGCCGGAACTCCTCACCAAGGACGAGGTCCGGAAGCTACTGGACGCCGTGAAGGAATATTCCCCCGGCACCGTCGAGGAAGTCCTGGACAAGGTCCTTTCCATCACCGACATCCAGAAAGTCTTGCAGAACCTTCTCCAGGAAAAGATTTCCATCCGCAACCTAGCGGCCATCCTGGACGTGCTCGCCGATGTCGGCCGCCGCACCAAGGACCCGGACATCCTCACGGAATTCGCCAGGAACTCCCTGAAGCGCTGGCTGTGCAATGAATACGCCATTCCGGGAACGAAGAAGCTGAATGTCGTCACCTTCGATCCACGGCTGGAAGAGCAGCTTCAGCAGCGCATCGAGCACACGGACAGTGGTTCGTTCCTCACGCTCCGTCCGGCGGCGAGCCAGCGGCTCATCGAGGCGATTTCGGAAGAGGTGCAAAAGCAGGTCCAATCAGGCTACAACCCGCTCCTGCTCACAGGACCGCAGGTCCGCATGCATATCAAGCGCATGACTCTGGCGCGGCTGCCGATGCTTGCCGTGATGTCGTACAACGAAGTGCTGCAGGATTACGAGCCTATTTCCATCGGCATGGTCAAGGCGGACTTGAACGTATGATAGTATGATGAATAACTAAAAGAGCCGGCGAATGGGGAGCCGGCCAGGGGGTAGGGAAAAATAGATTATGGCGAAAAAACACAGGACTCATGTCTTCAGGGGGAAGACCTGCACTGATGCTATCAACAAAGCAAAGGCCAAGCTTGGCAAAAACATCAGTGTGGTCAGCCGCCGTAACGTGAAAATGGAAAACCTGTTTTCCAAGTTGACGGCGGGCAAACTGGGCGGGGATTCCATCGAGGTCGAGCTGGAAGTGGCGGTGAACGACCCGGATGCGGAACCGAAAGCGCCGCCGGCCAAGCCGATTGGCAGCACAAGTTTTGTGGCGCCGGGCCATCTTCTGAACAAGACATATGCCAAGGCGCTCGAGCAGGCCGAGAAGCGGGCCATTCCGCCTCAGGCCGTGCCCAAGGTGGAAATCGGAGAATCCGCCTCCGGGATAGCGGGCAAGCTGGACGATTTGAAACGCGCGGTCGAACGCTCCAATAGGGAAAAGGATGAGCTGCGGGAGGAATTCTACCGCATGATGGCTATCCAGGCACGGGGCGGCCTACCGAAAGTCGATGCGCCTCTCCTGGACCAGTACAACCAGCTCGTTGACTCCGACATGGCGGAGGAACTGGCGCGGGAGTTGGTGGAGGGGATAGAAAACAAAGACGGTCCGGTCGATCCGCAGGCTGTAAGGGAGGAACTCTGCGAAGCGGTCGCCAGGCGCATCCCTGCTGCCGGCCCGATTCTTTTGCACGACGACGGCAGGCCCACGGTTGTCGCCCTTATTGGGCCGACGGGCGTCGGCAAGTCGACGACTATCGCCAAATTGGCGGTCGACTTTACTGTGCGCATGAAGAAATCCGTCGGCCTTATCAATGAGGACCGAACCAGGCCCGGCGCGGACAGCCAGTTGAAAAACCTCGGCCACATAATGGGCATCCCTGCCGAATCCGCCGACAGCCCTGAGCATGTCGGTCGTATCGTCCGTTCGATGGCAGGGCTCGACCTGATCCTTGTCGATACGGGGGGGCGATCGCCAAGGGACAGGGAAGGGCTGGACGAACTCGCCAGGGTTGTGAGGGCTGCGGATCCACACGAGGTGCACCTCACTTTGACCACGGGCGCGTCCGAAAAGGCGGTTTTTGAAACGGTGGCCAGGTTTAAGCAGGTGGGGTTTGACAGGATCATCTTCACCAAACTGGATGAAAACGCCACACACGGCGCGTTGTTCAACATGGCCTCGAAACTTGCCGAGGGATTGTCGTATGTTACGACCGGGCAGAAATACACGGAATCCCTGGTGTCGGCGGACAGCCACATACTTGCCGGCCTGGTCATGGGCAAATATCAGGTCGAGGAAGGGGGTATTTCCGGCGTCGACGGCAATCGCCTCGCCGTCATGAACAGGCCGGGCGGGTCGCTGTCCCGCGTCTTCGACAAGGGTGGAGATGAAGTCGTATGATGGTCAAAAAGCTGGGCGGATTTTTCTCCATTATGGGGATGGTCATTTTTCTGGGAAGCTGGCTGTACCACCGCTGGTTTTCCGATCTTTCGACCGACCAGGTGATGTCCGCCGAGAAGGCCTGGGAAATCGGGATCTACCTCACGATTGCCTTCCTTATGCTTGGTTTTTTCGTGTCGACCTTGGGCATCGCCCTGGTGCAGGAAGTCATGGTCGAACGCCGGGGCAGGGAAATGGAAAAGAAATTCCGCGCCAAGGCCAATTACGACAGGGTCATGAGCATGGCGCTCGAACCGTCGGAGCGCGAGTAATTTATGATTTCGGATTTATGATTTGAGATTTTGCGAACTAAAAAATCATGAATCATAAGTCATAAATCTAAAATATTGGGGAAGTGGTTGGCGGGGGATGCAGGCCAACCAATTGCGTTTTACACCTGTTAGGAGGTTGTTATGAACGAATATGTAGAAGGCTACACTCTGCCGCCGCCCTTGGGGGAAAAGGAGGAGGCCGAGCTTTGGGATATCTACGTCAGAACAAAAGACGACGATGTCCGCAGCCGACTGATCGAGAATTACCTGCCGCTGGTGTTCCAGACGGCCGAGAGGATGGCGAAGCATTTTCCCACCCATCTCGACGTCCAGGACTTGATCAGCTACGGTAATTTCGGGCTTCTTGACGCCATCCGCAAGTTCAACCCGAACGAGGGCGTCAAGTTTTCGACCTACTGCAACCTGCGCATCTCGGGAGCTATCCGCGACGAATTGCGCCGCCTCGACTGGCCGTCCAGGCAGCTCAGGCAGAAGGTCAACCAGGTCAAAAAGGCCAGGGAAACGCTGGAAGTCGAACTGGGCCGCCAGCCCACGGAAGAGGAAATGGCCGAACACCTCGGCCTCGACGCGGAAGAATACGAGGACCTGCTCCAGAAGGTCCAGATCAAGTCGATGGTATCCCTCGACCGCAAATGGGACGATTCGGACGACAACGAGGTCGGCCCCATCGAAATGCTCCCCGACACCAGCGCGCCCGATCCGCTGACCGAGCTGATGCGGGCGGAGATCAAGGAAGTCGCCCTGCGCGGACTGTCCGAGGACGAGAAGAAGGTTTTGGTGCTCTATTACTATGAAAACCTCAACCTCAAGGAGATCGGCCTTGTTCTGAACCTTTCCGAGAGCCGCGTCTGCCAGATCCACCAGAAGACGTTGAATTTCCTCAAGGAGAAATTCAGCCAGAGGCAGATTTCCCCGTATTCGTTTTGATTGGCGATTCTGCATTGCGTTCGCGACGCAAGTGGTTTATAAATACCCTTAACGGTCTGTATTGCTAACGGTTGCCTTTTTAAGTGGATACTCGATGCCTGAATCGCGCGAAACATTGATCAAGGAAGCGGAAGAAAAAAACAAAAAACTGGCTATCGCCGCGGCGGTCGCCATGCACGGCCAGCGCGCCGAGGACATTATAATCCTCGACTTGCGACGGCTTATCGATTATGCGGATTTCTTCGTCATTGCCTCCGCCTCCAGCATGTCCCGCATGCGGGGCGTCGCTAAGGCGGCGGAAAAGGCCATGGTGAAGGCAAAATCACGCAAACTAAACCACCCCGATCGCGAGACCGGGTGGTCGCTTCTTGATTACGGCGACGTTATCATCCATGTGTTCGACAATGAGGCCCGCGACTATTATCGTATCGAAGACCTGTGGGGCGATGCCCCGAGGGTCGAATGGGAAGATCACATTCAAGTAAAAGTTAATAATTAAGGTCAATTATTAATTTGGTAATACATGGAGAGAGGCGAATGCCCAACGTCAAGATCATTGGCGCCACAGGATACGGTGGTCTCGGCATGGTCGAGATACTGTTGCGCCACCCCGAATTTAAACTGACCGCAGTCGCAGCGACGCAGGACGTGGGAAAGCCATTGTCCACCGTGTGGCCTTACCTCGAGGGTTTCTGTGACCTCGTTCTCCACGCGCCCGACTCCCCCGAATTCGTCGACGCCGACGCCGACGCCGTCATCTGCTCCACCCCCGACGGTGTGGGACAGTTGAAAGCCGGCCCCGAACTGTCGGCCGGCAGGAAGTTCATAGACTATTCAGGCGATTTCCGCTTCAATTCCCCAGAACTCTACGCGGAATACGCCACTCGCCTTGGCAAGGATCCAGTCCATAAATCCCCCAGCCTCCTTCCGGAAGCGGTCTATGGCCTTGCCGAACTTCACCGCGACGAAATCGCCAAAGCACGCCTTATCGGCAACCCTGGCTGTTTCGCAGTCTCGGCGATCCTCGGCCTCGCACCCGCGGTGCGCAACGGCCTTGTGGAGAGCCAAGGCATTATCTGCGACTGCAAGTCCGGCATCTCCGGCGCGGGGAAAAAGCCGTCCCAGGCCCACCACTATCCCGAACGCTACGACAATATGGGCGCTTACCGCCTTTCCGGTCACCAGCACGTAATGGAAATCGAACGCGAACTTTCCCTCTTGTCGAAAGACCCCATCACCGTCACCTTTACTCCGCAGGTGGTGCCGATGTGCCGGGGCATCATGAGCTGCCTCTACGGCAGGCTGCGGAAGGGCGTGGGGCAGAAGCAGGTTCTTGACGCCTATACGGCCGCGTACAAGGATTCCCCGTTCGTCAAGGTGCACGATGCGTCGCGCGCCGCTTCCACCTCCGACGTTCGCGGTTCGAACCGTTGCCTCATAACCGTCGCCGCCGACGAGCGGACCGGAGTTTTCCGGGTCATCAGTCATATCGACAACTTGATGAAAGGGCAGGCAGGTTCAGCCGCCCAGAATTTGAATATTTTGTTTGGCTACCCCGAGACGCTCGGCCTGGCCTGGCCTGGCTCGCATCCGTAAGAATTGGACACCCACCAAGCAGAAGAGGATATCGCCATGACGACCACGGTTCAGCCCACGCCCCAACCCGTTGATTCGATGACCGACTGGGATCTTATACATCGCTGGGAGTGGTTCCGGAGGGATCGATGGCGTCAGGGGTTTAGGACGACGATTCACGGCCAGGGCGGCGGGCCGGCGAGAGCTTTCGCCGATCTGGCGCAAAAGACCGATGCGAAAGTGCTTCTCGACGCCTCTTGCGGCCTTGGCAGGAGGGCTATCTACCTGTTCGAAAAGGGCTGCAACATCGTCGGTTCCGATGTTTCCGGCGCGGCAGTCACCTACGCCAGGGAACTTGCCAAAGAGGAAAACGCTTCTGTGTCTTTTTTCCGCTCTCCCTGGAACGAGCTTCCCAAAAACATGCCCCATCATTTCGACGGCATCCTCGTCACCGGTCTCAGCCTCGAACCGTCGTGGGACCACCTCGGGATGTCCCTGGTCGGACTGTACCATGCATTGCATTCCGGTGGGTTCCTGATGTTTGTCGGCGCGACCGAGAACGAACCTGAAAGCGGTCCGAGGGACAGGGTCGAAAAGGATTGGGCCTCGCAGCCGCCGGAAAAGGTCGAGTGGTTTATCCGGGAGGACAATGTCACCTGTGCGCTCGTCAAGCTGCGTACCAAAGCGGCAGACTATATTGACGACCGGATGCTGTATGTCAGCGAGGAAAACGGCGAGTCCCGTCTCGAATCGACAACCCTGCGCCGTCCCGCCTACTGGACGTGGCGTCATTGGAAGGATGTCACCCGGATGGCCGGATTCTCACATATCGAGACGCGTGAATACCCCGGCTTCGGCCTTGACGGCGGCAACCTCCTGATCAATGTCGCGTGGAAAGAAAAGAAGGCAGCCAACGACACTGTCTCCGTCGAGCGCGACAGCGAAGGACCCTACGCGGATTAATCATTTTCCAATTGCCGATCAAACTCAAGCCCTCTTCCTTACGAAGAGGGCTTTTTAGGAGATAACCATGAAAACGCCTGTCTGGCTCTATTATGACAAATTCCACTTGCCCAGGATGACCGACGAATTGTTTGCCAAAATCTGCCAAGACGCGCCGGAATTTGGCTTTGTCAAATGTGCGACAGAAGAAGAGTTTGTCGCTGCCTTGCCTGATGCCGACATGGCGGCGACCTGGAAATTCAGGCCGGAATGGACCGCGCTTGCGGCGAAGTTGAAGGTCATCGCCACCCCGGCGGCGGGTCGGGAGATGATCAAGGTGGAACCGCGGGCAGGGTTGGAAACGATGTTCGGAACCTTTCATGGCGAACTCATGGCTGAGACGGTGGTCGGCCTGATACTTGCCTTCGCGCGGGGCATTAAACTGTCCTTTGATTGGCGCGGGAAAAACGACTGGCCACGGCAGGAAATTTCCTCCCGGATGTTTGCCTTTCGCGGATCGCACGCCGTCATTGTCGGATTCGGCCATATCGGCAAATGGATCGGTCGGTTGCTCAAGCCGTTTGGCGTGCGCTTGACCGGCGTCAACCGCAGTGATCTGGTGCGGCCGGAGTATTTTGGGGATGGCGACAACATTGTGCCTATTTCCGACATGGACGCCATACTGCCGTCTGCCGACCATCTGATCCTCGCTTTGCCCGGGACTACCGGCACTGACAAAATTATCGATAAACGTAGATTGCAGCTTTTATCGAATAAAGCGTTTGTGTATAATGTTGGGCGTGGCAATTCCATCGATGCGGCCGCCTTGGCGGAGCAGTTGCAAAGCGGAGCGCTTGCAGGAGCCGGGCTCGATGTCTTTGAGCGCGAACCGTTGGCATCGGACTCGCCGCTTCGAGCCTGCGACAACGTTATTCTTTTGCCGCATGTCTCAGCCATGGCTCCGAATTACCTTGATTTGTTTTTCTGTGAATTTATCGCCAGGATAAGGAATCATAATGACTGATTTTGCACAACTTGAAGCAGCCCGTCTCGACGACGAAGCGGGCGAATTGGTGATTCTTGACCAGACCCTTCTCCCCGGAGAGGTCAAATTTCTGCGGTTAAGGGAGCAGGAGCCTATCTGGCAGGCGATCTACAAGCTCCAGGTGCGCGGCGCTCCTGCCATCGGCATCGCCGCCGGGTTTGCCATGTACCTTGCGGCAAAGCAATCGACCGCGACCGATTTCGCCTCTCTGAAAAACGATGTTGTCAAGGCCAAAGAATACTACGCCACCTCCCGCCCGACAGCCGTCAACCTGTTTTGGGCGCTCGAGAGGATGGAAAAATGCCTGCTCCGGAACAGCGCGCTCTCCGTGCCGGAAATCAAAAAGAAGCTGTTGGCCGAAGCCGAGGCGATAAAAAACGAGGATATCGCCATGTGCCGGGCCATGGGGGAGCACGGCCTTGCTCTCTTGAAGCCGGATATGGGCCTTTTGACCCATTGCAACGCGGGTCAGCTCGCGGCCAGCCGTTACGGCACGGCGCTTGCGCCTATCTATGTCGGCCATGAGAAAGGCTATAATTTCAGAGTATTCGCGGACGAGACGCGCCCGCTTCTCCAGGGTGCGCGGCTGACCGCTTTCGAACTGTATACGGCGGGAGTCGACGTCACGGTAATCTGCGACAACATGGCTTCCATGGTCATGAAAAAAGGCTGGGTGCAGGCTGTTTTCGTCGGCTGCGACCGTGTCGCCGCCAACGGCGACGTCGCCAACAAGATCGGGACGTCCGTGGTCGCCATCCTGGCGAAGCATTACGGCATTCCGTTCTACGTTTGTTGTCCGTCGTCGACAATCGATATGAATTGCCCGTCTGGGGACGATATAGAAATAGAGGAGCGCAATCCCGACGAAGTGACAGATATGTGGTATGCCAAGAGGATGGCGCCGAAGGGTGTCAAGGTTTTCAATCCGGCTTTCGACGTTACGCCAAACGGCTTGGTGACTGCCATCATTACCGAAGAAGGAGTTTTGCGCGCTCCCTATGAACAGGCTTTCCAGAAATTGTTTGCAAATAGATGAGGGCGTTTTTTTCTCTACATGAAAGGAACCACTATGCGCTTATTGACCAGATCCGATTTTGACGGTCTTGCCTGTGCCGCGCTCCTCAAGGAGGCGGGGGTTATCGATTCGTGGAAGTTCGTCCATCCGAAAGATGTCCAGGACGGCCTGGTGGAAGTGACGGAAAACGATGTCCTCGCCAACATCCCCTACGTCAAGGGCGCGAAAATGTGGTTCGACCACCATTCCAGCGAAGCGGAACGCCTTGGCTCCGATTTCAAGTTCGAAGGTGAAAGCAGGCTCGCCGACAGCGCCGCCAGGGTGATTTACGACTATTATGGAGGCGAGAAACGCTTCCCAAAGATGGGCGGCATGATAGTCGCCGTGGACAAGGTGGATTCGGCGAAGCTGTCTGTCAATGAAATCCAGGATCCGGCCGGTTGGGTGCTTCTCGGTTTTATCATTGACCCGCGTACCGGCCTTGGGCGTTTCCGCAATTTCCGTATCGCCAATTACGAATTGATGGAAAAGCTTATCGATTATTGCCGGGTGAAGAACATCGATGAAATCCTCGCCGACCCGGATGTCAGGGAGCGTATCGACGTTTATATGGAGCAGGGCAAGTTGTTCAAGGACATGCTCCTGAAGGTAACGAAAACGGACGGCAACGTGATTCTCTCCGACCTGCGCGGCGTCGACCCGATCTACACCGGCAACCGCTTCCTGATTTACAGTCTGTTCCCGCAGCAGAATATTTCCATTTGGGCGGTCGACGGCAAGGACAAGCTTAATTGCGCAATCGCCGTCGGCCACAGCGTCCTGAACCGCACATCCAAGACCGACGTCGGTTCCCTGATGCTGAAATACGGCGGCGGCGGCCACAAGCAGGTCGGCACCTGCCAGGTCCCGTACGCCGACGCTGACAAGGTACTTGGCGAGCTTGTGGCGAAGATGAAGCAGGACGGATAATACTTGCAGCTAAACAATTTAAGTAAGACAAACCCCTTGCCTGACATGCAAGGGGTTTGTCTTACATCGCGTAAAATCAGCGACTGAGTGCCCGTGTCAGCTCCCGGAACCTGAGCAGCATACTTTCCACTGTGGGGCTTAGCCGTGGCTTTTCCTCAACTTTGGCCACATCGGACGCAGAATCATCAATGATGGCGCCATTGTCTTCCTGTGGTGTTGGAACGCGTGTATTGGAGGGACTTTCCGGATTGATTTCAACTGTCCCATCCTCTGTGGTCATATATCTCATTTTCGGCAGACCGGCAATATAGTCGTCGAAAAGGGCGGATCGTTCCGCCTTGTATGCGCCGTATTCGTTCGGCGTCAACGTGCTCTTTATGGTTCCGCCCTCGCTTATGGCACGGTTGAGGTCATCGACAAAGGCGTTGTACATCGCTTTTCCGGAACCTGAGCCTTTTCCCGTCATTTCCTCATATCCATCTCCGGCGGCGGTGATTTTATAACTGTCGCAGGACGGATCGAATTCGTCCGACACTTTTTTCATGTATGTATAGCCGGACGCCTTCACATTCACCAGGTCTGTGGCGACAACCGAGGCATTGTTGCCCGGAGAATACATAAGCTGCCGTTCCTGGGAGTAGGAGACCTTACGGTTCCCATCAGAATACTGCCCCGGCACATTTGAAAGGCTGGTTGCCGGGGCGGAATCCCTGAGGCTGTTTATGGCGCTAAGAAGTTCCGGATTGCCGTTGATGACGGCATTGATGTCGCTTCGGCCCGTTTCAACCCTGCCAAAATATTGTCCGGTTCCATGGTTGACGGGAAAGGATAGAACAAGGCTTTCGCCTTCGGACAGCGTAATTCCGGCCTTTGCGAGGGCGGCGGCGAGAGCTTCCCCGGCGCTGTCGCTCGATCCCGCGATCGCCCGCCTTTCGCCGTCCGGTACGCCGTTGAGGTAGGATTTGGCGTCCAGGCCATCGACCTGCACCGATTTGCTTTGCCAGGTATCCTGCGCTTCCTGCGACCAGCCTCGATTTGCGTGCATGGTCCCGTAACTTTCGGCGAAATACTCCACCTGGCCGTTGATATAGGCTGTTTTGATCTCGGAGCGTACCTGGTAGGTGGCGTTGGATGTATGACTCATTGCAGGCAGCTCGGCGGGCCCCCCACGGAGGGCTATTGACATGGAATTCGTCGCCGCGCCGGTAAATCCGGCAACGATCGGGCCATTGAGCGTAAAGGGCGAGTTGTTTTCGTATTCCGCTCTGTATTCGTCGGAATGTATGGATATATACCCTTCAGACTGCATGAATTCGTCAAAATGCAGCATCGTTTCCGGTTCGTCGTATTGCTTCCGCAAGCTATCGAGGACTTTGTTGTAATAGTCGCCGATATTGTCCTTGCCTTCTCTGCTTGAATATTCCATGTCCAGTTTTTGGATGCCGTTGCCGACGGTTGAGGTGGTGGAACGGCTATACGTAGCCGGATGGTTCGTAACACGTTCAAAAGTATCGAGAAGTACGCTGGTAGTCGTTTTTGAGGCGGCGGAAGAAAGGGAACGGAGCGCCTGATTGTAAGAAAAATAGGTGGAAGCGGTGGACGTATTGCAATTTATTGAGGTCCTGGTTGCATGATCCTATTCAGCGCTCCTCCATTGAGCTGTTTTTTGTCCTTCAATTTATTAACGGGCGACAACGGTGGAGCTTTAGCAGAAACCATTCGACAAATTGTGGAATTTGGTGATCTTCGAATACTGATTAAATGTTCAGTATTGATCTTGATTTCCCCAACTTGTTTCGTACAATAATCTGGCATTCAGGGATATCTCGGGGGCCGGACTATGGATGCACAGGAAAAACTCGAAATTCTCGCCGATGCGGGGCGCTATGACCTGGCGTGTGCCTGCGGCACGAAAAACCCGGAGGAGCACCGGCAGCGGGACGGCCTTGGCAAATGGCTTTACCCGGTCAGCTTGCCCAGCGGGGGCAGCGGTATCATGCTTAAAACCCTTCTGTCCTCCTCGTGTGCCGGTGATTGCGGTTATTGTCCACTGAGGGCCGGGATGGATACTGTTCGCCGCTGCACCATGGGCGCGGACGAAATGGCGCGCATTTTTCTCGACTACCAGCGGCGGCACAGACTAATCGGATTGTTTCTCTCGTCCGGCATCATCCGGGACGCCGATCATACCATGCAGCGCTTGAATGCCGTCGCCGCCATATTGCGTAGGAAATACCGGTATCGCGGCTATATCCACCTGAAGGTCATCCCCGGAGCATCCGACGCTGCGATTGAGGAGACCGTCAGTCTTGCCTCGGCTGTTTCCATAAATATTGAAACCCCGTCGGCCGAGCATTGCGCACGCCTGTCGGAGCGCAAAAACTGGCGCCAGGATATAATGCGGCCGATGGAATCGATCCGTCGATTTATCGAGGCTATGCCGCCCAAGCGCCGTGTCAGGCAAACGACACAGTTCATCGTCGGGGCGGCGGATGAAACCGACAGGGATATAGTGGGAAAGACTTTTGACTTGTACACGGACCTGAAGCTGAAGCGCGTCTATTTTTCGGCATACCAAAGGGGGGCGGGACGGAGCGCCATCCCCGGGGAACAGATATTTGACGACGGCATTCTGACCCGTGAACACCGCCTGTACCAGACCGACTTCCTGATCAGGCAGTACGGGTTTTCCAGGGATGACATGGTTTTCGACGAAGCGGGGAAGCTGTCCCTCGCAGACGACCCGAAAAAAACCTGGGCCGACGCTCATCCGGAGTTTTTCCCCTTGAACGTCGGGAAGGCAGAGCGCTGGCAGTTATTGCGTGTTCCGGGACTTGGTCCCATAACCGTCAATCGCATCATAAAAGAGCGGCGGGAGGACCGCGTACAGGATCTTGCCGCTGTCAAAGTAACTGGGAAAAGGGCCACGCTGGCTGCATCATACCTTGATTTTTCCTAACTCATTTTCTCATGCGAGAAAAAGCCGGAAGACGTGTCTCGCCGTCGCTTAGACGCCCCTATCATTTAGCTGCTCAGCCTGGCATGATGCATCGGCGTGTACACCGGACCGGAACGCTTCATTTCCGACATGAAAACCGTGACGGCATCGACGTCCATAAATCCGTAATTGGTGTCAAGCATGCCGCGGGCGGCGTCAAAAAGCCCGCACCCGTCGGCCGGGAGTTTTATTCTTCCCAAGGTAATGTGCGGATTGAAATGGCGTTTTTCCGGCTCGTAGCCGAGTTCGGCAAGGTTCGACTCGATGTTCTTTTGCAGGCTGACGATTTCGTCCTTGCCCTCGCCACAGCCCGCCCAAACCACCCTTGGCGCGCGCCAGTTGGGAAAAACGCCCACTGTCTCCACATCAACGACAAAAGGGCCGTGTCGCGCCGCCACCTCGTCGACGGCGGAAAATATGTCATTCAAATCCTTTTCGCCGACGTCGCCGAGGAATTTCAGCGTGACATGCAGGCTTTCCGGTCCGACCCACTTGATGCGGCGAAAATCGTGCTTTAACTCCGCTACATCGTCCATGATGGCGTCGCGCGTCTCGGCATTGATTTCAAGTGCGATGAAAGTACGTATCATGGTTATGAATTACTAAAAATACCCTAATAGCGTCCAAACTCGGAATCGTCGAGGATGATCTTCTTGGTCGGCTTGACCATGGCGTCATCCTTGTCCAAGAGTGGGTTGTTTTCCCGGCTGGACGGAGCCGTTTGGGACGAACGGGGATCCTCCTTCAGGGCGGACTCGGGGAATGGATCATTATCAGCGTATGCCCCGTCGGATTTCAGAAGCTCCGGAAGGATCGACGGACTAGTCAGTTCGGAACCTATATCCCAGCCATCGTCATCGCTTCCCGAGTTCTTGTTCCAGAATGACTCGCCGGGACTTCCTTTCCCCATGTAGTCATCGTCAGCGTCGTCTGTCGACTTGTTCCTGCTGTCTGGCTGGGCAAGGCTCGGATATTCGTCGTCAAAGGAGTTATAAAGGCTGTTCTGATTGTTGGATAAGGATATTTCCTGGCTTTTGCCTGAGCCGGAGGAGCCGAGGCCGACATCGGAATGGACGAATTCGCCGGTTATTTCTTCGATCATCTTGCGCAGGTCGGTTGCCTGGCGGGACAGTACGGTGACGGCTGTGGCTGTTTCCTCCGCCGCGTTCATGGTGTTGTGGGTGACTGAATCCATCTGGCTCAGTTCATTGTTGACGCGGAGGATGCCGCTCGCCTGCTCGGAAGATGTGCTCGAGGCGGAAGCCGTGGTGTCTGCCATCCGGATGGCGTCCCTGACGATGTTCCTGAGCATTTCTTCCAGCCTGGCAATGAAGGTGCTGGCATTGCCGATGCGCTCCGTGATGTCTTCGACCATGCTTGCCGTGTCCTTGGCAGCCGAGGCGCTGCGGCCGGCGAGATTTCGCACTTCCCCCGCCACGACGGCAAAGCCTTTGCCCTGGCGTCCCGCCCGCGCCGCCTCGACTGAGGCGTTCAAGGCGAGTAGATTGGTCTGGAACGCGACATCGTCGATAAGCTTGACGATTCGCGCGATCCGTACGCCGGCGTTTTGCACGTCTTCCATGGCCTTGAGGGCGTTGGCGATTTCCGTTCCCGAGCGTTCGGCTGCGTCCCTGGCTTGTACCGCTAGCTGGGTGCCTTCACTGGCTGCGTCGGAACTTCCTTTGGTTTTTTGGCTGATTTCACCAAGAAAGGCGGTGATGGACGCGAGGGATGACGCCTGTTCCGTTGCGCCCTGCGAGAGCGATGTGGACGAGTCCATGATCTTCAGGGCATTGCTCTCAAGGACGGCTATGGCTTCCCCAATGTCGGGGAGATGATTCTTGATCCGTATTTCGCGGGTGACGTCCACAAGGGTTATAAGGGTGCCTTGCTCGCTCATGCCGAAAAAGCCGGCTGAACTGTTGAGGACGTGGTAATAGTGGTTGTCGATTTCCAGGATGTGCCTGTTGTTGCCGTAGTGTTTTGGCGTTTCCCGGGAGGGCTCGTTGTAGGACAGGAAGTTGTCGGAAATCAGGAGTCGAGGATCGACTGCCTGACCCATGACGGTCCGCCGGTTGAGGTTGAGTGTTTTTTCCGCCTCGGTGTTGATGCTGAAATAGCATTTGTTCTTGTCAAGCACGATCAGCGCGTAATTGAGATGGTCGAGCATGGTTTGCTCGACCTCCTTGATCTGGCCGAAATTACGGAGGTGCATGAGCACTGCCAGTAGGCAGGCGACAAAGGCGATGCCGCAGCTGATCGCGGCGCACTCCAACATGATCGACCTGGCGTGTTCCGTCGACAGTCCGCTGTAGCCGGACTGTACGAGCGGTACCGCCACGACATACGCGGCGATTATGAGGGCCACGAAGATAACGAAAGCTGTGATGCTAATTCGTACCGGGGAACCAACGGTGTTTTTCATCATAAAATCCATAAAGTAAAAATGACATAAGTTGTAGTGGCTGCTATTGGTTCTCAAGCATTTCAAGCTCGTCGCCGTGGAGCAGCTTTTCGGCGTTGAGGATGATTTTGACTGAATCTCCGATCCTGCCGAGACCTTCGACAAAGCGGTGCGCGGAGCCTTTCTGCACCGATGGAGGCGACGCGATGTCCTCTTCCGGAATATTCAACACTTCGTTCACCGTGTCCACGATCACGCCCACCGGGATGTCGTTCATGCGGGTGACGATGACGCAGGTGCGCTCGTCGTAATCCTTGGCGGGAAGGCCGAACCTGAGGCGCAGGTCGAGGGTGGGGATGACCTGGCCGCGCAGGTTGATGACGCCCTTGACGAAGTCCGGGAGGTCCGGGACGTCTGTTATCTTCTGGATACTGATGATTTCGGTGACGTGGCGGATCTCCAACGCATAGTCTTCATCGGCGAGCCGGAAGGTAAGATACCGGTCTTTCTGGGTATCCTCGTCTTCCTCCTCATCCGCCCAGATATCATTTATCATGGACTGACGCATTTATCTTCCTCCTGAATGTTTCGAATGAACAGTAAATGGCGGATAATCGGCAAGGTCAAATATCCCCGCGTTTTCCGGCCAGCTTCACGATGGCGCCGATGTCGAGGATCAGGCCCACTTCACCGTCGCCTAGGATGGTGCAGCCGGAGACGCCGCGGGATTTTTTCAGCCAACCCGAAAGGCCTTTGATGACTGTTTCCTGCTGGCCCAAGAGTTCGTCGGCGAACAGGGCGACCATGTTGCCGTCTTCGCCTTCGACGACCATCAGGATGCCGTCCTCGATGCTTTTGCTGGTTTTGATGCGCTTGAATACCTCGTCGAGCCGCACGACCGGGATAAGGTTGTCCCTGAGCTTGATTATCGCCTGGCCGTCAGGGGTGTGCATGATCTGTTCGAGATCCGGCTTGAGGGATTCCCGGATCGCCAGGAGCGGGATGATATAGCGGGTGTCCCCGGCCTTCACCAACATGCCGTCGATGATGGCGAGGGTGAGGGGGATGCGCATAATGACTGCGGTGCCTTCGCCCTCCCTCGTACGGATATCAATCCTGCCGGAAAGCTTCTCAATGTTTTTCTTCACCACATCCATGCCGAAGCCGCGTCCGGAGATGTCCGTGACCTTGTTGGCGGTGGAAAAGCCTGGCTCGAAAATGAAATGATAAATCTGGTTATCTGTCAATTCCTCGCCGTTGTCCTGGATTAGGCCGCGTTCGCGCGCCTTTCTCAGGATGGCGTCCCTGTTGAGCCCGCGCCCGTCGTCGGTGATGATGATCCAGACTTCGCCGCCTTCGTGGATGCCTTCTATGGTGACGCGGCCCGTTTCCGGCTTGCCGAGGGCCTTGCGTTCCTCCGGCGACTCGATGCCGTGGTCGATGGCGTTCCTGATGATGTGGACCAGGGGATCGGAGATCCGTTCGATAACCGTCCTGTCGACTTCCGTCTCCTCCCCGAGGAGTACGATGTCGACAAGCTTCCCGGCTTTCATGGACAGGTCGTACACAAGACGGATCATGCGCCTGAAGGTGGAGGCGAGGGGAATCATTCGGACGGACATCGCCATGTCCTGCAACGATGTCGCCACGCGCCGCAACTGGTGGACCGCGCGCTCCAAGGACTCGTTGTCCTGCTGGACGACCGCCGGGTGGCGGGTGACCATCGTTTCCGCGATGACAAGTTCACCGACCAGGTCGAGCATGAGGTCGAGTTTGTTCAGGTCGACCCGGATGTCGTTCCTGGGCGTTACGGCCAAGCGCTGGCCGGAAGTCTTCTTTTCGTGCTTCTGGAGGTCGACATCCTGTTTTTGGCTCTTTTCCGGGGCGGCGGGAGTTGGCTGAACGCCGGCGGGAGGCCGTGCATAGGGCGATGCCGCGACCGGCTCCTTGTCTTCCGGCTCCGAGGAGGTCGCCTCGGGATAATTCGAGATGCTGATGCGGGTCGAGCGCTTGACGTTGGCGAGGTTCTCCTGTACAGATTCCTTGCCTATCGGTTTCAATGGTTCCACCTCCGCCTCATCCTCGGAGAGATCGACCGTGCTCGGAGCTTCGTCGACGGGCTGTTCCTCTTTTTGCGCTTGCGGTTTGGCGATAAGGGAGGTTTGCGTTTTCGTGTTGTTCCTGAAGCGGTAGGTCGAGGTGCTGCTGGTGGACTTCGCGTCGTCCATCATGGCGATGTATAGGTCTGCCTCGGGAATTTCCCCGGTGCCGCCGCAGCTCAAGTCCAGTACTCCCTGCCGCAGGACGTCTATCATCTGCAGGAGCACGTCAAAGGTAAGTGCGTCAAGCCCCATCGCTTTGCCGGTGGTGCTTTCGATCTCCGTCTCCATGCGGTGGCTGAGGCGTTCGAGATCTTTCAGGTTCATAAAACCGCTGTTGCCTTTGAAGCTGTGCAGGCAGCGCAATGCTTCTTGGACCGTTTCATTACCGTATTCCGGGTGCTGCTCCGCCTGGAGGAGCGCTTGTTCCGTTTGTTCCAGAAGTTCGTTCGCTTCCGAGATGTAGCGCTCGAGGAAATCGCTCTTGGTCAGCTTGTCTATGGATTCTTTGCTCGTGCTGGCGCGGATGATCCTGACTGTATCGGATTTGTCCCTTGTTTTGGTCACGGAAGACGAGGTCGTAGCCGACGCGATGGAAGAGGATACCGTGCTTTCCTTGACCTTGGTGGTGCGGGGCGCCGCCCTGCGGGCTGTTGTGGCGGACTTCTCAGGGAGTTGTTTTTCCAGGGCGTTGAAGTTTTTGTCCACTATGCGGGTGTTGCTTTTGCCTCGGTTTTTTTCCGCTTTCTCAGTGTCGTCGGAATTGAACTGGATCTGGATCGTCGTGTCGTGCCGCTGCCGGGTCTGGTTCGACGGGCGGGAGTGCCTGGTCGAGCCCGCAATCTCCTTGATGAGGCTTTCCAGAGCTTCCTTGTCCGCTTCGCTTGATTCCTTCGCTTCCTTTTTCCCGGCCCTGGTGGAGGAGACGGCTTTTTCCTCGAACATAATGCGCAGGAAATCGACAGTCCTGCACAGCAGGGTTATTGTCTCGTTGGGGATGGTGATTTCAGGCTTGTTCTGGTATTGGTCCAGAAGGGTCTCCGCCTCGTGGGTCAGCCTGGCTATATCGTGGAGGCCGACGAACCCGGCGCTTCCCTTGATGGAGTGGAAGTGGCGGAACACGCGATTTACGATTTCAATGCGTTCGGCAATGTCTTCTGTCTTTGGGTAACTGACAAGGGCGGGTTCGATGTCGTCCAGGAGGTCGGACGCTTCGGCAATAAACCCCTGCAGTAATTCTTGTGAGATCATTACTCCACGGTATCCTTTTGGTTACGGGTCTACGAGCCTGCATCTTTGACAAGTATAGCAGGTGTTTCGTCGGACGTATCTAAATATATTAATATTTAATCGTTACCATGTCAAGCGCTTGCAGCAACCGGAGCACTCCCGTCGCCCGATAAATAACCATTTTGTTTTTTCCAAGAAAATTGAAAATTTTCGGATTATCGGTCGATAAGTAGATTGAACCATGATTTTTACGCAATTTACTTGTCAGGCTGGAGAATATTATGCGCACCGCCAAGGAAATTATCGAAGAATATAAAGCTCGTGGATACAACATGGAGAGTTTGCGGGTACTCGCAGACAGCCGGGACGAACCTGTGCGCTCGGAAATGCTGGCGCTATTATCGAATGAATCCACCCCGGCCGCCTCGGAAGCATCGGCGGGCGGCGAGGAAATGGTGTTTTTTGTGGTAGGGAATGAAGAAGGCTCGGAAGCTGAGGATGTGGTGAACTTTGATATTCTGTCCTCTTTGGATGAATCACTTCAATCCGATTCAATGCAAAAAACGCAGGGAGTTCACGGAGCGACCGAAGCAGAAATGGAGCCGGAAGCCGACGAAACCGCCGAGGAAGTCGCCTGTCAGGCGACTTCCTCCGTATTCGTCATCCAGGAAGAACCCCTTGCCGAGGTCGAGGAATCCGTCGCCGAAATAATGATCGGCGACGACGAGGGCGTTTCCTTCGTGCAGTTCGATTCCGAAGGCCATGAGACGAACGTTTTCGACTATTTGCCTGGGATGGATCTTGAGTCGCGCCAGGAGTCGCCGGTTGAAAATAACGAAGAAATCAACCCGGTGGAAAATGAACGCATAGAGGAACCGGAAGAAGCTGTCTTGGAAAATGACGTCGCCTCGGAAGAAATGCCTGTCGAAAACAATGTGGGACTTTCCGCCGACAGCGCCGAAACGGCGATCGAGATGCTCCTACAGGCTCAAAATTTACTGAATTTCGATAACGAACTGGACAAGACCGAGACGGAGCAAACGCTTCAGGAAATGCTTGCCGATTCTCCGGTAGATGAAACTATCGAGGAAGCCGAGTCTGCTACCGTCGCTCTCACGGATAATGATCCTGGGCAGGAAACTGCACTCGAATCCGGGATACAGGAAATTTTCGAGGCCGAATCCGCCCCCGAAGCGGCTGAGGAAGCGGCATCTGCTGTCGAAGAGCAGGACTTCGTTGCCGAGTCCGGGGTTGCGGAATCGAATACCGTCGCAATCGCCGAGACCGAAGTCGAACAACAGGTCGAGACCGAAGCGGCAGTTCCGGAAGAGACTGGCGATTTATCCGCAATGGCAATGCCTGTTGAGGAAGCCGCCGCCGTAGCTGAGGCTGAAGCACTGAAACTCGAGGTAAAGGCGGAAAAACGCCGTCGCCGCGCCGAGCGCCGCCGCGCCAAAAAAGAAAAACTCAAAGCCGAACAGCTGATGGAAACGGTGCTTGGCAACTTGCCGGAAATCGTCCTGTCCGCCTCCGAAGGCACGGAAACACTTTCCGAGGAATCCTGCCGTGAGCTCCAGTTGCATGTCGTAACGCAAGGGGAAGAGAATCAGGAAGAGCCCGGGTACGGGATGGATGAAAATGTGCCGGATAACGATTTCGCCATGATTACCGCCAGCGGGAACATGGATTTGACCATGGCTGAACGGCGCGCCATTGAAGAAGCGACGGCAACGGAAAACGAAGAGGAACCGTCCGTCGCCAGCACGAACGCCGAACAGGACGAATTGTATGCGGCCGAGGAAGAAATCGGCCTGGAGAATGTCATCCGCCTCTTTGAACTGCAGGACGAATCTGCCGAAAGCGAGGGCGACTTCGCCATGGAAATGGATGAGGAAGGCGGTTTTGCCGGTTCCTTGCTGCTGTTGACGGGTGCTGAAGAAGAAGAAGCGGCGGCTGAATCTCTTGTTGAAACGGAGGAAGCGGATTCCGGCCTCTCGCCCATGGCTAAACTTGGCCTGGTCCGCGCACTGGTCGGCGATCCTTCCATCTATGACTCGATTGCCGCTTCGGAAGAATCGGCGTCCGAGGAGGCGGGACATGTCATTGTGGAACCCGCCGCTGCGCCCGCTCCCGAATACGATGCTGCCTTCATCGCCCAGATGGAGGAGGCATACCAGGCGAATCTTGACGATTTCGCCAAACAGCTTCTCGATTTGCAGACCAGGGCGGCGGAAGGCGAAAACAAGCTGCGCGAAAAGGCGGCTGAGTTGGCGGAACGGGAGAAGACGCTTGCGGAAACCGTTTCCCGCCTTGGCACGAGCGAGAACGCAATTCGCGATATCACTGCGCAAATGGCCGGTCTTTCGGATGAAATCAATGAAAAAGACCGCCGGCTCGGTAAAATCCAGGACATGAAGAACGAGCATAAACGCTTGTTCGACGAATTCGAAGACCTGAGGAAAGCCTACAACGAAATCGTCACCGACGTCATGCCCACGCTGCAGAGCGAGCGCGATGAACTGGTGCTTACCGTTGAACGCCAGAGCGAGGACGAGGAAAACCTTCGAGGCGCCCTGAAGACCTCCGGCCGCCGCATGGCGGTAGGCTACTCCCTCGCTGCTGCAGCGGCAATCATGATGGTCGTTTTGCCCCTCACGCACTGGATGAGCTCTGACGCGTCAAATCAGAGCCTCGCCATGAGCCACCAGCAGGCGACCGATTTGCAGGAGCGCTTGAGCAAGGCGGAAAAGCGCAACGTCGATGCGGAAAAGACCATTTTCAATCTTGAACGCCAAGGCAACCTCGCCAAGCTGGAACTGGCCAAGTTGGAAAAAGCCCATCAGGAGTTGGCGGCGATGACCGACCAGCGCACTCGTGAACTGGCTGTCCTAAAGGCCAACCTCGCCGGCGGCAGTGCCTCCGCCAGGACCGTCATGGCGGCAGGGGACAACCTGGCGATGAGCGGTCCCGATAGCGGCCGATTGCGGGTCAATGAAGTTCGCGATCCGGGCGGATCAATCAACAATGTGTTGGCTGAAAACCGCGAACGCTATGCCCGCGAAGACGCGATGATGGCGTCCAGGCAGAACAAGCCGGCCGGCGGCCTGCAAATCAGCGCCGTCAGCAACACGAACGCCCGCAATTCCGCCTCGACCAAGCAGCAAAAGAACAACAAAACCTCGTCATCCAAAACGAACGAAGTCGCCGCCGCGGCCAATGCCGCAAAAGGGGCGACCGCCGTGGTAAAGGCAGGGGAAGGCGTGGCCCAGGTCGTATACCGCGTCATGGGCACCCGCGATCCCGAAGTCATTGCTTGGGTTATCAAAGAAAACAACATCAAGAAGGATCGTCGCGGTAACCCGCGTATTTATCCCGACCAGAAGCTGACGCTGCCTTCGGCCGATTCCATGGTTAAGTCGGCAAGCGCGGCTAAAAGGTGAAAACCGCGATCCCGCGGGTGACGGATGCGGCAATATCTGAATAATCGTTAACAAAAACGGCACACCAAAAAGGGGTGCCGTTTTGCTCATATGTTCGTTATTTGGAAGACGGTGAATAATTTATATTGACATGAAGTCCTTTTCCCCCAGAATGTTATTGTGGTGAACAACCGTTCGTCGAGTAATTGTACTTTTTTACTAATCGGTCATATTTATATATTATTTGTTAAAAGTGGATTAGCTTTATCACGAGCTTTTCCATACGGGAATGTTATGCCGGGTAAGATCAAACAACTTATCGATAGGCTCATCGAGTTGCGCACCAAAGGGGATCGTGGTCTGGTCGCGCCTATCAAGATCAAATTGATCATGAAAGGCATAGATCCCGACATGTTCGACAATACTTCTCCGGACAATCCAGTGGTAATCCAACGAATCATGACCACCGCCAAAGAAATGGGCTACGACTTATAATGCGCGAAGCGGGTGTTGGGAATGGACACTTTTCACTATAACTGGTATAAAAATGCGCTACACACCAATCGCAGGAACTCTCGGATATATCCTTTCGCCCGATCGAAAACAAGTCCTGATGGTTCATCGTACAGCCAGGGAACATGACGATCAATTGGGGAAATACAACGGCCTTGGCGGTAAGATGCAAAAAGGCGAGGATATCGCCACCTGCATGACCAGGGAAATCCGCGAAGAAGCAGGCATTGAAGTCAAAGCCATGTCCCTCAGGGGAACGATAAACTGGACGAATTTCGGGCCGAAGGGTGAGGACTGGCTCGGGTTTATCT
Source organism: Planctomycetota bacterium (assembly GCA_036745875.1). Taxonomy (GTDB): domain Bacteria; phylum Planctomycetota; class SZUA-567; order SZUA-567; family SZUA-567; genus DAIOFH01. Next base: position 6,939 of record DAIOFH010000014.1, on the reverse strand, counting down.
TCCTCATTACCGAGTTCGCGGGCAAGCCTTTTGAAAAAAACAAGGAAGGCCCGCTGTCATGGGTAAACCTTGAAGAGCTGTTCACTCTCCCTATGTGGGAGGGGGACAGGCATTTCCTTCCTCTGGTCTTTGACGAAGACCCAAAGCCATTCCACGGTTTTATGCCTTATGATCACGAACACCAGCTTGGCTGGTCATATGTGAGATTATAAGAAAAGGCGGCTATTCCTCGTCGGAGAAATAGTCTTCCACCTTTTCATATCCCCTTTTCGCCGCTTCGCCGGTCTTGACCGCGCCTTTTTTAACTGTTTCCCCGGTTTTGACCGCGCCTCTTTTGACAGCGTCGCCGGTTTTGACCGCGCCGGACTTGATGGCCGCGCCTGCTTTCGACGCGTCATCCTTGATGACTTCCCCGGCCCTGGCAGCGTCTTGCTTCAGCTTATCCGTCCAGCTGAGTTCCTCTTCGGGATCGAGGGTTGGCGGATTATCAGCGGCATATACGGAATAGCCGAAAAAAGCACAGCAAAACAGGCACAAATACAGCATGAAATTCCGCATCGTGTTTTTCCTTTATTTTCGCGCTATTGGCGACTGTAGTTACGCATAGTGCGCTGGTCGTCGCGCTGTTGTTCGCGTTTTTTGATAGAATCCCGTTTGTCGTGCATTTGCTTGCCGCGCGCAACGCCGATTTCCACTTTCGCAAAACCGCGTTTCCAATGCATGCCCAAAGGAACAAGCGTAAACCCGCGCTGTACCACCGCCGCCCGGAGCTTGCGTATCTCCTGGCCGTGTGCAAGCAGCTTCCTCTTCCGCGTCGCTAGATGGTTGAATCGGTTGCCCATCTTGTATTCGGCGATGTTCAGGTTGTAGAGAAACAGCTCGGCACCCTGGATTACGGCAAAGCTGTCGGCGAAGGAAACGTGACCTTCGCGCAAACTTTTCACTTCCGTCCCGGACAATACCAAGCCGCACTCCAGCTTTTGGATTATTTCATAATGATGAAATGCCTGGCGATTTTTGGCGATGGAATTGGACGATTCGCCTGGTTTTGATGATTTACCTTTTTTACTCATGTCTTCTCCACTAGTGTTACCTTATCCTATTGAAATTGAAACGGATAGTCAACCGTCCAGGGTGGAAAAATCAATCCGGACTGGAAAGTCGGGTTAAAAACCCCCATTTTACCGGCCTCTGCCTTGAAATGGCCTGCGCCATTTGTATAATCTATTCAGATCGGGATGAGGAAAGCCGCCATTCAGCGAGCATCACCCCATCCTAAAATTACTGTCTTAGCGCGTTTTAAATAATGCATGGTTACCTGCTGCGTTTTTTGGTATACCGAGAAGCGCCGAGGAAGCGTCATCCATTATCTAAAACGCAATAGAAGCAGGGAGGAAGCATGCGGACCGGAAATGGCGAAAATGACAGCCCGCAGGCGAAAGCTCGAAGGGGGAGGGCGGTCTTGGTCGGCTATGGACTCGACGAAGCCGACGGACATGTCCGTTACACCACGTCCAAGGATTATCGGTTGCTCGGCGGCTCGGAAGTTACGCACGAAGCAATGCAGGATATGGCGAACCGTATCAAGAAAGAACTTTCAAAACTTGGATATGAACTCGACGATATCCGTTCCGACCAGATCGACGAAATCCGTCGAATTGTGGACGGCGTCGTCGAACGGGTGATTTGCGAATAAAGCCTTCAAGCAGTATTTGCGGAACTTTCAGGGGAGGAAGCTTTAGGCTTCCTCCTTTTTTGTTTCTTCCCTTTTGTTCCCTTCCGCACTTTCCACCGCATTTGTAGCGGCTTGCGGTGTTCCACTCACATCCGCCGCTGCTGGCGGCCTTGTCCACCATTCGTGGATAAGCGCGCCAAGGAGGAATATGAGGTAAATCAATAGAAATGCGCCGATCACCGACGCCGATACGCCGACCAGGATTATCAGGACGCAGTAGCGGAGCGTATTCCAGAATCCCGCCGAGTCCGATACTATCGGCGCGAGCCAATAGATCAGGAGCGAGGTCAAGCCCATGGCGATCAGCATGCACGGGTAGGCGATGAATTTGTATTTGAGGCTTTGCCCGCGCCAGCCCTCGGCAAAGTTCACCAGGCTGCTCCACAGGGCGTTGACTATGCGGCCAATGAAGCTGGCGTTGGTGATCCTCTTGCCGCTGAGGAAAAACATGTACATGAGCCGAGCCGTGATCGCCACGGTTATCGCTCCGGCAATGCTGACTGCTAAGGTCATGGCGATCTCCTATTATGATTTACGCAAACCTTGGTTCACTCTCACCGTTTTTCCAGACTGGGCATCGGCCAGCTGCCGTCCAGAATCGAAGGTTTGGGCCAGTACAGCCGTATTATCAAGTTGAAATCGCCGGCAGGGGCGGGAAGCCAGTTTGCCAGCCGAGCCGCATCAGGTCTATCGTGTTGCACAAAAATGGTGAGACCCCCGTCTTCATCACGTTTGAGCGGGTCGCGGTCGCCAATCGCATAGCGGTTGATGGGGTTGTCAATAAAACGTTGACGCTCGTCATACATCGAGATGGACCAGAAAGCATTAACAGGCGGCAGTTGACCGGGTGCGAAGCGGATGACGTAGCGATTCTTGCCGTTGAGTTGTTCCCCGTTCGAATCGGTTTGTATGGTCGGATATACCGCATCTTCGGGCAAGTTTGCACCTAATCCGAAGCGGGCTATAAAGGCCCGGAGAAGATAGTTGGTGCCGTAGTTGCCGGTGTTGTCGGGAAGGATGCTCCATCCGTTCATGCGTTTGCCAATTTTTTCCCCGGCTACTCCCTTAATGGCGGCAAGTCCTGCGGCATGCCCCTTTTCAATCGAGGCAACAGAACTGGCGGGCATTTCCATCAAAACGAATTCACGCCCCGGACCAACCGAAAGGACGGTCAACGCGTCCAGCAACGCAGAGTCTGCCGGAGCCGGCGGGTTTCCCGCCATAAGTCGGTTCAGTTCTGCAAAGAAAGAAGCAGCATCCATGCTTTCGACTTTTTCAAGAGGGGAAACACCGTCCAGCGCGGGGCGGGTGGGGGAAGCGGGAACTTTCATGAGGGGACGGGCGATATACTTGTCCTGTATGACATGCACCGCCGCATAGTCGTCCTTGCCGTTGGTCTGGGTGCGACCCAATATCCACACCATATTCGTCGGCGCTTCCACGAGGGTCATGCCTCGGGGGATGTCCCCATCCCAGCCTGGTCCGGCAATCAAAAATGAACCGGCAGCGTTGCCCGTGGTCCGCGACCCGAGGGAGGCGAAGTCGTTGGTCCAGGCATCCAGGAATTGCATGACATAATAACGGCCACCCGTGTCGGGCAGGTCGAGCACCACCGGCGTGTTTGTCAGATCCAGCCATGCCATGGAGTAAAGCGTGTCGGCATTCGGGCTGACCACGTCAGTGAAGGTGTAGTCCGGAAATGCCCGCACGTGGAAGAATCGGTTCACCACGCCCTCGCCGTCCGGCGTGGCGGGCGCGGTCATCTCCTGCATTGTGGCATCCATCAAGAGCAGGGGATATCCGAAAACATATGCCTGTCTGGCGAGGTCGGTTAACTTTCCCGTATCCTGTGAAAACACGGCGCGTGTCGGAATAGCGCACAGCATCGCGATGGCGATGGCGATAATTGCTTTTTTCATGGCGGTTGCTCCAAGGACATCTAACTGTTTTTAAACCGCTTGAATATTTCTTCAAAGGTTTTCGAATAGGTCACGATAAGCTTGACGTCGTCGCGGTTTTGTTTGCCGTGGAAATTGTTGCCCGAATAGCGCAGATGTCCGGCATAGACGCCGACCGCCAGGCCCTTGAGGCTGCCTTTCTGTACCGCGTATTCGACGCTGTAGTCGATTTCCCAAGAGCGGCACTTGCCGCCGAATCTGGAGTTCCCGCCATTCCACGACCAGAATCCGACTACCCCGACGGAGAGGCCGGGCAGGCGGATCTTTTCCCCGATATCGTAGCGGATGCGCGCCATGGCTACGTTCTGGCCGTCCCAGACGAAATCGTCCAGCTGGCCCGCCGTTTGAATGAAGTTCCTGTTGTCGCAGTTGCCCCAGGACGCGAGACGGAAGGACATTTCCTCCATGTCCAGCGACTTCGTGTGCCCCATGCCGACACCATAGGTCCAGTCGCCGCGCTTCAAGGTCGCCGAGCCGCTGATATGGTATTCGGTGCGGATTGGTTTTCCGGCATTGTACAGCCCCTTGTCGCGGAATTTGGCTGCAATGCCGTACGCGGTGAGGGTCAGTTTGCCAATCTCCCCAAGGTCGAAGGGCACGGACACTACGCCCTGCATGTTGCGGCGGAAGTTGTGCGCTTCGCCGACGCCGAAATCGGCGAAGCCGGCCTTGTCCTCGCCGAATTCATAGCGAAGCCCGAGGCTGTGGATGTAGGATACCCTCTTTGCCGGGTCGTTGTAGCGGCCCTGTCCCCAGCTGTTGGTCATGTCGCGGAAGGTGTTGTCCCATTCGTTCCTGAACTGGTCGGCCCAGCCATAGCCGAGTTGGAACCCCTTAAGAAGGAATTTGCCTTCAAAGCCGCGATAGGCATGGCTGAACAGTCCGCCTGAAGTGCCTAGGCTGCCGACACGGATCGGAGTATAGCCGCCGCGCGCCTCGAAGCCAAGCTGTTCGTCGCCGAAACGGGTTTTCAACGCGGCCTGACCGAGGGAGATCGATCCGCGATCGATATTCTGCGGTTCCTCGTGGAGAAGGACTTCAGACCAGCCCCTGCCTTTGCCGAGGGTTGTTTGCCCCGACACATCCATCCCTAGCCACCCCCAGGCATAACCCGACACGAAATCGACGCGCTGGCCAAAGGCGTTGACGTGGATTTCGTTCTGGTCCGACCTGGTTACGGAGCGGTTCTTGTTATCCGCGCTTCTCGCCCTGCCGTAATAAGCGCTGGACAGTGTGAGGCTGGCGTCGTTGAAAAAAGCCGCCGTCCCTTCATAGGGATGGTATGGCGCTGAGAACTGGTCGTCAGCGGGCATGATCAGCAGGGGGTTGAGTTCTTCAACCACCTCTGCTTCTTCCGCTGCGGAAGGGGCTGGAACGAGAGCAAATACAAAGAGGATCACCCACAAGGCCAATAGTCTTTGGGAATGCGTTTTATTCACGGCTGTTGAATCCTTTTCGTTTTCCGGCACCCTTGCCCTTGTATTTTCCCCTACCCTTGCCAGCGCCTCGGCGCGGTGTTTTGGTTCCTGAGTATGAAATAGGCGCCTTCAGTTCCAACAGCCGGTCGCGCAATTTCGCCGCGTCCTCGTAGCGCATTTCGGCGGCTGCAGTCTCCATTTCCTGCTGCAGGAGGCGTATTTCGTCTTCCGGCGTGATGGTCCCGGTCTGGATGTTGCCGCCGAGGGCCGGGATGTAAATGGATTTCTCCTCGTTGATGCCGAAGAATTCCTCCAGGCCCGTTTCCAGGGCCCTGGAAACCGTCGTCGGCGTAATGTTGTTGTCGGCGTTGTACTGGATCTGTGCGTCGCGGCGGCGGCTCGTTTCGTCCATTGTCTTGCGCATGGCGTCAGTGATGCGGTCAGCATAGAGGATGACGCGGCCTTCGATATTGCGCGCGCAGCGGCCGATGATCTGGATGAGGCTGGTGGAATTGCGCAGGAACCCTTCCTTGTCCGCATCGAGGATGACGACGAGGGAGACTTCCGGCAGGTCCAGACCTTCCCTGAGCAGGTTGACGCCAATCAGCGCGTCATACGAGCCGAGGCGCAGGTCGCGGAGTATTTCCACCCGGTCGAGGGTGTGGATGTCCGAGTGCAAATAGGTGGTCTTCAGGCCGTGATCTCGGCAATAGTGGTCGAGATCCTCGGCCAGGCGTTTCGTCAGTGTGGTGATCAGGGCGCGTTCGCCCTTTTCCGCCCTGATCTTGATTTCGTTCATGATATCCGGGACTTGGCCCTTCGTCGGGCGCACTTCCACCGGCGGGTCGACAAGGCCGGTTGGCCTGACCAGGAGTTCGACCGGTTCGCCGCCGGACTTTTCCAGTTCGTACACGGCGGGGGTGGCGGAAATATACACGCACTGGGGCTGCACCTGCTGGAACTCCTCCCACTTCAGCGGACGGTTGTCGAGGGCGGAGGGGAGGCGGAAGCCGTGGTCGACCAGGACTTTTTTCCTGGCCTGGTCGCCGTTGTACATGCCCCTGACTTGCGGGAGGGTAACGTGGGATTCGTCGACGATGAGGAGCCAGTCCTTATTGGGGAAATAATCGAAAAGACAGGCCGGACGTTCACCCGCTTTGCGCCCGTCGAAATGCCGGGAATAGTTTTCGATGCCTTTGCAGTAGCCTATTTCCTCGATCATTTCCAGGTCGTATTTGGTGCGGCTTTCCAGGCGCTGGGCTTCGAGAAGCTTGCCCGTCGACTTGAAATGGGACAGCTGTTGTTCGAGTTCTGCATTGATGCCGTCCACCGCCATCGCAGAAGCCGACTCCGACAGGACGAAGTGGGTGGCGGGGAAGATCGCCCGGTGCTGGAATTTCATCAGCAGTTCACCGGTGAGCGTTTCGAATTCGGAAATCGAGTCTATCTCGTCGTCGAACAGTTCCACCCGTACCGCCGTTTGCATGTAGGCGGGCCAGATGTCAATGGCGTCTCCCCGGACACGGAAAGAACCGCGTTGGAAATCGAAGTCGTTTCTCGAATACTCCATCCTCACCAGTCGGGTCAGAAGTTCGCGGCGGTCGACGGTGTCGCCGACCTGGAGGGTAAGGGCGATGTCCCGGTATTCTTCCGGCCTGCCGAGACCGTAGATGCAGGAAACGGAGGCGACGACAATGACGTCGCGGCGGGTCAGCAGGGCCGAGGTGGCGGAAAGGCGTAGCCGTTCCAGGTTGTCATTGATGGCGGCGTCTTTTTCTATATAGGCGTCGGTTTGTGGAATATAGGCTTCCGGCTGGTAGTAATCGTA
>DAIOFH010000013.1:0-45512 GCA_036745875.1 Planctomycetota bacterium | reverse complement strand
GATCGTGGCCCGGATAGCCGGCAGTGGTTTCCGGGCTGATGCGCACGTCGGCCTTCTCCTGCAGACAGGAGAAGAAGGTCTCGTCGCGGAAATGCGTCGGCGAATTTTCCCAGACCTCGCCGTGCTTGAAATAGTCCACCACATGGATGACCGGCACGCCGTCGGCGTGGGCCTTTATTGCTTTGGCAATCCCGTAGTGGTTTCGCTTAGTAAGGGTACAGCCCCGACTTGCGCATGACGAAGCGGTAACCGGCAAGCGCGGCTTCTTTGGGTTGAGTAGCTTCCCCGGTGATGTCCACCGTGATCCAACCGTCGTACTTGGTGTCTATGATGGCCTTGGAGACAGCGTCGAACTTTACCGCGCCGCGCCCGAATTGCGGGGCGGAGCCGGGACGTGAACTGGTGGCCTCGGCGCGCTTCTTCGAGCCCGAGACATCCCTGAACCTGATCGTCTTGACCCGTGAACCGTAGGTTTTGATGACCTTTGCCGGGTCCATGTCCAGGAGGGTGAGTTCGGCGGTGTCGACGGCGAGGCTGACGACATCGGGGTTGGTCATGGCCATCAATTTTCTCAGATCCTTGTCGCCTTCTATGAGGCGGCGGGCTTTGGGCATGAAACAAAGGCTGATGCCGAAATCCTGACAGCGCGTGCCGATTTCTTCCAGTATCGCTCCCACCGTAAGCCAATCGTCGTCCTGCAAAGGGCTTTCCAGGGGTTCACTGTGACAGACGACGAGATTGCCGCGTCCGGTAGCGCCGGCAAAGCGAGCGGAATTGGCGGCGCGCTCGACCTGTTCGTCGGCTTTGTCCTTGTCAACCAAGTTGACGTTTTGCAAAAGTCCCGACAGTTTCAGGCCGGTGGTATCGAGAATTTCTTCGAAAACATGCAGCCGGTCCTCAAAGCGCTGAACTACCTCTGCCGGAAATTCCAGGCCTTCGTACCCGCAATCGGCCACTTCGGTAATGGCATTTATTGAACCGTCTCGCCCCCAGGGAGCGGCAAAACATGACAAACGGACATCTCCCGCCACGGTGTTCCTTTCCTCTATTGCGTTTTTAGAAGAGGCCGGTCTGCCCATTCTGCGTTTTGGTCGGGACAGTTGTGCCCGAAAACGCAACAGGAGTAGCCTGTCATTTTCGAAAACGCGCTATTCAAACAAATCACAAACCGCCATTGATAACGGCGGTTTCATTGCTCGCACTGCATAAGATGATAAAACAAAATCCTCACCGCCATATTGTACCTGTAGAGGCGGCGTTGTAAATGGCTAATTAATCATTGTTCTGGGGATTTTCCCTGCACCACGCAACTTGTTCGCGCTGTCCCGGACAGGCATAGCCGAAAATCGGGCAGCCGTCGGCAGTCTCTGCGGACATCGGGGCGGAATTGCGGATGCAATGGGCGTAGGCGCAGGAATGTCCTTGCGCTTCGTAATCGGGATTCGGTCGCATGTCGAAGGACCAGCCCCTTTTACCGAGATAGGCGTCTTCCGCTTCGCGGTCAGCTATGCAGTCGCCATAATCATCCTTGGGATTTTCCTCGGCCAAAATCAGACAGGCTTCGTAAAGGTCAAGGACGTCGCTGGATTCGTCCGTAAGATCCATGAAGCGGGCCAGGTCCTCGGTCGCCTCGCAGTACTGCCCGGCCCTGGCGAAAAGCCAGCCCCGCACAAAATGCGATTGGGGTTCGTTTTCATCAAGCTCCATGGCTTCCACCGCGTGGCTCAGGGATTCCTCCAGCCCGCCGTGGTAGCGCGCCAGTTCCGCCAGCATCGCGTGGCCCATGGCATCCTCGGGATCGAGCTCCAAAACCATTTCAAAGTCTTTTTTGGCTTCGTCCCGATAACCAAGATTGAGGTAGGCGAGTCCTCTGTTGCCATAAACTCCTGGGAAATCAGGGGATATCGTTGCCAACTCGGAGAAGGCCTCCACCGCTTCGAGGTAGCGGCGTTCTTCGAGAAGGGCCAAGGCATGGTCAAAGAAAAGGTTGTTGGTCGCGCCCATAGTATGGCCTCGGGTACCGCCTTCAGCCAGGATCAGCCGTTCCTGGGGATGGCGGGGGTAAATGTGATAAAGATCCTACTGATTATCGTTGTAACTGTCGTGATTGTCAATATCCGGTTTGTATCCTGGACGGGTTTATCTTTCCATCCAGTAGACAATGGGAATGCTGACAAGCGCGGCCAGCGCCAGGGGCAGCCAAACCGCTTCAGACGGCGTCAGAACGCCGTTTTCCCATAATGACACGCCAAACAGGCGCACCGCATTGAACAATCCGGTCGCAAGAATGGAAATGGCGACTGCCTGGATATAGCCGGAACCTTTCCCCCTGAGCATCCGGCCTACCAGGACGCCAAGTCCCCAGAGGAGAAGAATGCCGCAGGCGATCGGCTCGGAAAGCCGCCAATGCAGTTCGACCCGCGCGCTGGAGTTGTCGGCCTGCATCGATAGCAGTTCTCGCCAGGTGCAGACGGCGTCACCCTGGGTCTGGCGCTCGATCATGGCGGGAGTCAGGCTGGTGCGGATGGGTTGAGTCCATTCGGCCGAACGCCGCGAGAAGCGCGTAAACAACTGCGCCTCCGCGCCTGCTAAAGGCTGCCACTGATAGCCCTCGCCGCCCGGGACCGGTTCAAGCCGCGCCTGTACCGCATGGAAGGCGACAAAATCGTTGTCCCCCTCGGCCGCGTTGGCGCGCTGGTATCTGTCGAGGTTGCGCACTTCCAGTATCATGTTGTGGGCAATGCCTTCGGGAGAAAACCAGCCAATGGCGACGGTCTGGAATTCGTCGCCGTGGATCATCGAGATATTCACCGGGTCGGTCGAACGCTCGCGCAGCTGGTTGTAGATGGCGCTCCTTTCCCGAACCAAGTGCGGCAGGAAATAATCGCGCCCGGCCTGGAAGAGGATCACGACGAAAAGGGCGGGGAATATCAAAGGCATCAGGGCGCGCCGCACCGGTATGCCGACCGAGCGGATTACCGTGTATTCGTTGTTGCCCCTTGGTCCCATATAGGCGGAAGTCGCGGTTATGGCGCCCGCGAGCAAAATCGACAGGGGGAACATGTACTGAAAAATCAGGTGTGGGATAAATGCGACATAATACCTGATGAACAGCGAACTTGTTTGCGCCAGGTCCAGCTCGTTGTTCCTCGCATAGACGACGAAATCGTCAAAACGCTGGAAGATATCCCCGATGGCTATGAGCATGGCCATGGCGGCCAGGATCAGTATGAGGATTTTGATATACGCTTTTGAAAAATACGTATCCAGCCGCCTCAAGCCGAAAGGCAGCCAGGTGGAGAGGCGTGGCTTGAAATATCGATTTTGCATGTACTCTATAATCCTAGCGCGTTTTCAGAAATGATCGGCCCTCTGTTGCGTTTTCCTACACAATTGTACCAAGCCAAAACGCGCAACGGAAGGATCAACTTTCTCAGAAAACACTATATAGGCCTTTTCGCCGGTTTGCGAAAGCCGTTTTTGTGTAAATTTCACATATGCCAAACAGACGGACAATTATCCACAACCTGACGCATGTTGGCAAGAGCAAGTGCTTTCCCGCCTATTTTTTCATCACTAGGCGCATTGCCTTGCCGCAGTTGGTGCAGTTGACGACCGTGCCAACCTTGTCGACCGCCTGCATGCCCTGGGTTTTGCATTTGGGGCAGGTGTAGCGGATAAGGACTGTCGTTCCTCCGGTCGGCGTGCGCGGCGGTTCGCCGGTATTGAGTGTCGGGCCGCCGCTCTCGCCCTCCTGGGCGGGCTGAGCGCAGGGCGGTGTTGCCGAATCTGCGGCAGCGGGGCCTTCCGCCCGGTCGCCGCTGTCGGATGGCGGCTGTTCCTCGGCGGCGGGTGTGTCCAGAGGCTGAGGTTCCGCCTCTGGAGCGACCGGTTCCGGTGGTGATTCGGACGGGATTGCGGATTCTTCCGATAATGCGGCAGGTGCGTCCTCCCCGGCAATATTGTCCTCTTCCTGTTCCTGCAGCGGCTCGGCGACAGGCTCCTCCTCTGCGGGCTTTTCCTGCGCCGCCGGAACGGGAATGGGATCGAATCCGAAATTCATGGACGGCAGCGGCTCGCCGTGGCGCTCGCCGCCAAAGGCGCTGCTCTCTTCCGAGAGAACCGGTATGTCGTCGTCGAGGTCTTCCGGAGCCACTGTAAGGACTTTTTCTGCGCTTTCGCCGGGTGCATCCGCTATTTGCTGCGCCTCGGAATTTTCAGCGGGGTATTCGGCCAGATTCTCGTCGAACTCGAACACGGACGAATCCTCGTTCTTCTGTTCCTGCTTTTCCTCAAGGGGTTCGGGTTGCTCTTCGACCGCTGCTGCGATATTTTGCTCTTGGCCGTACAGGAGGTGCTCCGTGGATCTGTCTTCCGCCTCCAGGCGAAGCTGCTCCTCTTCTTCTTCGAGGGAGTTTTGGTTGTAGGTGGCGTCTTTGTCCTGTTCCGACATGTTCTGGTAGGATATCTGCTGGGTGGCGGTGTCGAGGTCTTCGTTCACCTCGCCCTGATCGTCCCTGGCGGAAGATTGCATATGCGCTGCATAAAACGGCAGAGGTCCCGTCTCCGTGTTGTATTGATCGCGCTCGACCCTGGCTTTTTCCGATTGTTCGGCAGCCAGTACTTCGGAATAGGCGTCGGGCTTGATTGCAGCCAGCGTGTCCTCATCCTCGTCGACTTCAGCCGCCGTGATGACCGCCGAAGGAGGGGGCAGGGGGACGGTGTCGTCCGCCTGTTTGCCGAGGAAAATGGAGGATTCGTCCGTGGCTTTTTCCTTAGTGGCTATTTCCTCGGAATAGGGACGCTTGTACTGTACCGACGTTTCCCTGCCTTTTACCTTGCGTATTTCGTCCTCTAGCCGTTCGTAGGAAATACTATCCTCAAGCGCCGCCGGTTTTTCCACCACGGTCGTTTCTTCCAGCGGCGACTTTTTTTTGCCGCCATCGACAGGAGCTTCGGTAAAGGCGTGCAGTGGGTCGAAAGCTTCCTGCTTCGTTTCATGCTCGGGCGGGCGGATGCCGTAGGATGAAGGCGCTACCGCGCTTCCGGAGTAGGACAGGGGGTTGATCGTTTCCACCGTGTCCTTGTCCGCGCCGACGGAGAATACCTCTTCAAGGATTTTTTCCTCCAATGCTTCACTGGCAAGTTCCTGCTCATCGTCCAGGCCGGCGGCGACGGCGTCCGGGAGCGAAAACACCGCCGGTTCGTCGCTTCCTGGATCGTCCAGTTCGTCCTCGATCGCGGAGCTGGTGCCGCCGCTTTCCGAAATGGGCGTTTCCTCAGTATCCGATTCCTGCAAGATCGCGGGCATGGCCACTGTGGTGGACGCGGCCAGCTGTTCCGGTCCCGGATCGGCGGCCTTGACCTGGCTTTCCGACAGTTCGGCTTCTATAGTGAGGATGAGCCTACTGCCTTCCATCTGGAGGTTCGTCACCCTGGCGCTGTCCGCCTTGAGTTCCATGGAAATGTGCGGAGCGGGCTTGCGGCTTTTATCCTGACGGTTCGCCTCGTCTTTGTTCATCCAAGACTCCTAATAGCATTTTCTGAAAAAGTAGGCCTTCCGTTGCGCATTTTGGCTTGCTGCAACTGTGCCGAAAAACGCAACAGGGTGCCTATCATTTCCGAAAATGCGCCAATGTTTTTTGAGCGCTTAGTGTTTGAATGCGCGTTGCCCAGTAAATACCATTGCCATGCCGTGTTCGTTGGCGGCGGCGATAATCTCCTTGTCGGCGATTGAGCCGCCAGGGTGGATGACCGCCTTGACGCCATGGCTGGCAATGGCGTCGATGCCGTCGCGCTTCGGGAAAAAAGCGTCGGAGACGGCCGACGCGCCGTCGAGCCCGCCCTTTAAGGCGAATGCCTCTTCCCTGATTGCCCCGGCGGTTCCGGCGGGGAGGCTGCCGTCCTTTTCCTTGAGTTCGACTTCGAAGAAAAGGCAGCCGTGTTTGCGGAAGGCGATATCGTCGGCTTTCTTCTTGTATGCCTTGAAGATTGCGATTTCCGCCACGCCGACCCGGTCCTGTTCGCCCGCGCCGATGGCTACGGTTGTCTCGTCCTTGACAAACAATACGGAATTGGAGGTCACTCCCTGTTCTACCTGCCAGCCGAACAGGAGGTCCGCTTTTTCCTTTTCCGTCGGTTGGCGCTTGACCGTAACGGTTGAACCGTCTTTCCCAGTCCAGGTCGCGGGAAGGAAGTCGGCGGTCGTACGAATACGGTTCAGTTGGGACTGCTGTACGACCAGGCCGCCGTCAATAAGGGACTTGAAGTCGACAAAGCGTTCGGTCGCATAGTCGCGAATGCGGTCTAGGCGGTTGATCTTGACGACCCGAAGGTTTTTCTTGGTTTTGAAGATGTCCAGGGCCGCGCCGTCGAAGTCAGGTGCGGCGACGACTTCGAGATAGTTCGCCGCCAACAGTTTTGCCGCTTCCGTGTCGACCTTGACGTTGAAGACCGCCGCTCCGCCGAAAGCCGCGAGGCGGTCGGCGGCGTTCGCTTTGTCATAGGCTTCGGCCGCGCTCGCGCCGTAACTTGCGCCTGACGGGTTGTTGTGCTTCATTATGAGGGTGGCCGGGCGCTCGTCCAGATAGCGCAGGACGTTCAGTGCGCTGTCGACATCGGTAAGGTTTGTTTTTCCGGGGTGCTTGCCGAACTGGAGCATGCCTTCCTCGGAAAGGCAGGCGACAAGCCCTTTGCCGGGGGAGATGAAAGCGCAGTCGCCAAGGCTGAGGTTGCCGGATACCAGTTCGTAAAGGGCCGCTTCCTGTCCCGGGTTTTCACCGTAACGCAGACCCTTTTTAAGCATTTCGCCATTGTCGTCGATGGTCCAGACGCGTTTTTTATATATGAGCTTCTGATCCCCGAAGGTGATGGTGAGGTCGTCGGGGAAGTGGTCGTCCATAACCGTTTTGTACATGGCCTTGATGTCTGGCATTGGCGGCGGTTCCTTAATAGTTCCATAGTAGAAAGCAGGAGGTGCACAAACACTTAATGTTAGGGAAAAACATGCTACAGTCAAGGAGACAAGCCTTATTCCCCGGCCGTTTCGGAGCCGAGGGCGAAAAGGGGGCGGCTTCTGCCTGGGGAGTTGCATGCGGAGGCTGTATCGGCTATCATGGGACACCTGTGGTTGCGGGAGGGAAACCGCTTTTTTGCCGTACTTTCACCGATTATTTTACCGAGGGAACACAATGAAACGCACAATCAAAGTCGCACCGTCCATTCTTGCCGCCGATTTTTGCCGTCTCGCCGACGAAATCCGCAAAGTCGAGGATGCGGGTGCGGATATCATCCACATCGATATCATGGACGCGCATTTCGTCCCCAACCTTTCGATGGGACCGGGGATCATAGAATGCGTCCGCAAGGTCACCAAACTGCATTTCGACGTCCATCTCATGATGGACAATCCGCAGAAATACCTCAAGGTGTACAAGGATGCGGGCGCGGACGGTCTGACTGTGCATCTGGAAATTTTCCCCGACCCGGAAGAAATACTTGATGAAATCGGCTCCCTCGGCTTGACCCGTGGCCTGTCCCTCAATCCCGATATGCCGGTGGAAAAGCTCCAGGGGAAGCTGGCTAAAGTCGACCGCCTCCTTATAATGTCCGTATTTCCCGGGTTTGGCGGGCAATCCTTTATCCCGGAATCCCTGGAACGGATCAGCAAGGTGCGCACCCTTCTCGACGCCGAAGGCCGGGATGCGGCCGAGGTGGAGGTCGACGGCGGCGTTGGCGTCAAGAACGCCAAGGAAATCATCGATGCCGGAGCCGATCTCCTGGTTGGCGGCACCGCTATTTTCGGCGCTGCCGATCCGGCCGCCGCCATCAGGGCGATGCGGGGGGAATAACCAGTTGGAGGACATGACTCCATGGCCGACCACCCCGAGGTTGGGAAGCTGTACCGAAACATTCAAAAATTCGTCGATGACGAGGCCGCCGCTGAAATAAGCCGGGCCGCTCCGTTGTCGGCGGGCGCCGGTGATGCTGAAAAAGCCATGTGGGTCACCGGGATCAGCGATGGCCTTGAAAGGCGCTTCGACGAAGCGACGATAAAATCGATCCGTATGGGATGCCACTGCGACGAAGAGGGCAGACTGCCTGAGATGAAGCAATGGCTGCGCGGCTTGTATCGCGAGTCATCGAGCCTTGCCGAGTTCGTCGGCAAAGTCAATCGCCACGGTGCGGGCTGGTATATGGAGGACGGCGCTATCTATACCAAATTCCTGACCTGCGAGTGTTATATGGTTCAGGGGGTGGAGCATCTGGATACGAAGACCTGGTGTTACTGCACGGTTGGCTATACGCGGGGTTTGTTCGAGCATGTTTTCGGACAGCCGGTAGAGTCGGAACTTGTGCAGAGCATAAAGATGGGGAGTGAGTATTGCCTGGTTAAGGTAACGCCGAAGTGAATGTTCGTGAATTTCTTTATTATGCTGTCCTTTTTGTTTTCCCGCATACCCTAACCCTTGCCCCAAAAAGGGAAGAGGGTAAGAGCATTTTAAGAATTTTCGTGAAAACACTCAAGGCATCAAACGGCCCTGGTGCGGCCTCGGGGTGGAACTGCACCGAAAACGCCGGCGCGTCCACGCAGCGGAACCCTTCCAGCGAGCCGTCATTGAGACTGACGTGGGTCATTTCAACACCGGCATTCTTCAAGGAATCCGCATCTACCGCGAAATTGTGGTTCTGTGAGGTGATGAGGGTGCGATCATTGCGCAGGTCCTTGACCGGATGATTGCAGCCGTGGTGGCCGAAAGACAGCTTGTAGGTTTTGCCGCCACGGGCAAGACCGAGGAGCTGGTGGCCGAGGCAGATGCCCATCAGCGGCACCCGTCCGAGAAGCTTTCTGATCGCTTCCGCCGCATAGCCGACTGCGGCCGGATCCGCAGGGCCGTTCGACAAAAACACGCCATCCGGTTCCATCGCCAACACTTCATCGGCGGTCGTTTTCGCCGGGACGACCACGACCTTCAATCCTGCGCGGCGAAGGCTGCGGAGGATATTCCACTTGATTCCGAAATCATAGGCGATGATGCGGTAGTCGGCGGGCGGCAGGATCTCGTCGTGGTGGGGATAGGTTACGGCGTGGCGATTGTCGGCGTCCCAATCGTAAGCCAGGTCGCAAGTGACCTTGCTCACATAATCCTGGCCCTCCAGGCCTTCCCAGGCGCGCGCCCGTTCGACCCCGTCTTCGACCGGCACTTCGCCCGTGGCGCAAAGAAACGCCTTTTGCGCCCCCTTGTCGCGGATAAGCCGGGTCAGGGTGCGGGTGTCAAGCCCGGCCAGGGCCGGGGAGCCGCGCGTTTTCAGGGCGTCTTCCAGGGATTCCTGCGACCGCCAATTCGACGGCTGGTTGACCTTGTGCATGAGAAGCCCTGTCGCGAAGAAATCCCGCGATTCCATGTCTTCCCAATTGACTCCCGCATTGCCGATCTCCGGCGCGGTGAGGCAGACGAATTGCCCGGCATAGGAAGGGTCTGAAAGTATTTCCTGGTAGCCGGTCATGCCGGTGTTGAACACTGCTTCGCCGACGCGGTCGATTTTTGCGCCCACCGAATGGCCGTGAAAGACGCTGCCGTCGGCAAGGGCAAGATAAGCCTTGTTTTCGCGTTTCGTTTTCCAGTCGTAATTTTTCATCAAGTATCCCGTTTCATCAATTAGCTGTTGTTAACCGTGCGCCCTGTTTTCCCTTGGGAAGCGTGACGGACTGGGAGTGTCGGTTGTATTCTTGCAGGCTGCAGATATCCAGGCGGCCGTGGCGGCTGAGGAATTCAAGCCCGTCGAGTGCTGCCTCGAGGTCGTTCAGGGTCGTCGTGATCGGTATCCCGTTGAGAACGGTCTGCGCCCGCATCCGTCCTTCGTCGACTGCAGGTTCGGAGCCGATTTCTATCGTGTTGATGACCCATTCGACATCGTGCTCTTCCATCAGGTCAAGGACGTTCGGTCTGCGGCGTGAAATCTTGAACAAGGCCCGGGACGGGATTCCCGCATCCCGCATGGCGGTGCTGGTGCCCTTGGTCGCATAAATGGTGAACCCGAGGGCGATGAGCCGTTTCGCCAGGGGAATGGCAGCTTCCTTGTCGGAGTCCTTCAGGCTGACGAAGACATGGCCGGAGTGCGGAATCCTGTTTCCCGCCGCGACCTGGCTTTTCAGGAAAGCGGACCCGTTGGCGTTATCCATGCCCATGACTTCGCCGGTGGATTTCATCTCGGGGGAAAGTTTGACCGCAGTCCCGGGGAATCGATTGAAGGGAAAGACGGCTTCCTTGACTGAGTAGTGGCGCGGGGCGGGTTCCGTCATGAAGTTCATATCTCTCAGTTTGAACCCGGCCATGCACAACGACGCAAGTTTGGCCAGCGGCACCCCGGTGGCCTTGCTGACAAACGGTACGGTGCGCGAGGCTCTGGGGTTGACTTCAAGCACGAAGATATCGTCGCCGCGCACGGCGAACTGCACATTCATGAGGCCTCGGACCTTCAGGGCTTTCGCTATATCGACGGTGTGTTTGCGGATACGATCCTTGACGTCCTGAGGGAGATTCGGCGGAGGCAGGGCGCAGGCGCTGTCGCCGGAGTGGATGCCGGTGATTTCGATATGTTCCATCATGCCGCCCAAGACAACCGTCTCTCCGTCCGAGAGGCAGTCGACATCTACTTCCGTCGTCTGCTCGAGATAGTGGTCGATAAGGACGGGTCGCTCCGGCGAGACGTCCTCGAGTTCATGCATATACTTCGTGAGCGCCTCCCGGTCGTGGGCGATAACCATGTTTCGGCCGCCAAGGACGAAGGAAGGGCGGGCCAATATGGGATAGCCCGCCTGTTCGGCCGCTTTCAGCGCCTCCTGAAGGTTTGACGCCTTGCCGTGGGCCGGTTGCTTGATCGCCAGCTTGTCCATCAGGTCGCCGAATAGCTTCCTGTCTTCCGCCATGTCAATGGATTCGGGCGAAGTGCCGATGATGTTCATGCCGTTCGCCTTGAGCGATGTGGCGAGGTTCAGGGGCGTCTGCCCGCCGAATTGGACAATTGATCCATGGGCATGTTCACGGTGCTGGATTTCCAATACGTCTTCGAGGGTCAGCGGCTCGAAGTAGAGTACATCCGCCGTATCGTAACCGGTGGATACCGTCTCCGGGTTTGAGTTGACCATGATGGTGCGGAACCCTGCGTCTCTGAGCGCGAACGACGCATGGCAGCAGCAGTAATCAAATTCTATTCCCTGGCCGATCCGGTTCGGACCGCCGCCGATGATCATGATCGAGTCCCTGCCGCCGGCGATATCGTCTGCGGCAGAGGCGGATCCTTGCGAACCATAGGTGGAATAATAGTACGGCGTGGCGGAGAGGAATTCCGCAGCGCAGGTGTCGACAAGCTGATAGGAGGGGCGAAGCCCTGCGGCCTGCCTGGCTTTGCGAACATCGTCTTCGCTCGTTGAAAGAAGGGAGGCAAGCTGCCTGTCGGAGAACCCGAACGCTTTCGCCTGCCTGAACAGGGCGGGATCACCGGCCAATGTGGCCAGCGTTCCGATGTCGTCCCTGATGTAATGCGCGAAAGCGGCGAGTTCCTCCATTTCGCGGAGGAACCACGGGTCGATCCCCGACAACTTATGCACTTCCGACACCGACAGGCCTCTGTCGAAGGCGTGACTGAGGGCGAAAACGCGACGGTCCGAAGATACAGCCACCGATGCGGCGAAATCGTGTTCCGACATGTTGGCGAAGCCGTCTTCTTTGCCGTCGAATCCGAATCCGGCGCGGCCCGTTTCCAAACCACGGAGCGCCTTTTGAAACGCTTCCTTGAAGGTGCGCCCGATGGCCATCGTTTCGCCGACGGATTTCATCTGGGTGCCGAGCTTGGCCTCGGTGCCGGGGAATTTTTCAAAATTGAAGCGCGGGCATTTCACGACGACATAATCGAGGGCCGGTTCAAAACAGGCTGTCGTCGCCTTGGTGATGTCGTTCTTGAGTTCGTCGAGGGTGTAGCCAATGGCCAACTTCGCCGCGATGCGGGCGATGGGGAAGCCGGTTGCCTTCGAGGCGAGGGCGGAGGACCTGGACACTCTCGGGTTCATCTCTATCACGACTAGGCGTCCGTTCGCCGGATTGAGGGCGAACTGCACATTCGCGCCGCCGGTGTCGACGCCGATTTCGTTCATGACGGCAAGGGAGGCATCCCTCATTACCTGATACTCGCGGTCGGTGAGGGTAATCGCTGGGGCTACGGTGATGGAGTCGCCGGTATGCGTGCCCATGGGGTCGATGTTTTCTATCGTACAGACAATGACGTTGTTGGAGTGTCTGTCCCGCATGACTTCGTATTCGAATTCCTTCCAGCCAAGGAGCGACTCCTCGACCAGGATTTCCGTTGTCGGGCTGGCCGCGAGGCCTTGTTTGGCTATGGCTTCGAATTCTTCCTGGCTGTAGGCAATGCCGCCGCCAGTGCCGCCGAGGGTGAAGCCGGGTCGGATCACGACAGGCCAGCTTTTGAGGCCGTTCCTCACGGCAATCGCTTCATCGAGGGTTTTGGCGCTGCCGGAGCGGGGGACTTCGAGATGGATCCGCTGCATCGCGTAGCGGAACAGGCCACGATCCTCCGACTTGTCGATGGCCTCCGGGGTCGCTCCGATCATTTCGACGCCATAGTCGGCAAGGACGCCGGAGCGCCACAATTCCATGGCGAGGTTGAGAGCGGTCTGGCCGCCCATCGTCGGCAGGACGGCGTCGGGGCGTTCGCGGCGGATGACATCGGCGAGGAAGTCGGCGGTGAGAGGTTCGATGTAGGTGCGTTCGGCGAGTTCGGGGTCGGTCATGATTGTGGCGGGATTCGAATTCACCAGCACCACCTCGTAGCCCTCCTCCCTCAGGGCCTTGCAGGCTTGTGCTCCGGAATAGTCGAATTCGCAGGCCTGGCCGATGATGATGGGACCGGAACCAATGAGCATGATGCGCTTGATGTCGTTGCGCCTAGGCATAAAAAAGCTCCTGTGATATGGTCTTTCCATATAATACCTCTCCCGCTGGGGAGAGGTATTTGGGTGATGGGTCGCCTAATTTAATTTTTGCCGCCGCAAAAACTTACATCACGCAGCCGTTCATTTCCAGCGCTTCCTTCATTGCCGATCCCTGCCGGATCGGGTATTCGCCGTTCAGGCAGGCCAGGCAGAACGAATCGTATTCGCCAAGGGGGGACAGCAGGCCCTCGACGGAGAGATAGCCAAGGCTGTCAGCCCCGACAGCCGTCCTGATATCTTCGATCGAGCGTTCCCCGGCGGCCAGTTCCTGCTTGGTCGGAAAATCGATACCGTAAAAACAGGGATGGGTGACCGGGGGGCAGGCGATTCGGAGATGCACTTCCACTGCGCCCGCTTCACGAAGCGCCTTGACGCGGCGGCGCATGGTGTTCCCCCTGACTATCGAATCGTCCACCACCACAACCCGTTTCCCGGAGACAGTCTCGGGGAGCGCGGACAGCTTTCTGTCGACCTGTGCGGCCCGGTCGTTCGATCCGGGCATGATGAAGGTCCTTCCGACATAGTGGTTGCGGATAAAGCCCATTTCATAAGGGATATTGCTGGCGCGGGAATAGCCAAGGGCGGAGGAGTTGCCGCTGTCCGGAACGGAGATGACGATGTCGGCGTCGACGGGATGTTCTTCCGCGAGGCGCTGGCCGTACATCAGGCGCACCTGATGGACATTATAGCCGAAGACGCGGCTGTCGGGGCGTGCGAAGTAGACCAGCTCGAAAACGCACCGCGCCTGGCGGTCCGCCTTCGGAAGCCATTCGGACCTGGGGCCGTCCCTGTCGACGATGATGATTTCGCCCGGTTCGACTTCACGGATGTAACCGGCGCCGACCTGGGAAAGAGCGCACGTTTCCGAAGCAAACACCCAGCCTTCACCGAGACGGCCCAAGACAAGCGGCTTAAAGCCGTGCGGGTCACGCACGGCTATAAGGGAGTCCTTGGACATTATTAAGAAAGAGTATGATCCGGCCAGCCGTTGGCACACGCTTTTTATGCGGTCCGGCCGCGCCCGATGCTCGGGGGAGGCGAGCATATGCAGGAGCACTTCGGAGTCCGTGCCGGTCTGGAACATCGACCCCGACTGCTGGTATTGGAGGCGGAGTTCCGCTGCGTTGACGATATTGCCGTTATGGGCTACCGCCCACGAGCCGTCAATTATTTCGCCGATAAGGGGCTGGACGTTTTGCGAACGCGGCGAGCCGGTCGTCGAGTAGCGGACATGGCCGATGCCGAGGCTGCCCTTGAGTTCGGCGTTTGCGCGCTTCGGCTTGATCGCTTCGCCAAGGAGACCGAGGCCCTTAAGGCAGTGCATGTCGCCATGATCGTCGACTACGGCGATGCCTGCTCCCTCCTGGCCCCTGTGCTGCTGGGAAAAAAGGCCTTCGTAAATTATTCCGCTGGCGTCCCTGCAGCCATAGACGCCAAAAACCCCGCATTCCTCCTTCGGGCCCGAATCAACATCGGACACAGCCAAGGGAAAGTCGTCCGTCTCTTCATACATAATATAAACGCCCCTCTATTGCGTGCAGGCGGAGACTAGACCGCCGCCATCACCTGGCGCGATCCGAACTTACGGTAGGCGTCCAGGTTGTCGGCGAGAAGGGTCTCGGCCGCTTTCAAACCGTCGGCTATAGCCCTCACCACTAGGCTTGGGCCATTTGCCGCATCGCCGCATATATATACACCAGATGCGGCTCTTCCGCAAGAGTCTACCTGCAATCGGCCGTCGGAGTCGCGCTCCACACCCAGCTGGGCGAAAAGCGGATTCTTTTCCGGACCGGTGAATCCCATCGCCAAGTATACTCTGTCAGCCGCAATAATGCACTCACTGTTTTCAACTTTGACCGGCCTGGAATCTCGGCCGTTTTCGTTCGCCCTCCACTCCACTTTGGCGCAGCGTAGAGCCCCGACGCGCGAAGGATCAACGCCGGCGGGCAAAAATTCGAGAGTAGTCGTATTCCATCGGCGCTCGCCGCCTTCCTCGTGGCTGGACGAGTCGCGGCGAATTCGGGACCATTCGGGCCACGGGTTCGCCATCGCGCGGCAAGACGGAGGTTCCGGCATGATTTCCAGTTGTTCTACCGATTCCGCGCCAAGACGCAATGAAGATCCTATGCAGTCCGATCCCGTGTCGCCGCCGCCGATGACCACGACTTTTTGTCCTGACGGGTTTAGTCCGGCCGGGAGGTCCGTCGTCTCGCCTGACACCATCCTGTCGACGGCGGAAAGATAGTCTGTGGCGAAAAATACTCCCTGGAGGTCCCGCCCCGGTATGGGAAGGTCGCGCTTTGCCCTGTCGCCTCCGGCGAGGACGATGAAATCATGGCGTTCCTTCAGGAGGCGGCCGGAAACGTCCACACCTGCCTCAAGGCCGCATTCGAAAGTGATTCCTTCCAGCGCCAGCATTTCGACGCGTCTGTCGACTACTTCCTTTTCCAGTTTGAAATCGGGGATGCCGTAGCGGAGGAATCCGCCCGGACGTGCGTCTTTTTCATAGACGGTCACGTTGACGCCAGCCTGGTTGAGACGCCAGGCGGCAGCAAGGCCTGCGGGACCGGAGCCGATGACAGCCGCCCGCAGGCCGGTTCTATATGACGGCGGCCGCGGGGTCACCCAACCCTCTGCAAAGCCGCGTTCAATAACTTCCTTTTCTATCTGGCGGCAGGCGACGGGCTGTTCGTACAGCCCCTGCACGCAAGACCCCTCACACAATGCAGGACATACCCTGCTGGTGAATTCCGGAAACGGGCTGGCATCCAGTAGAGTTGCCAGTGCTGTTGCCCAGCGGCCCGCCAGGGCCTGTGCGTTGATTTCCGGAATTGCATTCATCAGGGCGCAGCCGGACGCGTGACAAAACGGAATGCCGCAATCCTGGCAACGCTGCATGTTAACGGTCAACTCTTCCGGCGAAAGCCGGAGCTCGACCGGTCGAAAGTCATTGAGTCTTTCTTCTACATCTCTGTACTTGGCCATAGGTAATGAGCCTTTGCTGCGGCAGCCGCCCGGGGACGGGCTGCCAAGTTCTATGTCGGATTTGGTATTAACACCCTCTAAAATGTATTCATTATTAATTCCACAACCTCGTCCGGGGACGCTTTCGCCGTATCCACGCGGCAGTCCGCATCGGGCCATGGTTCGTATTCCCTGTTCTGTATGTCGATCCAGGTCGGCAGGTTGAAGCCGGGAATGTCGGTAGTCCTGTTTTCCGACCGTGTACGGTGTTCCACCGGGTCGGAACAGAAAAGTTCAACCTGGATGACTTTTTTTCCCGCGGAGACTGCGACGTTTTTCCAGTCGGCGCGGGTGACGGCAAACGGATTGACCATATCCGCGACGACAGTCAGCCCGATGTTGAGATTGTCAAGGGCAACGGCCTGGGCCGCATAATAGCCGCCGGGGCCGATGTCATGCAAGGCGACTACTCCCGCTTTGGCAAAACCCTGTTCCAGCGAGTCGAGCCGCAACCACACCGCGCCCAGGCGTTCCGCCAACAGTCGCGCAACAGTCGATTTCCCCGTTCCAGGCAGGCCGCCAAAAACTATCAGCATGTTCTTTTTCCCCAATATTCCCGGAAGCCGAAGCGGCTTCCGGGAATGGCCAGGCAAATAATGTATCCGTTATCGCATTATACCGCATCCTGCAGGGCGTCGTAACCGCGTTCTCCCGTTCTGACCTTGACTACATCCTCCATCTCGGAAATGAATATCTTGCCGTCGCCGATCTTGCCGGTGTGGAGGACCGACTTTGCGGCCGCCACGACGGCGCTGACCGGAACCTTGCTGACCACCATTTCCACACATACCTTCGGGAGCAGATGGGAGGCGACTTCGACGCCACGGTAATATTCCCCAGATCCCATCTGGACGCCGCAACCCATCACCTTGGTGACCGTCATTCCGGTGATGCCGATTTCGTGCATGGCCGTCTTGAGGGTGGCGAACTTTTCAGGGCGGGTAATTATGGCGACCTTGGTGAGCTTGCGGTCGCCGGCGGTCGACCCGGCATAGATGGCCGCTGCGTCTTCGACGCCAAGTTCGTCCTCGATCTTCTTGACGACTCCGGTACCGTGGCCGTTGACGATGGTGAACCGGCCGGAATTGGTGAAGCCGGGGTAGCCGCCCGCGTCCACGCCGTGTTCTTCCACATCAAGACCCATCACTTCCTCGGATGCGCTGACCCTGAGGCCGATCGCCTTGTCGATGACCCAATAGCCGATGCCCATCGATACCGAGACCCATATCGCCACCGCGACGACGCCGATCGCCTGCACCGTGAGAAGCGTCGTTCCACCACCGTATAGCAGGCCGCCGTTAAGAGCGAAGATGCCTGTGGCGATGGTGCCGAACGCGCCGCACAGCCCGTGCACACCGAACGCGCCTATCGGGTCGTCGATCCGCAAAACCTTGTCGACGAATTCGATGCCATAGACCAGCAACAGGCCGGCAGCAAAGCCGATAATTGCTGCGCCGGCGGGGCTGACAACGTCGCAACCCGCCGTGATTGCCACAAGGCCGCCGAGAGCGCCGTTCAGCGTCATGGAGACGTCCGGCTTTCCGTAACGGATCCAGGTCAGGAACATGACGGCCGTGGCCGCTGCTGCTGCCGACAGGTTTGTCGTCACCATGATCGTGGACATGGAGATCAGCGACTCGTTGCCGGTTGCGGACACTGTAGAACAGCCGTTAAAGCCGAACCAGCGAACCAGAGGATAAACACCCCGAGAGCGCCCATGCCGAGGCTGGAACCGGGGATGGCCTTGGCCTTGCCGTTCTTGTCGTACTTGCCGATACGGGCCCCAAGGATCTTCGCGCCAACGAGCGCAGCGACGCCACCGACCATGTGAACCGCCGTCGATCCGGCGAAGTCGTGAAAGCCGAGTTCCGACAGCCAGCCGCCGCCCCAGATCCAATGACCGGAAATTGGGTAGACGATCATGCTCATCAATATGCTGTAAATGATATAGGCGGAGAACTTTGTCCGCTCGGCCATGCCGCCGGAGATGATGGTGGCGGCGGTGGCGCAAAATACTGTCTGGAAAATCAGGAAGGCGTTGCCGGGGAAGGTATCGTCGTAATTACCCTGCACGAAAAAATCGAAACCGCCTATGAGCGCGTTGCCGCCCGCTCCGAACATGATTCCGAAGCCGACCGCCCAAAACACCAGCGAACCAAGGGAAAAATCCATAAGGTTCTTCATGACCAGGTTGCCGGCGTTCTTGCTGCGGCTGAAGCCGACCTCGACCATGGTGAAACCGGCCTGCATGAAAAATACGAGAACAGCCCCCAACAAGACCCACATGGTATCAACTGAAGAAAACTCCATTGTCGCACCTTCTCTCTATGGAACCGCCCCATGAAGATGGACGGATACAAACGGTATGGTATGCGGCTTTTGCCGCGACGAAATCACAACGTTTTTTTAAAGCCCCTTCCTGTTGTTTTCGTCTTTGTCGTTGTCGTTTCATCTGCTTCTTCTCTCCATTTCGCAAGGGAGCCGACAGGCCGACTCCAGGCCCGGCTGGCGGGAAACGTCTTTCCGGCCAACCCGAAACAGCAGACTAGTCTGATACCTTTTCCGCTCGCGGCGTTTCCTCGTCGTCCTTGGACATCTGTCCCAGGACGCGGCGGTATTCCATCGGGAATACCTTGACGAAATCCGACTTCGCCAATTCCCATTCCTCAAGCATCCGGGCGGCCAGCGGGCTGCCGGTGAGTTCCTTGTGGCGGACGAGGAGACGGCGGAGCCCTTCCTCGTCATCCGGGGTCAACACGTCCAGGTCGACTGTTTGCAGATTGCAGCGGGTGTCGAATAGGCCGTCCGCGTCATGCACGTAGGCGAGGCCGCCGGACATGCCTGCTGCGAAATTGACGCCGGTCTGGCCAAGGACCGCGATCCTGCCGCCGGTCATGTATTCGCAGCCATGGTCGCCGACTCCTTCGACGACAGCGCTCGCGCCGCTGTTCCTGACGGCAAAGCGCTCCCCGGCCTGGCCGCCCACATACAATTCTCCGGAGGTCGCGCCGTAAAGGGCGACATTGCCGATAGCCATGCTGTCCGCCGGACTGAATCCGGCGTCAGCCTGCGGTTTCACGATAATTTTGCCGCCTGACAAGCCCTTGCCGACATAATCGTTCGCTTCTCCTGACAGGTTCAGGGTCAGGCCGGGCTCCAAGAATGCGCCGAGGGATTGCCCGGCCGATCCGGTGAGGTTTACGACGATCGTGTCTTCGGCGAGCCCCGTGCCGCCGTGCAAGCGGGCGATGCGCGATGCGATCTTCGTCCCTGCGGTGCGGTCGGTGTTGCGTATTTCGGCAGAGACCGCCACCGGACTTCCTCCGGCGATGGCTGCGGCAAGTTCCGGCAGCAAGCGCTCGTCAAGCTCGCGATGTTGATGCACGGCATTGACGGCGGCGCTGTCGCTGTTTTTCCATGCCTCCGCTTCAGGGCGGGCGAGAATGGCCGAATAATCCAGCCCAGCCGCCTTCCAGAATTTTTCCTCCGGGTTCGCTTCGAGCATGTCCGACCTGCCGACCATTTCGGCGACAGTGCGAAAACCGAGGGAAGCCATTATTTCCCGCAGTTCTTCCGCAATGAAGCGGAAAAAATTGATGACGTGTTCGGGTTTCCCCCTGAAGCGCTTCCGCAGTTCAGGATCCTGCGTGGCGACGCCGACGGGGCAACCGTTCGTATGGCACTTTCGCATCATGACGCAGCCCATCGTGACCAGGGGAGCTGTGGCGAAGCCGAATTCGTCCGCGCCGAGAAGCGCGGCGACCGCCACGTCGCGGCCGGTCTTCATTTGGCCGTCCGCCTGGATGCGCACGCGGTCGCGAAGCTTGTTCAGGACCAGGGTCTGTTGTGTTTCGGAAAGGCCCAGTTCCCACGGAGCGCCCGCCCGGTAAATGGACGACAGTGGCGATGCCCCCGTGCCGCCGTCATGGCCTGCTATGAGAATCATGTCGGCACGCGCCTTGGCGACGCCGGCGGCTATCGTGCCGACGCCCGCTTCGGCGACCAATTTGACTGAAATACGTGCTTCATCGTTGGCCATTCTGAGGTCGTGGATCAACTGTGCTATGTCCTCTATGGAATAAATGTCATGGTGCGGCGGCGGCGAAATCAGGGTCACGCCAGGCGTGGAATGCCGCACCTTGGCGATTTCCCCGTTCACCTTATGGCCCGGTAATTGGCCGCCTTCGCCAGGCTTCGCGTCCTGGGCGATCTTGATCTGTATTTCCCTGGCGCTGGTCAAATACTCGATCGTCACGCCAAAGCGGCCGCTCGCCACTTGCTTGATTGCCGAATTGGCGCTGTCCCCTCCGGCGAGAAGTTCGTAGCGCGCCGGATCTTCGCCGCCTTCACCGCAGTTGGATTTGGAGCCCATGCGGTTCATGGCGATGGCAAGCGTCTCGTGCGCCTCCTTGGACAGCGAACCGAAAGACATGGCGCCGGTGGCGAAGCGGCGCATTATTTCCTCCGCCGGTTCCACTTCGGCAAGGGGGATACCGCTTCCCGCCTTGAAGGACATCATACCGCGTAGGGTGCTCAATTTTCCGCCCTGCCTGTTGATGTGTCCTGCATACTGTTTATACGTTTCATAATCCCCCGACCTGACCGCATTCTGGAGCAAGGTGATCGTTTCCGGCGTCCAGAGATGGCGTTCGCCGTCCTTGCGGTAACGGTACATGCCGCCGGGCGGGAGGGGCATGGGCAGTTGGGTAGACCAATCCGGGTCCGACCGGCGGCCACTTCCCGAGTCCCGTCCTGAATGACTCGAAAACGGTATCGCCTGCCTCAACCTCGCCAATGCCTCCCGCTTAATCTCGGCAAGGCCGATACCGCCGATCCGTGAGGATATGCCGGGAAAATATTGGCACATCAGTTCGTCGCCAAGGCCAAGCGCTTCGAAAACCTGCGAGCCGCGGTAGCTGCGAAGGGTCGAAATGCCCATCTTCGACATTATCTTCAGCAAGCCCTTGGACAATGCATGGACATAGTTCTCGACTGCCGTGGTGGCGCTAATATCGCTGGACAAGTCGTCCTGGGTCGCCATATTGGCCACTGTCTCATAGGCAAGCCATGGAGAATTCGGCTTCGTCCTCCAGGCGGTCCAGCGCGGTTTGAAGGCAGACGCCCGCTTCCTGGCCCTCGCCCGGCACATCGAAAACAGCGTCAAGGGTGACGGAACGGAAGTCGTTTTCCTTCAGCTCCTTGAGGCGATTCATATCGTCGTTGGAGAGGAAAGGGTGGACAAGCTTAATGAGGAGCGCCTGTCCCGGTTCCCCGGCCAGGATGTTTGGGTTGTTGCCCATGAAGGTCATCAGGGACATGACCAGTTCTTCGCGGATCGGGTCAATGGGCGGATTGGTGATCTGGGCGAATTGCTGGCGGAAATAGGAAAACAGCAATTGCGGCCTGTCGGAGAACACCGCGAGCGGCGTGTCCGCGCCCATGGAGCCTGACGGTTCCATGCCCTTTGACGCCATGTTCTGGAGAACAATCTCCGTGTCGTCCCTGGTATAGCCGAAAAGGCGCTGACGGAAGGGCAGTTCATCCACTTCGGGTGAGAACTCGTCCATGTCGCCGAAAAAGCCGTGGACATCGATGCGGTTTTCATCGACCCAGCGGCGGTACGGCTTGCGCCTGGCGAGACGGGACTTGATCTCCCGATCCTTCACAAGGCGGTGGTTTACCGGATCGGTCAAAAGCATTTGTCCGGGCCGGAGCGCCCCGCGCTCCGTCAGGTCCTTGTCGGGGGCTTGCAGGACGCCGGCTTCCGATGCGAAAATCATCACCCCGTCATTGGTGAGGCTGTAGCGGGCGGGCCGCAGGCCATTTCTGTCGAGGCAGGCACCGACCCGTATGCCGTCAGTAAACACGATGGCGGCAGGGCCGTCCCATGGTTCCATAAATCCCGCGTGGTATTCGAAAAAGCCGCGCATGTCTGGGCCCATCGGGTACTTCTTTCCCCAAGCCTGAGGCATGAGCATAGCCATGGCATGGTGGATTTCTCTGCCGCCGTGTTTGAGAAGTTCGAGCGCGTTATCGAGGCTGGCGGAGTCGATGGCGTGGTTTTCCAGGACCGGCCTGATTTTGCCGATATCGCTGCCGAACAAGGGTGACGACAGACCCGGTTCCCTCAGACGCATCCAGTTGCGGTTTCCGCGAATCGTATTGATTTCGCCGTTGTGGGCAAGATTGCGGAACGGGTGCGCCAGATGCCATGCCGGGAACGTATTGGTGCTGTATCTCTGGTGGACGATGGCGAACGAGGATGTGAATAATTCGTCACCCAAGTCGGCGTAAAACTTCGAGACCTGCGCCGCCGTCATCATCCCCTTATGGACGATGGTCATGAACGAGAGGCTGGCCACGTAGAACGGGTCGTTCCCATCCGGCTTGCGGGCGAGCTTTGCTTCCATTACTTTCCGTAGTACATAGCCTGAGCGCTCCAGGCTGCCCGCGTCCGCATTTTGCAGCCTCGCCGGAGGTGAAAGGAAAACCTGGTGTATCGCCGGCATGCTGGCGAGCGCAACCTTGCCGAGGCTCTCCGGCCGCAGCGGCGGTTTACGCCAACCGAGGATCGTCCATCCCTCGCCTTGCGCGGCGTCGGCGATTTCCCGTTGCGCCTTGGCGTTTAAGTCCGGATCGCGCGGCAAGAACAACATGCCCAGCGCGTATTTCCCCGCTTCCGGCAATACAAAATCAACTGTGGCACGGTAAAACGCATCCGGTATGCGGGAGAGCATCCCCGCGCCGTCGCCTGAATCAGCGTCTGCACCCGACGCGCCTCTGTGAGCTAGGTTTTCGAGCGCAGCGAGGGCCATTTCCACCACGTCGTGGCGGGGTTGACCATCAAGCCTGGCGACAAAACCCACGCCGCAGGCGTCATGTTCGAAAGAAGGGTCGTATAATCCGAACTTGTCCATTTGAAAATCCATGCAACTCCCGTTCTCCGGCAGCGTAGCGCTGCCGGAGTGGCGGGATGGGGTTAATGTATCAGGGAGTAACTATCTAGCTTTTGATGTTGAAGTTGAAGAACATTTCACCGTAGCACGGGAAGGGCCATTCCTTGTCCGCGGTGAGGCCTTCCATTTCATCAATGGTGGTGCGCATTTCCGACATGGCGGCGGGAATGCCGGTCGCTTCACCGTTGAGGGTTTTTTCCAGGTTGCCCATGGCGGCGTAAAGGTCTTCGATCAGACCGGCATAGCAGTTGTACATTTTGCCGCGCAGGTCGCTCTTGCGGCCAAGGCTCTTGGCCGATTGTGCCGATGCGACCAAGGTCGCTTCCCACGCCAACGCGCCAGGGAGGAAGAAGGTTTTCGCTAGGTCGAGGGCGCAGCCGCCCTCCATCATGATCACCTGATCCCAGGCATGACGGTAGACTTCGTAGCGTGAGCGGATTTCACGCTCCGACAACACGCCCTGGTCGGCAAACAATCTGATGGACTCCGGCGTGATCATCGCTTTCAGCGCTTCCGGAGTGGTCTTGATGTTCGGGAGGCCGCGACGCTCCGCTTCCTTTTCCCATTCCTGCGAATAGCCGTCGCCGCCGAAAATGATCCGTTTGTGGTTGTCCAGTTCCTTCTGCAGGACCGTGGTCAGCACGCTGTGGAACTCCTTGGTGTGGCCTTTTTCGTTTTTCGGCGGAAGTGGGTTCGGGAGTTTCGCTTCCAGCGAGTCCAGCATGATGGACATGGCGTCCGCCATGGCAATGTTCAGAACCGTGTTCGGCAGGGCGCAGCTCTGGCTCGAACCTACCGCGCGGAACTCGAACTTGTTGCCGGTGAAGGCGAACGGGGAAGTACGGTTGCGGTCGGCGACGTCCTTCGGGATCTTCGGTAGGCAGGTCACGCCGATTTCGATTATATCTTCGTCCTTGCCGATCCTGAGCGAACCGCCGGCATAGATCTTTTCAATAATGTTTTCCAGTTGCTCCCCGAGATACACGGACATTATGGCCGGCGGCGCTTCGTTGGCGCCGAGACGGTGGTCGTTCGCCGCCGTGGCAACAGACGAACGGATCAGCGCCGCGTGGGTGTCAATGGCCTTGAGGACCGAGACGAGCATGAAAAGGAACTTGGCGTTTTCATGCGGCGTCTTGCCGGGGGCGAACCAGTTCTTGCCGTCATTGCCGACGAGGGACCAGTTGTTGTGCTTGCCGCTGCCGTTGACGCCAGCGAAGGGCTTTTCATGCAGCAGGCAGGCGAAGCCGTGCTGGTCCGCCGTGTCCTGCAGAGTATGCATGAGCAGCATGTTGTGGTCGACTGCAACGTTCTGTTCTTCAAAAACAGGCGCGAGTTCGAACTGCCCCGGGCTGACTTCGTTGTGGCGGGTCTTGACGGGAACGCCGAGACGCCACAGCTTGCGGTCGACGTCGGCCATAAAGGACAGGACGCGTGGTTTGATGCGGCCGAAATAATGGTCTTCCATCTGCTGGTGCCTGGCGGGACGCCTGCCGAAAAGGGTGCGGCCGCACATGACGAGGTCCGGGCGTTTTTCATAAAAACGCTTGTCGACGAGGAAATATTCCTGTTCCGCCCCGAGCGTGGCATAGGGACGGGTGTCTCCGGTCACCTCGAACAGCTTCGCCACACGGTCCAGTTGCTTGCACAATGCTATCTGCGACCTGAGGAGCGGGGTCTTTTCGTCAAGCGCCTCTCCGTGGTAGCCGCAGAAAATGCACGGAATGCAGAGGACTGCCCGGTCGGTGTAGGCATTGACGACAAAGGCATGGCTGGTAGGGTCCCAGGCGGTATAACCCCTGGCTTCGAAGGTCGCGCGTAAACCGCCGGACGGGAAGGACGATGCATCGGGTTCGCCCTGGATCAATTCCTTTCCGGTGAATTGCGCCATGACGCCGCCCTGCATGTCGGGGGTGAAAAAAGCGTCGTGCTTTTCGGCGGTCGAGCCGGTAAGCGGCTGGAACCAGTGGGTAAAGTGGGTCGCGCCCTTTTCCATCGCCCAGGTCTTCATGCCGTTGGCGACTTCATCGGCCAGTCCGGGGTCGAGAGTCCTGGCTTCTTTGAGGGCCTGGGTAAAGGAGGAAAACACTTGGGAAGAGAGATGTTTTTTCATGGCGGAAAAATCAAAAACATCGGAGGCAAAGGTATCGGCTGTGTTCGTCACCGTACAATCGGGGGTGTGCATTGCGGCTCTCCAGAAAAAGGCTCAAAAAAACATGAGGCATATCTGCCTCAGTACTTGAATCAACGCTAAAATATAGTGCAAACAAATCGCCATTTCAGTAAAAATGTTTCATAATATTTCTAACGGCTTGAAAATGTTGGGGTTGTGCATTGAAATAAATCATGATTCAAAAAATGACCACAAGAGAGGCGCTCTGCTGAACAACATTTTTGTAATAATATGACAAATCTGTAACTCATTAGTCGCCTCTATAGTAGGGATCGGTGGTAAACGGGCGATTGGCCGGTGGGCGTCTATTGGTATAGGGACGAGTATAGGCCGGAGCAGCAGTAGGAGCCGCTTGTTGGCTACGGCCGAAGCGCTGACTGCCAAAAGGCCCACTTTCCAACAAGGTTGGCGGTTGGGTGCCGGGAGTCGGCCCTGTAATAAGTGGTATTACTTCACTGTCGGGGACAAATTCGTATGCTGGTTCAATTGCTGGTTCCGGTAATGGTTCGGTTATTACAGCTGCCATTGGCTCATCAACAATAATGACAGTCTCTGGCAGCGGATCAAATGCCCCAATGTCTTCCGCAGGTGCGTCCGGGGTCTCCGGTGCGGCACTCGCTTCGCGCCATTCACCGGGTAAGAGCATGCCGGTCTGGAATTCTACCGGCTGATCCACCGGGACTTCGACCGCCGGTTCGGGGGTAGCCGGCGACTCTTCGTGGTCAGTGATGTCCCTGATCATTTCGCCAAGCGTTCTTGTCTCGGTTTGGGTCGGCGTTTTCTCCTGAACCACCGCCTCAGGAGCCTCCGGTTCCACAGCTTCAAGATCACGAAGCATTGCGGCGAAGCGATTGGCCTGTTCCGGTTCGTAGCGGCTGAGCAGGTCTATTCCCTGGCGCGCCTCGTCAAATTCCCTTTCACCAAGATGCATGCCTATAAGGAATATGAGATTGCGGACAATTCCATCTTTGTCAATCCCCTCAGGGCGCTCGACAAGCCGGGGCGGCTGACCGAGGCCTGTCATATCGATGATTCCAACGTCTCCGGCGTCTGCCGCTTCCTTGTCATGCCGCGACAGCAATGCTTCCAGCTCCGCAGGATCGAGGGATAAAATATCCTTCGGCTCATCCGGAACCGCCTGGTTAGCAACTGGCTGATCGGCAAGCTCTTCGACAAATGCCTCGAATGCATTTGGCGTCACTTCCTCCTTCGCAGGTGGAGCGGAGAGAACAGGCATTCCCACCTGCGGGTCGTCGCTACTGCTTGAGTAGGCCGGTGCAGCCATCGGTGCCGAATACGGGGTTGCTGTATCGAAGGCAGGCGCTGCGGCGGATGCGTATGCGGGTTCAGTCCCGGGCATAATGGCCTGGACCGGCGGCGAGAGCGGCGCTGGTGATGCTGTCGGGGCCGGGCTTTCCGCCGGAATGGCCGTCAGCTGGCCGGCAACCGCCGATTTGTTCATAGGTTGATGTTTTTCCGGAACAGTGACAGGGGCTTCCCGCATCAGCGTTTCAGCAATGCTCAGGCTCGTCGGCTTGGGTGGTTGGCCTGGCGTTTCCATTGATTTCTGCTGCGTCAGGGCGGGAAGCGGCTCGGCATCCCGCACCGTATCCGTCTCGATTGCGTCATAGGGAGCTGTTACGGATTGAGTCCGTTCATCGTTATACGATGAGGTGGTAGGCGAAGGCTCCGAGTCTTCCCGGCCATACCAGCCGGAACCGCGGGGAGAAAAATGAATCAATATGGCAAAGATGAAAAACACCGACGCAGCCACTGTCCAGGCCGGATGAAAAAACCAGGAGTGTTTTGCCTTAAGTTCCTCTATTTCGCGCCGCACCGATTCGGCGCTTTCCCGTTTTTGGCTCTTGGCCTGCGCAGGCGCGACAGGTTTGGCAGCCACTTGAGCGGAAGCTGGTGTCGGGGCCGCTACGACAACGGGAGCGGCAGTTTCAATACGAGATGCGTGCTCGGATTCCGTCAGCGCCTCCACCGGCGGCACCGCACCCAGAGCTTTTGCTTCCGTCCGCTCGGACAAACCCATTGGGACGGCGGGACGGGCGAGATCCCGGTAGTGTTTGACCGGCTCGCGGAGATTTTTGAGCTCTTCCAGGCAGCGGGGGCAGTTGGCGATATGGTTGCGGGCTTCAACCATTTCGCGCGGCGGAAGCTCTTCATAGAGGTAATCGAGAAGGTCTGGATGCTTTTCAGCCATGCCTGTCCCTCCCGAAATACTTGAGTTCCGGATCGGCAGAAATCGCCATGCGCAATTTTTCCACCGCCAGGCGGAACCGGCTCTTTGCGGTGTCCCTGGAGCAGTCGGTGACGGCGGCGATTTCGTCGAAGGTCATTTCAGCTTCTTCTTTGAGCAAAAACGCTTCCCGTTGGCTCTCCGGCAGGGCTTCGACAAGCGCCATGATCCTGTCCCGCAGTTCAAGTCCGGCCAATTTGTCCAGCAGGGGTTGTTCCAGAGCGGCGGGTTCCGTGTCTTCGCCGTCTCCGACGCCAAAAACAACCATCCCGCGCTTGCGGGCACGCAGTTCGTCAATCGCCGTGTTCCTGGCGATTTTAAAAAGCCAGGTGGAAAATGATGACTTGTGATCGAATCCGGCGGCGTTCCTGGCGACTTTCATAAATGCCTGCTGGAAAATATCCTCCGCCAGATGCGGATCACCGGTAAAACGCGCCAGAAACGCGTACAGACGTTCCTCATACAGCTGCACCAGCCGGGTGAACGCATCGTTATCGCCGGCGAGAAAGCTGCCAAGCAGTTTTTCGCTTTCGCCGTGATAACGGTTGTCCTGGCCGGTTGCGGTCATAGCCTGCTTTCTGTAGACGGGCCGAGCATGTTTTCGGGTCAAAATTTATAGCTGTTCTTCCAGAGTGTCCTCATCTTCGGACAGAATATCCTCATCCTCATCATCATTCTCTTCACCCCCGGGGAATTCGTCAATCTCGTCGGCTGCTTCCTCGTGAACCATGCTGAGAACAAGTTTTTCTTCATCCTCGAAGGCTTCTTCGTCAGCTTCCCCATAGGATTCGTCGTCCTGATCATCCGGCTCGTCATGACCTGCGGAAACATCCTTCGGCTCACCCTGCATCTCTTCTGTGGTTGCCGTATCGGCCGTTTCAGGGGCGGTCTGTTCCTCGGGGAAGGAACTCAGGAATTCGTTGCGAAGCGGCAGTTCATCCAGCGACCCAAGGCCGAATTCCACAAGAAACGCTTCGGTCGTGCCGTAGGTCAGGGGTTGCCCGACAAGGTCGGTACGTTTTCCCGCGACCCGGACGCTGCCCCGTTCTATAAGAGCCTTGAGGGCGGGGCCGCAGCCGACGCCGCGAATGCGTTCTATTTCGGCCCTGGTCACCGGCTGTTTGTAGGCGACAATCGATAATGTATCAAGTGCGGCGGGGGAAAGCTTGTTGGATTTTTCCTTTTCGCCCGGTTCGCGTTTGGGTTGCACTTTGGCGATGTAACTGACGTATTCGGGGCGGCTCATCAACTGGTAGCGTTGGGAGATTTCCGCAATTTCAAAAGCCCGACTTGTTTCGAGATAATGCAAGTTGAGTCTGTCTATCGCCTCCCTCACTGCGTCCTGGCGTACGCGTCTCCCTGCCGCTCTGGCAAGCTGCTTCAATTTCAATGGTTCCCTTGACGCGAACAGTACCGCTTCGACAACCGATTCCAGCGGCAATTCGGGACCGGCGCTTTCCTCGTCCCCGTCTTCCGTCCCCGTCTCGTCTTCATCTTCGCCGGACTCATCGTCATCGGCTTCTTCGCCGCTCTCTTCGTTTTCAGATTCGCCGCCCGCATCGCCTTCGGCATTCTCCAGCGGATCGGCGGCCTCGGCGTCGTGGATCATCTCAGAGGCAAGGATGTCTTCCTCGCCGTGATCCGCCTGATCCGGATGTTCACCATTATTGATGCTCTCTTCAAGGGCGGTGTCAGCGTCTCTGTCGTATTCTGGAAGCTGGTCCTCGTTTTCGTCTGGCATTGTTGTCCTTGTCAACGCGCGGATTAATACAAACAACAAGCCTTCGCCCGGCATGGAGCAAAGGCCTTGAGGCAATTATTATCGTAAGAAACATGGTAACCGGGCATGGCCGGTTGTCAACTTTTTTCGCCCCCGGTCTCACTCCAGAATGGGCGATAGGGTCGAATTAAAATTTTACCGCTAATTTCTTATTGCCTTGAAGGCGGCGGTTGTATATCAATGTATGGTTACCAATTATGAACCTTTCCCAGAGGAAAGGCGTAAACACTTGTTTGAAGGAACGAAATACCATGATTACCATGAAGTTTGGCGGTACGAGCGTCGGTTCGGCGGAACGCATTAGGCAGGTCTGCCATTTGGTGAAAAATGAAGTTGAGCGCAGGCCGGTGGTGGTGGTGTCAGCGCACAATTCCCCGACCCTCCGCATGACTGATACCCTGATCGCGACGGCCAGGGCCGCACAGGCGGGAAAACCCGATTCCAGCAAAGTTTTCGACCTGCAGCTCGGCGTCTGCCGCGAACTTGGCGTTGATTCGAAAATGGTCGGCATCGATCGGTTGTTGCAACGCTTCGACCAGCTTATAAAAGGTATCGCCATGATCGGCGAGTTGACCACCCGCACTATGGACATGGTCATGAGCTTTGGCGAACGCATGTCCGCCAGAGTCTTGAACGACGTCCTGGTCCGCGAATTCGGGGTCAACTCGGAATATCGCTCGGCAATCACCTTGGGACTGAGGACTGACCATAACTTCGGCGCTGCCAGACCGGACCCGCGTTGCTACCCGGCCGTAGCCAAACAGATAGAAGACCTCAGTTCGGACGTCCTGGTGACGACCGGTTTTATCGGCGCCACGGACGACGGCCAGATCACCACCCTTGGGCGCGGCGGCTCCGATTATTCCGGCACCATCTTCGGGGCGATTGTCGGCGCGGACGAAGTGCAGATATGGACGGACGTCTCAGGGGTTATGACTACCGATCCCCGTATCGTGCCCACTGCCAGGAGTATTCCGGAACTGACCTTCATGGAAGCGTCGGAGCTCGCCTGGTACGGCGCCAAGGTCCTTCACCCCGCGACCATGCTGCCGGCAATCGAAGCGGACATCCCCGTACGGGTCAAGAATACCTCGGAGCCCGATCATCCGGGAACGGTGATTCGTCGGCAAACGGACATTTCGAACGACACAGTGGCCAAGTCGCTGGCTA
This sequence comes from Planctomycetota bacterium, assembly GCA_036745875.1. Lineage (GTDB taxonomy): Bacteria > Planctomycetota > SZUA-567 > SZUA-567 > SZUA-567 > DAIOFH01. The sequence continues at coordinate 15,152 of DAIOFH010000013.1, read as the reverse complement.
TTATGAACGGCATCTCGCTTATCAATATTACGACGGGGAGGATGTTCGGGACGCACGGCTTTATGTCCAAGGTTTTCGATGTCTTCAACAAGAATGGCGTCGACATCCATATGATAGCCACTTCCGAAGTTACCATAAGCGTTACCACCCCGAAAGGCGAACAGGTGGAAAAGGCGGCGGAAGAGCTGAAGGACTTCGCTGATGTCTTTGTCGAACGCGACCTGTCCCTCATCTCCGTCGTCGGCGAAAAGATGAAGGGTACACCCGGCGTCGCTGCGCGGGTCACCTCAGCCATGGCGAAGTCCAAAGTCAATATCCGTATGATCAGTCAGGGCGCCAGCGAAATCAATATCGCCATGCTGGTTGCGGAGAAACAGTCGAAAGAAGCGATTGTCGAACTTCACAGAGAATTTTTCGAATAGTCGCAGAAAGTTTAAGACAATTAGATTCCAGAATGGTACAATAAGCCTACGTTGCCCTGACGGGTGGCAATTTGTCAGGGCAACAGGTAGTAAACTCAGGCCGTTAAAGGAAATGGCCGTTGACTGGAGCAGATTGTGGCTATTGATAACAACATGAGCGCCGAGAGCGGCGCTTTGGAAGAATGTGACCAGCCTCCATTATCCACCTCGACCCGGACAATCGTTCAGGCCGAGGAAAGGCACCGGGAGCCGTTCCGTCCATCCACCTCGATTGAACAAACAAGTTTTCCGCACAGCCGGAGATCAAAGGAATTCCGGAAACGGTTCTTCCCCGCAGCAGCAGCCTCCGACTGGAACAACTGGCACTGGCAACTCCAAAACGTCCTAAGGACCCCGGACGCAATAGCCAGAATCGTCGATCTTACCGATGACGAACGCGCCGCCATTTCGGATGCTGACCTGCCGACCGCAATAACCCCCTACTATGCCTCGCTAATCGATCTCGACGACCCGAACGACCCCATCCGCCGGTCGATGCTGCCGTCCATGGACGAACTAAAGGCCTCGGCGGGCGAAGCGGCCGACCCGTTGGCTGAAGACAGCCAAAGCCCGACCCCCGGACTGATTCACCGCTATCCCGACAGGGTTCTGTTCTTGGCGACGGAATATTGCTCCGCCTATTGCCGCTATTGCACCCGTTCCAGGCTTGTTGGCCAGCCGGAACGCAAGCGTTATAGCTGTGCTCAATGGCAGAATGCCCTCGACTATATCAGGAAAACCCCGACCATCCGCGACGTCATCCTCTCCGGGGGCGATCCGCTGACTCTGCCGGATGAAGCACTTGAGTGGCTGCTGATGAACCTTCGGGCGATCAAGCATGTCGAAGTTATCCGCATCGGGACCAAGACGCCGGCGGTGCTGCCGATGCGCATCACCGGTTCATTGACAAAGATCCTGAAGAGGTACCACCCATTGTGGATGAGCTTGCATTTTACCCATCCAAAGGAATTGACCGAAGAAACGGCCAAAGCCGCAGCCCGCCTCGCCGATGCCGGCGCCCCATTGGGAAGCCAGACGGTTCTTCTCAAGGGCATTAACGACCGGCCGGAAACGATGCGCCAGCTTATGACTGGGCTTATGAAGATCCGCATCAGGCCGTACTACCTCTATCAATGCGACCCAATTCTTGGAAGCGCGCATTTCCGTACCCCGGTGGCGAAGGGATTGGAAATAATCGACTCTCTCCGTGGCCATGTGTCAGGCTATGCCGTGCCGTCGTATGTTATCGACGCTCCCGGCGGCGGGGGCAAGATAGCGCTTCTCCCTGGCTGTCAATTGGAAAAAAACGGGTCCGAAATAGGGCTGACAAATTATCAACATAAATCCTATACCTACCCGGATATTGAAGCATAGGGCATGATGTCTAATACTAATTCCTGTGAAACGCGAGCGGGTGATTCCATCTGCTCGCGTTGTTCATTGTCCGGCCGGACCTGCTGCCAGTGGACGGAAATTTTCCTGACAAAGGGCGATGTTGAAAGAATCGCCGCTGCTGTCGGGCATGACGATTTCAACGAATACAAAGCGATTCCCAAGGGCATCGATCTTTCAACGGATCCGGTGTGGGCATTGGTTTTCGACAAGAACGGCAGCAGACGAATCTTGCGGCGCGAGGAAAGCGGCGACTGTTCCTTCCTTGGGGAATGCGGCTGCACACTGTCCATGGAGGCCCGCCCTCTTTTGTGCCGCCTGTACCCTTTTGAATATGACGTTGAGGGGATAAAAGGGGTTACCGCGAATATGTGCCCCGAGCCGGAAAATCGGAACGCGCCGCTGTTGCTGGCGCTTCTCAATATGAACCGCGATGAGGCAGAGGTGTGGCGGGCGATGTTTTATCAGGAGATACGGGAAGAGTTTGGTTATTGATAACTACTTTTCCTTGTCTGGTATGACGAATAAAAACAATCGGCCCCGGGATACTTGAGAAGTTGTCGTCCGGCATAATCAGCATCATTCCTTCGGACCTTGCCTACACGATAATGACAATCACCTGAGTCTAAGTTAACCTAAGCCTAGCTAGGCTGTTATAGCTACCAAGTCATCTCTGACATTACACACTCAATACATTCTGTAAAAACGACTTGGTCAGCGGGTTCTTGGGATTGTTGAAGATGACTTCCGGAGTGTCGTATTCGGCGACCTTGCCGTCGGCCATAAAAATGATCCGGTCCGACGCCTCACGGGCAAAACCCATCTCATGCGTCACCACCACCATCGTCATGCCTTCCTCGGACAAATCGCGCATAACCTTGATGACTTCGCCGGTCATCTCAGGGTCAAGGGCGGATGTCGCTTCGTCAAAAAGCATGATTTGCGGCTTCATGGCGAGGGCGCGCGCGATTGCCACGCGCTGCTGCTGGCCGCCGGAAAGTTGGCGGGGATAGTTGGCCGCCTTGTCGGAAATGCCTACTTTTGCAAGGAAGTGCCTGGCTGTTTCCTCCGCCTCGGCGTGGGCAAGGCCACGCACCTTGATCGGCGCAAGCATGACATTTCTAAGAACAGTCATGTGCGGAAACAGGTTGAAGTGCTGGAAAACCATGCCGGTTTCCCGTCTGACATCCGTTTTTTTGACGCCTTTGGCCGTTATTTCCTGACCGCCGATCCAGATTTCCCCTGCGTCAGGCATTTCCAGCAGGTTCAGGCAGCGCAGGAGGGTCGTTTTTCCCGAGCCGCTGGAGCCGATTAGGCAGACCGTTTCCTTGGGTGCGATACGGACCGACACGCCTTTCAGGACTTCGAGCTGGCCAAAGGATTTGTGTACATTTTCTATACGGATCATGCGGTGTCCTTAGGGTTTAGTGATATCCGACGCGGCGTTTCTTTTCGTAGTACGCCAGTACGCGGGACAGGGTAAAGCACATAATAAAGTAGGAGATGCCCGCGCCTATATACATGGTGAAGAATTCAAAATTGTTCGACCCTGACTGCATGGCCCGGTACAATAGTTCGACAACGGCGATACTGGACAAAAGGGACGAATCCTTGATGAGGGTAATGAATTCATTCCCCATTGCGGGGAGGGAGTTTGTCAAGGCCTGCGGTAGGACAACGTAGGCCATGGCCTGCGATTCTTTCATGCCAAGGGAGAGGGCGGCTTCGCGCTGGCCTCTGTCGATGGAGAGGATGCCGCCGCGGAATATTTCTCCGAGGTAGGCACCGCTATTGAGACCGAGCGCGACGATACCGGTGTAAATTGCCGGAAGCTTGACGAAATCGATACGTGGAAATCCGAGAGAAGTCACCGTTTCCTGGACGATCGCATATTTGTCCACCAGGCGCTGCAATTCCGGCACGATACCGAAATATAGAAGAAGGATCTGCACCAGCATCGGCGTGCAGCGGAATATCTCCACATACGCAGTGGCGGGAGTGCGCAGGTAAAAATGCCTGCTCAGGCGCAATATCGCGACGCTCAATCCGATTACCATGCCAATACACAATGAAATGATCGTGACAAATACAGTCACCCCCGCACCTTGTGCCAGGTTTGGTATTTCATTGTATAGTAACGACCAATTTATCATGCAATTTCCTTATTCGTCGCTGTCGCTATACCAAACATCCGGCAGCATGTTTCTGCATGCCGCCGGATGGGTGTACAAATGTTTAGAAATGAACTAATCCTGGAACCATTTGGCGGTAATTTCATCGTAGACGCCGTTTTCACGGATCGCTTTCAGGCCGGCGTTGATTTTCGCCATCAAATCCTTGTTGCCTTTTTTGACCGCGATGCCATACTCTTCTTCACTCATAACATCAGAGCTGATCTTGAGGCCGGTCAGCTTTTTAAGGTAGGCGTTGGCGACGGGAAGGTCGACGACAATGGCATCGATACGGCCAAGCTTGAGCTCGGTAAATACCTCATTGTATTTACGGAACTGCTTGAGGTTCGGGTTTTTTTCACCCATGGCTTCGCCGGCCATCAGGTCGCCGGTCGTTCCCAGCTGCACCCCGACCTTCTTGTCCTTGATGTCGTCGATGACGGTGATGCCCTCAGTCGTGTCCTGCACGACAATTACCTGCGCTGCATTATAGTAGGGTTCGGAAAAATCCACCCTGTTCCGCCTGACATCGGTGATGGTCATACCGGAAATGACCGCGTCAAGGCGGCCCGATTCCAACCCTTCAATTAGGGTGTCAAAGGCCTGGTTGCGCATCATGACGGCGAATCCCGCCTCTTTCCCGACAGCGTGGATGATGTCGATGTCATAGCCAACGATTTCGCGATCCGAATTGGTAAATTCAAACGGCATGAACTCTGCGTTGGTGCCAACGACGACCTCCTCCGCGAGCGCGGAAGTTACCACGAATCCGGCCAAAAGACAGGCAGTCATGAAAATTTTGCGCATAACTTTCTCCCCTAAACAGAATAACCCAACCCATCAGACATCAATTTGCCAAACTATCCCGTAGCTCGGTCAATTCCTTGATCTGGCGAGTCAGTTCTTCCTTTCTCGCCTGTTCGCGCTCGACAACCTCCTTGGGAGCCTTGGATACGAAGTCGAGATTCGACAACTTGCGATTAAGGCCGGTGATTGCCTGTATCTTCTTTTCCAGTTCTTTGTCTATACGCTTTTTTTCAACATCCACGTCCATAAGCGCGGCCAGCGGCGCGTAGATTTGCATGCATGCCATGACTTCGGCCGCCGCCTGCTGAGGTTTCTCGAGGTTGACGCCGATTACCAGGCCGTCCAGCTTCGCCTGGTCGCGGATCATATCCTCCAGCGGGACAAGGGAGTCGGCGAATTCCTGCGACGCCGCGGATACGGTGACCGCCAGGCTGCTCTTCGGCGGCAGGTTGAATTTCGCCCTGATATTGCGGATTGCGCGGATGACATCCATGGCGTGGGACATGTCTTCCTCGATCTTGTCATCTTTCCAGGATGCGGTCGTGTCCTGGGGCCATGATGCGCGGATCAGGTAGGGAGCCGCATTCTCCGGAACGTCAAGGCCGCGTTTCGGCGCCGCTTCGCCAAGAAGACGCCACACTTCTTCGGAGAAGAACGGGGCAACCGGGTGCAGGAGGCGCAAAAGCTGGTCAAGAACCCAAGCCAGGACGCGGGCCGGCACTTCCGCATCGGGACCGCCTTGGTTGAGGCGCGGCTTGACGAGTTCCAGATACCAGTCGCAGAAATCGCCCCAAGCGAATTCGTACAACGTTTTGGCGTAATCATGGAAACGGTAACTTTCGAGTTGATGGGTCGTTTCGGTGGAAACGGTAGCCAGGCGCGAAAGTATCCAGCGATCGGCGAAGGATAGTTTTTCCTGGTCGATGGCGGCGTTGCCGACAGAGACCTCTGATAGGCGGATCAGGACGAAGCGGCTGGCGTTCCATATCTTATTGATGAAATTGCGCCCCATTTCAAAGCGTGTGGGCGCGAGCTTGATGTCCTGGCCGTCTGTCGTAAGGGTACAGAGGGTGTACCTCACCGCGTCTGCGCCGTAGCCTTCGTAAGTGAAATCCTTGCCGAAACGGCGTTGTTTGCCGCCCTGGATCATAACGAGGGGATCGATGCCGTTCTCGCGCGACTTCGACATGCGGGCGCCGTTTTCGTCAAGGATGGTGCCGTTTATGTAGACTTCATGGAACGGGACATCGCCAATGAAATGCAGGCCCATCATCACCATCCTGGCGACCCAGAAATAAATGATGTCACGGGCTGTGACAAGCACGCTTGTCGGATAGTAGTAGGCGAGTTCCGGCGTTTTTTCCGGCCAGCCGAGGGTGGAGAATGGCCACAATCCGGAACTGAACCAGGTGTCCAGGACATCCGGGTCCTGGGTGATGTTCTTGGAGCCGCATTTGCCGCAGGCTTCGGGGTCTTCAATTTCCACCGTCATTTCGCCGCAGTCGCTGCAATACCAGACCGGAATGCGGTGACCCCACCAGATCTGCCTGGAAATGCACCAATCGCGGACGTTTTCGAGCCAGGACAGATAGACACGCTCCCAGCGCGGCGGGACGAACTTGAGGTCGCCGGAGCGGCTGGCTTCCATGGCCTTGTCGGCGAGGGGGCGCATACTGACAAACCACTGTTCAGACAGGTAGGGTTCGACGATGGAGTCGCAACGGTAGCATTGGCCGACCGCATTGTTGTGATCCTCGACCTTTTCCAGGGCTTTTGATTCTTCCAGTTCCTCCACCAGTTTTTCGCGGCAGCGGAAACGGTCAAGCCCGGCGTATTTGCCTGCTTCTGGGGTCATGCGGCCGTCTGGGCCGATGACGGTGATTTGTTCGAGGTCGTGCCTGAGGCCGGCCTCGTAATCGTTAGGATCGTGGGCCGGGGTGATCTTGACCACGCCGGAACCAAAGGCCGGATCGACCATCTCGTCGGCGATGACAGGGATTTCCCGGTTCATCACCGGCAGGATGACGGTCGTGCCGATAAGATCCTTGTAGCGGGCGTCGTCAGGATGGACGGCGACGGCGGTGTCGCCAAGCATGGTCTCCGGGCGCGTCGTCGCGACGACCAGGCTTTTCCTGCCGTTTTTGAGGGGATAGCGGATATGCCACAGTTTCGACTGTTTTTCCTCGTGTTCGATCTCATCGTCGGCAAGGGCTGTGTGGCAGCGGACGCACCAGTTGATGAGGCGGCGGCCGCGGTAGATCAGACCTTCCTTGTACAGTCTGACGAAAACTTCGCGAACAGCCTTGGAAAGACCGGCATCCATGGTGAAGCGCTCGCGCTCCCAATCGCAGGAACAGCCGAGGCGCTTCAACTGGTTGACGATGGTGGAACCGTATTTTTCCTTCCACTCCCAGACGCGCTCTATGAACTTGTCGCGTCCGAGGGTGTCCCGGTGCATGCCTTCGTCGGCGAGGGCGCGCTCGACGACATTTTGCGTGGCAATGCCGGCGTGGTCGGTGCCGGGCATCCACATCGCTTCCAGCCCCTTCATCCTAGCGTGGCGGATGAGGATATCCTGAAGGGTGTTATTCAACGCGTGTCCCATATGAAGGATGCCGGTTACGTTCGGTGGTGGGATGACGATGGTGTACGGCTTCTTGTTCGGATCGGGTTCCGAATGATAGAGACCTTTGGAAATCCAGGTGTCAAGCCAGCGCGGCTCGACATCCGAGGGGACGTAATGTTTGGGCAACTGATCTGCGATGGACTCGCCTTTACCTTTCGACATGTACCTTTTCCTTCACAACGAGGGTGCGCTTTTTCTCTAGCATTTTGAGAAATTCCATGACCGACTTATCCTTAAGCGCTGGGGGAAGCGTTGTGTCGGTTCGTCGGTAGTTTGCCGAACCGACACGCAAACGACCGGAGGCGATCAAGAATTATGCGGTCAGGGTATTTCGTAAAATGCTCTAACTTCAATAGATGCCAATCAATAAAAGACCGTCCGTCCAGTTTACCGGTACGGATGGCCAGCGTTCCGATTGTCACCAAAAACGCCTTTTTTTTCAACAACCAATTTCACAACTATCGATACGCTGTATTCTCCGGGTTTATAACCGGACTACTCCAGTTGTCGCCTCGCCAATCGGGCGAAAAGTCCATCATTTGCGATAAGTTCGTCAAAGTTGCCTGATTCTATGATCCTTCCTTTGTCCATGACGTATATTCTGTCGACGTCCCTGATAGTGCTGAGTCGGTGGGCGACGATGATGCGGGTCGCTTTGAGGCTGTTGATATTGTCCGATATAATTTTTTGCGTGACGTTGTCGACGGCACTGGTGGCTTCGTCAAGTATGATTATGCGCGGCTTGCCGACAATGCTTCTTGCGATAAGGATGCGCTGGCGCTGGCCACCGGAAAGGTTGCCGCCACCTTCGCCGATGTAAGTGTACATCCCCATCGGCATTGCTTCTATTTCCTTGTCGAGGCCGACGTGAACGGCTGCCTGCCAGGCATCGTCCATCCCGAGCGGGGTGGTACCGACGATATTGGTGAAAATGTCTCCGGACATCAACTGGCCGGTCTGCAGCACTACGCCCATTTGCGAGCGGACGGAAGCCGCATTTATGGTGGACAGATCCTCGCCGTCGTAATAGATTGCTCCCTGGACGGGGTTTTCGAAGCCGAGAAGCAGGCGCAGCAGGGTGGATTTGCCGCAGCCGGATGGGCCGACAAAGGCAACGGATTCCCCGGCCCTGACTGAAAAGGAGATATCCCGGAGGACCATCGGGGCGTCGGCGTCGTAGTTGAAAAAGAGGTTTTTGACGTCGATGTCGCCTCGGAGGACGGCGGCTTCGGCCTTGTCGTCGGTGGCTTCCGGGACGGCCTCGAGAAGGGGGCGGATGTTTTCTATGTGCGGGCGGATCGCCAGCAATTGCAGGATCATGGGGATGAAGGCCATCATGGTGGCGTTGAAGGCGGTGAAGAGGGTTTGAAATGCCATAAATTCGCCGTAATCCATCGGGGTGGAATAGGGATCAGCGAAGAACAGCCTGGTCGCGGCGAAATAGACGACCATGGTGAGGACGACGGGCTGGACGGCGTTGACGATGCTGATCCGGTTTTCCTGCCTGCGCAGGACAACTTTCCACTGCCTTTCCTCGCCGAACTTTTCAGCCCAGAGCGAGAAGGCCTGTTCCTCCGCGCCGCGCAGCTTGAAGGTCTCGAGCCCGCCGAGGATCTGCACGACAAGTGCCATCGTCCTGTAGGAGGCGTTTGTCTCGTTTCTCCTGTATTCCTGGCTTTTCCGGTAAATAAGGGCGACAATGCCCAGGTAGGCAAGCCAGACGACGGCAGCGAGCAGGGTCAGCCTGACGCTGTAGTACAGCATCAGGGCGAGGCTCCAAAAAGAGAACACCACATTGAAAAAGGAGGTGGCGAAGGCGCTATTGAGGACGCGGGTGAATTCGCCGATGCCGTCCATCCTCTGGGACAGGTCGCCGACCTGGAATTTCCTGAAGAAGCGGGCGGGCAGGGACAGGAGCCGCGACCACAGGGCGGGCAGCAGGTAGAGGTCGAGGTGGTTTTTCAGCCTGAGGCAGCTGACCGCCCTGACGAGGCTCAGTATGGCCGCGGCGAAGCCGGAGACAAGCATGACCTGCGTGACGGTGCCGAGCGCCTGGCGGTCGTTGATCGGGATGATGTCCGAGAAGATGCTTTCGGTGATCAGCGGCATCACCAGGGGCAGGATCCCGGCGACGAGGCTGATAAGGAGGATGATATGCCAGTCGCGCTTCCAGGTCCGGTCGAGGGCCAGGGTCAGGAGCTGCCGGACGGAAAGGGCCTTCGGCGGCAGGCCGGCATAACAGACGAAGGCCTCCCCGCCGACGGCGGATGCGGTTTTCGCGTCGACCGCCGCGCCGTGGGGATGGGAGGCGTTATAGATGCGGTAGCTTCCGCTGGAGTCAGGCAGAAGCGCCGACACTTCGCGCCCTTCCCCGAAAAAACCGATCAGGACGCCGGAATCGGATTTGTGCCAATCCTCCTCCAGCCGCGCGAGCCGCAGGCGCATACCGCCTTTTTCCGCGTATTTCCTGAGGAGCGTTACAGGGTCGAGCCGCGCCGCGATCCCGGCGGGCAGATGCACAGCCCTGGAATCCATGCCGAAATACTTCACCACCAATTTGACGGTGTTCTGCAGCGGCTGCCCGCGTTCCCTGCTGTCGCCGCCATGGTGGAACAACCCGTCCCCGGAATCGAGAAGCCGCGACAGGGTGGTCGCCATCAGGCGCTCCTGTTTTCCCGCGTGCCGCGCAACCTTGGCGTCCTCGTGCTCCGCGAGCGCGCGGAAGTGGGCCGCCAACGCGGACGAAAGCACCCGGCCGTTTTCCGCCAGCCGGCGCGCCGGGTCCTCACTGCCGGAAAAGGCGTTTTCCTCCCCGCCTTCAGCCACCCACGACAAGGAGGCTATCCTGGCGAACCAGCCGTCGACCGCTGTCCGGAACCGTTCTTCGTCGGCAAGCGGCAGCGCCCGCTCCTCCAGGCCGCAATCCTCAAGAGCCAAAACGGAAAGGATGAACCCGCTTTCGGAGCGCCTGGCCGGGAAAAACGCGCCCCCGCTTTCCAGCTCGGCAAGGAATACCTTGTGGAAGCGCCCGGATCCCGCCGGGGTGACGGCATAGATTTCCACGCGCCCGCGCGCGACAGTGAACATGCTTTCCGCACCGGGCGGGATGTCCAGGTAGTTGCTTTCAGCCAGGAAGAGGGTGTCGGCCATTTTCAAGCGTCTCCCTTTTCCCTGCCGCCGGCGTCGGAGACCAGGTCCCTGTACAGGCCGTCCGCGCCGATCATTTCGGCGTGGGTGCCGCGCTGGGCGACTTTCCCGTTCTCCAGGACGAGGATTTCGTCGCAGTCACGGAAGGCGCTCAGGCGGTGGGCGACCACGAGGCAGGAGCAGCCGCGGCGGCGGATGTTGGTGAGGATCGTTTCCTCCGTTACCGGGTCGAGCGCGCTTGTCGCTTCGTCAAGGATGAGGAGGGAAGGGTTTACGGACAGGGCGCGGCATATTTCTATGCGCTGCCTTTGCCCGCCGGAGAGGTTTGTCCCGTTTTCCGCCAGTTCCCCGTCGTAGCCGCCTTCGAGACGGGTGATGTCGTCGTGTATGGCGGCGTCCCGGGCGGCGCGGACGATGTCCGCTTCGGGCACGGACGAATCGAAGAGGGAGATGTTTTCCCTGACCGTGCCCTTGAAAATGCATATCTCCTGGCTGACTGTGGCTATCGAATTGACCACCGCCTCGCGGGTCAGTTCACGGCGGGCGAAGCCGTCGAAGGAGAGGTCGCCGGACCATTCCTTGTACAGGCCGTTCACCAGTTTGGCTATCGTGGATTTGCCGCTGCCGGAGCCGCCGACAAGGGCGACCCAACGGCCGGGCTTGATGGCCAGGTCGAGGTTTTCGATAAGCGGCGGGTCAAGCGGGTTGTAGCCGAAGGAGACGTTTTCCAGCCTGACCGCCCCGGAGAGCTTGGTGATGCCGGCCGCTTCCGGGGCCGGGTCGTGGACAATGCCCTCGTCGATCGAATAGTTCATGACGTCGCCGAGGCGTTGCATGTGCATCTCGGTGCCTTGCAGGCTCTGCGCCAGGCCGAGGATTTTCCCCAGGGGCTCCTGGAAATTTCCCATCAGGCTGCGGAAGGCCATGAACACGCCGGCCGTCATCAGGCCGTCCATGATCTGGAAGCCGCCGATGATCATGATGAGGGCGGTGTTTATGGCGCTCGCCACCATGGGGGCGACGGAGAGAAACTGCGAGGCGAGTTGTATCTCCTGTTCCCCCTTGATGTATTTGGCGTATGACCCGGCCCATTTGGAAAAGAAGTCGGATTCGTTGCCGTTGGCCTTGAGCGTTTCGATGGCGGTGAGGCCGTTGATGGCCGTACCCATGACTTTTCCCTGGTCCTGCTGGACCCTGAGGGTGAGTTCCAGAAGGCGCTTCCTGACCAGGGAAAACAGGAGGACGTTTATGACGCTGAACAGGACGCCGATGATTGTCAGCTGCCAACTATAGTGCAGGAGGAGAACGAGGAAGAACAGGGCGACGAGGAAGTCCAGGAGCACTGTGGCCGCTTCGCCGGTGAGGACTTCGGCGATGCCGGCGTTGAAGCCGACGCGGGTGGCGATTTCCCCCGCGTAGCGCTGCTGGAAGAAGGAGACGGGCAACCGGAGGACATGCCAGAAAAAGGACGACGAGCCCTTGAGGGACAGTTTACGCCGCCAGTTCCCGAGGCAGCGCACACGCAGCGCGGTCAATACCCCGTCCAGAAGGGCGGCAACGCCCATCGCCAGCATGAGGTTGAACAGCCAATCCGTATGCCTCCCTGACAGTATGTCGTCGATGTAGATCTGGTTGAAAACCGGGTTCGCCAGGCTTGGCACCACCATCATCAAGCCGACGAGCATGACGAAGACGAGGGCAAGCTTGTCGTCGGCGAGCTTTTTCGCGACGGCATGGGTGACGCGGAACTTCTCCCCGCCTTTCCTGAATTCCGCTGTCGGGCGGATGTCCAGGACGATGCCGGTGTAGGAGGTGAGGAACGAGGCGAGGGGCACCACCCGGTGGCCGACGGCTGGGTCGTTGATGTAGGCGTTGTCGCCCTTGAACCCCTCCAGCACCACGAAGTGGTTGAACTCCCAGTGGAGGATCGCGGGCAGGCGGACTTTCGAGAGCTGGTCGGTGGAGTAGCGGTAGCCCTTGGCGACCAGGCCGAAGCGGCGGGCCGCCTTGACGATGTTGCTGGCCTTGCTGCCGTCGCGGTTGACGCCGCATTCCTGGCGCAGCGCCTCCAGGGGAAGGTAGAGGCCGTAGTGGCGCATGACGATGCCGAGGGCGGCGGCGCCGCACTCCACCGCCTCCATCTGCAGGAGGGTAGGCGTTTTTTTGATGTTGTTGAACCAGCCCACTCTGTTCTTCTTCCCTTTGTGTTGTCCGGGGACGATCACTCCGTCCTCAACCACTGACTGAGTTTGAAAAACGCCTTGGCAAGGGGCGCCTGGCTTTCGACCACGATATCGGCCGTGCATACGCCGCCGGGCGTGATCGGTGGAGGCGAGCCCACCACGGACGACCACAGGTACCCGGAAGGGGACTCGGCGTCGCGTATGAGGTCGATCCTGACTTCCATGGCCGCGCCGCCGATCCTCTCCAGCAGCCAGCCGGAAAGGTCGTCGTTGCCGATGACCCTGACGAGGCCGGCCCTGGTGGCGGGATAGAGGGAGACGCTACGGACGATCCCCATCAATGATCCGGTCTGCGACGTGTCGACGCCGCTGGGGGCGATGCGGGCGATCATTCCCGCCTTGACCCGCTTGCCCGAATCGGCGGGGACATAGAGTACGGCCGCGACATCCTCGCGGCCGCGATCCTGGCGGATGCTGCAGATGACGGTTTGCCCCGCCGCCACCATGTCGCCCGTGTTGACCGACACGTCCGAAACGATGCCGTCAGTCGGGCTGTAGACCAGGCGTTCTATGTCGTACCTGATGAGAAGGGGATCAAACTCCGAGAGGTTGGTCATGACTTCGTGGAAGTTTGTGGACAGGCCGAGCTTTTGCCTGCTTGCCATGATTTCGCTTTCGAGGATCGGCTGCTCGACATGGGCGATGATGTCGTCCTTATTGACCCGCGTTCCCGGATAGACCAGGATTTTTTCCACCTTTCCCGAGCTGCCGTGGACGATGTTCGCCACTCCGCCCTGGTCGATGATGACGCCGACGCCGTCGACGGTGACGGAGATGGAACCGAAAATGCTCCACAGCACCACCGACGCCACCACAAGACCCGCCGCCAGGAGGCTCATCCAGGCGATCGGTTTCGTGACCGTCATCAGGGCGTCCATCTGGTCCGGTGAGCGCAGGCGTTCGAGCGCCTCTTCGCTGAACAGGTTTTTTTTCATGTTCATTCTTCCAATGCAACGGCAACCGCCGTTCCGTCTTCCAGGTCGGTGACGTTCGAGGTGACGACCACATCCCCCGCCTGGAGCCCCTGGAGGACCTCGACATATTCACCGTCGGTAACCCCTATCGCCACTTCGACCGTTTTCAGGCGTCCTTCGGCGTCGACGCTGTTGACGTCGCGGTCTTCGTCGTCAGTGAAGGCTCCCGCAGGGACGACAAGGGTTTTTACAGGCGTCGTTTTCCTGAGCACCGTGTTGACGTAGAGCCCGGGCTCGAGAATCTTCTTCGAGTTGTCGATCCTGAGGGTTATTTGGCGGTAGATGGCCGGTTCGTTCAGGGGAGGGGCGATCTCGGCGAACCGGACCGGAAACAACACATCGGGATCGTAGGCGCCGGTGAAATTGGTGTTGAAGGCGCGCAGGTCGTCCTCGAGGTCGATGAACAGTTCGTACTCGTCGTCAAGCGGGGAGTGTTTGGCAAGCTTTTCCGCGGGCAGGAGTATATGGGACACCAGGGTGGTGAAGTCACCGACCATGAAGACGGGGGTCCCCTTGGGGACGAAGCTGCCGGTCTTACGGTAGATGAAGAGGATATCGCCGTGGATCGGGGCGGCGAGCTCCTGATATTTTTGCGCCTGCTCCAATTCCACCATGGCGACCTGCGCGGAGGTGAGTTCCGCCTCCGCCGCGGCCATCTGGGCATTCGCCGCCTCGAATTCGCTCAGGGAGATGACGTTTTTTTGGCGCAGGCTCTCGGAACGTTCGAAATTGTTTTTCGCCTGGAAGTAGGCTGCTTCGGCCTTTTTTATATTGGCAGTCGCCCTGGAGATTAGGTAGGGTATGGTGAGGTTTTCCAGATGGGCCAGGATTGCGCCCTTGTCCACCTCTTGGCCTTGTTCAACGGTGACTGCGGAAATGGTGCCCTCTATCTGGGTGATCACATCCACCATGCTCTCCGTTTCGAGGGCGATGGTGCCGAGAAGGGATTCCGGGTAGATCTCCCTGATCTCTGCGGTGGAACCTGTTACATTGATCAGGCGGCGGGACTGGGTGGTAGAGATATATGTATTACTCTGGGTGTTGAGATAGATGCCATAGCCGACGAACGAAACGGCCAGAACAATAATCAGGAACAATGCGGCAAAGTAGTAGTTTTTCATCTGCCGCTCCTCTTTCGTAAAAGACCGTGAGCCAGCGCTATCACGTGCAGAGCACTGGAAATAAGGTCAAGCAAGGTAAAAAATGGAGCCCTCAAGTTCTTCATAGTATCATAATCTCATTCTTTCAGCTATCACATATAAAAAATCATTATTTGTTTAGAGCCTATCCGAATAGACCGCATGTTCAACTTATTTCGGATACACAACACT
>DAIOFH010000012.1:0-45932 GCA_036745875.1 Planctomycetota bacterium | reverse complement strand
ACTTTAGCACCGGGTCGTTCACAGGTTAATCTAATCCGCGCCCAAAAACGTGAACACTCCCGAAAGCCGGACGAGATCATTTCGCTGATTGAAAATTGTAGTGGAGGACCGTATCTTGAGTTGTTTGCGCGGGGAATAAGAAAGAATTGGACTCTCTGGGGTAATCAAGCAAACGAGGAATATTTTCCAGATTGGCCGACGTATAAAACCGTGTATTGACCAGATAATTTGCTAGGTTTCATTGATTGTGGCTTTACTAATCGTGCGTTGAAGGTACTAAACGCCGTGAGACGGTGGTTGTCATGAACAAAAAATGCCGTTTATCGAGCCGAGCGTTTGTGATTTTTTTCTTGGCCATATCCTGCGGTTTTTCCGCAGATTCGCTGGTGTTGTACACTTCTATGAAAGACACTCTTGCCGATAAACTGCAGGACGCTTTCCATAAAAAATTTCCGGCAATCGAAATGGAGTATTATTCCGCCGGCGCGGGAAAATTGATCGAGGAGATTGAGGCCGAGCGAAAGGCCGGAGGCATAAAAGCCGATGTCATCTGGACGTCGGAAGTTCCCGACTTTTATCGCATGCGGCGGGAAGGGTTGCTCGAAGCATATAAGACCTCGGAGTTTGATAATATTGTCAATCCTTTTGGCAAAGACTATGACGGAACCTTCACAGCCGCCAGGCTGGGCACGATCGGTATTGTCTATAATACCAAGCTGCTGAAGCGCAGGCCTGTTCAATGGATTGACCTGATGCGCGGGGAATTCCACAACGGTTTTGCCATCGCCGACCCTGCCTCGTCCGGGACGGCCTTTATGTCAGTCATTCTTTTGTCGCAGCAATTCGGCTGGGATTTTTTCGAATCGTTGGCCCGGAATGGTGCTTCGCTTGAGCAGGGTTCGGGTGCCGTCATTGACGACACCGCCACGGAAATATTTGTCGCCTGCCTTGGCGTCGATTATGCCGCATTTGATAAAATACGGCATAATGTCCCGATAAAAATCGCCTACCCGCCGGAAATGTTGGTCCTGCCGAGCCCGGTGGCTATTTTCAAGGATTCAGTCAACAAGGCGGCGGCGAAAAAGTTCGTTGATTTTCTCCTCGGCAAGGACGGGCAGGCCATAATCGCCGCCGAGGGCACCATTCCGGTCCGGAATGATGTTCCGATCCCGGCAAAATTCAACCTGCCTTCGGCCGGCATCGCCCTCCAGCGGGCCATCCCCATCAATTACAATGAACTCCCGCCCAAGGAGGAGGTCGTCTCCAGGCTGCAAAGCATCATGAAACCAAAGGAATTGTAATTCCTATTATAAAGAATCTCTTAAAATGTTTTACGGCAGCGGCGCGAGTTTACCATATCCTTCCCAGGCAAAAACCTGTTCTTTCGCTTTATCACCGTAGATCGCCTGGATGTCGCAGATATAGAGATAATGGTCGCCTGATTCGGCGAAGTTGTTTAAATTGCAGGAAAACGCCAGCCTGGTCTCCCGCGGTACCATGATCGGGCAATCCGGCAACTCCATTAATTCAATCGCGAATTCCTTGGCCTTGTCCTTGTTCCTTCCGGAGACTGTTCCGCACTTGAAGGCGGCATCCGCAATTGCAGCGCCTGGCATGGCAAGGGTGACCTGCTTGTTTTGCCTGACCATTTCGCCGCTGAAAGATTTTTTTCCCATGGCGAAGCATAGCATGGCCGGGTTGGAGGATGTGTACATCCACCAGGACACGGCGGCGAGGTTGGTGTTGCCTTCCGGTGTTTGGGTGCAGACAAGGGTAAGGGGATTTGGCGAGGTCATTTTCCACGCATCATGAATTGTGATTGTATTCATGTATTTTTTCCAGTTGCCGTTTTTCCTCGCTCTTTTTATCCCGCGCTTTTTCGGCTCCGTCGTCTTTTTTGGCCCGCCTGCTCCAGAAGCTACTTTCCGTTTCAGACTCGTAGTTGGATCCCCTGTCGTAATTATATGAAGTAGCCACGTACTCGCTGTTGAACTGGTTGTTGGTGTTGTCGGTTATGTTGACATGAATGTAGGTGGGCGGACCAAGAGTGCCTCTGCTGTCCCAGGCAGGGTCGCACAAATCACGTTTGCACAGGTCTTTCATCCGCTGCATGTATTCCGGGTCATCGAGCATGCGCTCGAAAGCGCCTTCGGAAATAGTGACGTTTATCGGCGTTTTGCCCAAGCCGGAGCTGACCGGGAGGCTGTCGAGGTAGTCGTAAAATTCTTTTTTCACATCCTCCACCGTCCGCTCGCTGGAAGTCTTGTCGACAGTGGTGACATTGATGGTGGCGGAAATGTCAAGCTTTGCGGTGTTGGCTGTGTTTTTGTTCTACTTGGCCAATCCCGAAATCATCTGGTTGACATAGCTCAACGAATTCATTTGAACGCTCATAACTGTTCCTTTCTGCAAGACGGTAAGGTATGGAAAGCAATCCATATGCCAAATAAATCGGCCGAGGCAATCGTCCTGTAACAGTTTTTGAGTACTATGGTTATGAAAAACGGTTACGTCACGATGGAATCCTGTGAAAAAAAATAACGGCGATTTTTGCCGATCCCGATGATTATTTTGGCGTATATACTAAAGGAGTAGGGAAGCAGGTGTACATTCATAATATGAAAAGCATGCATATTTATGAAAAAACTGTCGATATATTGTTACCTTATAGATTGGAAAGGAGAGTGGCCATGTCAAGGATCTCAGATATGGAACTGCGCCGGGAGGTGCATTCTGCCATAAAGGACGGCTGTCTCCTGTATTTCAAAGGCAAGATGGACGCCACCAATGCTGACCATGTGTTGGGGCAGATCAAACAACTTATCAATAATGGCGACATTCACGTTGTCGCCGACTTCACTGACGTTCACAGCATCAACAGTTCGGGCCTTGGCGCGCTGTTGCAGGCGATCAACCATGCGAAGGAGAAAGGCGGGACCTTTGTCATATGCAATGCCAACGAGCGCGTTCTCCAGCTGGTCGACCTGAACGGCGCGCGGATGCTTCTGGATCTGTGCGATTCCATTGACGAAGCTGTTTCCGCCCGTGCCTGAACAATTATCGCTGTCATAACCTCCAGACCGAAAACATCGTACTGTGTTTTCGGTTTTTTCTGTCCAGAGGGGATTTCAACTTTCCGCTTTGAGTTCCACTCGGATTTTCTTATAAATATGTGTATACTATTTGCAGAGGATCCTGTTTTTGAGGAACGTATCGAATCTGCTGAGTGGGTTCACCATAATTCGGATTACAGCATAATTACGGCATGGGGGTGCGGGTGCGATGACGGGGAATAAGGGAGCAGACCAAGAAGCCGACAGTTCTATGGTGCGTCAATGGCGGCCTTTTTGGGCGATATTGCTTGTCCTGGTCATTGCCCTGATCTCCTCGATCGCTTATCTCGTGATGACGAGGGATGATTTCGCCGCCGAACTGGGTGATATTGTCGGAGCGATAAAGATGAACGTATCGGATAGGGAAAAGCCCCAGCCCGAAAGCCAGACTGCCAATACCGTCAAGGGAAAAGGTTACCGTGATATCTCCCCTGACGATGCCTGGCAGCGAATCCAACGCGGCGAAAATGCGATCCTGCTGGACGTACGGACGGCGGAGGAAAATTCCGAAATCCGCATTCCGGGCAGTATCCTTATTCCACTTGCCACCCCCGACGCCATGGCGGATGCTGCGCGGCGTTTAATCCCCGACAAAACGACTGAATTGTTTATTTATTGCCGCAGCGGCCGCCGCAGCGTCAATGCGGCAAAGATTTTTTCACGCCTTGGCTATGAGAATGTCTACAATCTTGGCGGCATCAAATCCTGGCCCTTTGCCACGGAATCGCTATAACGCCTCTCTGCATCATTTCCTCTTGCCCCATTCAGTTGTGGCACATACCATGTAAGAGTAAACAACCACCGGATATAACGAATACGGTTTTATTTTTTTTACTCTGCGGCGGGAATACATGGGCCTGTCCTATTCCATCACCACATCGCGTTACGAGTTAGCCGAGCTTGATTCCATAGCCTCGCTATGGAATGCGAACGCAGCGGGACGGCATGCTTTCTTCCCCTGGTCGGGACAATTGCTCCAGTTGATTTTCACCGCCAGCCACGCCGACAGGTGCAGTTTTCTCTGTGAAGCGGCGGTCGACGGCCGCGTTGTCGGTTTTGCCCATGCCACATACATGTACGAATACGGCTATGCGCCCGGAGGGGCGGTGGAGGCGCTCCTGGTCGACAAGCAGTACCGCAACCAGGGGATCGGGTCACGCCTGCTGGCTATGGCTACAGACGCCCTGGAGAGGGTTACGCCGCGCCTTGAACTCATAGACGCCATGGGCGCCTGGCCCTATGGCTGCGTCTATACGACCCTCGCCGACGGTTCCGAGCGCTCCGGTATTTTTGCAGAAGAACCGGAGCTCAAACGTCTTTTCAGCCGTGCCGGATTCAATGAAAGACGGCCAAGCCTGGTGATGCGCGCCCCCACGCGTCCAGTAGAGGTGCCGATACCTGTCTGGATGCAGTGCCACACCGGCATGCGCCGCTGCGATACCTGGCTCGACAATGTTTTCCGCTCGCGGGAGTTGTGGGACCATAATCTTGTCGACTGGAAGGGCAGCATTCTTTCACGTGCCATCTATGGATTTATGCCTGGCGAATCCAAACAGGAAGGCAAAAACATTTACAGCCTTTTCGGCGTCAATACACCGCCCTTCTCTCGTGGCAAAGGCCATGCCAGCAAAAACATCGACCATCTTCTGGCCCATGTCGGTGCTCTCGGCGGCGACGAGGTGGAAATCCATGTCTATGCCGACAATGACCCCGCCCTCGCGCTGTACGCCAAATGCGGCTTCAAGGAGCTGAACAGAACCATGATGATGCAGCGGGAGTTATGAAACGAAAACTCAGTCATAAACTCGATTGCCGACTGAGGGCGTGACCCACTACACGGCTATTTTTGAAGAAAGGGGTATGCTTTTCTCGTAGCGGAGGCAAGGCGACCTGGATCCCGGCAGCTGCGTAGGTTTTTTCGCCCGGTTCGATGTAACCCCGCCGGGATGACGAAAAAAGGGGATTGCGGCGCTTTCGGTGCGGAGACAGGCCTCCGTCCCGAAAGCGCCGCATCCCCCCGAAACCGTCATCCCGGCGTCCATACAATAAACCGGGTGCGGAAAGAAACGTTCGCAGCTGCCGGGATCCAGGCCGCCTTGCCTCCGCTACGAGCAAAACACGGAATCTTCTTTCAAAATGGCATGTTACAATCGCGATTTCGAAAAATAGTCGTGTCCAGTTGGGCGTGACCACAAAAAAGCCCTTTGGCATGACCGCCAAAGGGCTTTTGGGATATCGTCGTTTAATTTTTTTATGCGATGCTTCTGCCCTTGTTGTAAGCGGAAAGCATGGCGGATTTCTGCTGCTGGTTCGGGGTAACCGGGGCTGCTGCGGCAGGAGCCACGTTTGCCGCGGGCGGAACCGCCGCAGTCGGGGGCGTGGCAGGTTTTGCAATATTCATGTTCGCCATATTTGCGGCATAGGCATTTACCGGAGCCTTGGGCATGGCGGGCACCGACGGCGTCTGGGAAGCTGCCGGCATGGCTGTCTTGCCCATGCCGTAGAGGCCGCCCGCCTGGGGTTGTGACGGAATCGACAGGCTCGGCTTGACCGGCGCCGGGGGAATCGCCGGAGCGGCGGGGGCCGCGGCCGTCGGCGCTGCTGCTGCGGGGATGCCGGGGATCAATGCTTTTCCAAGGGACGGAGCCTGGAGGCTGCTGCCTTGGGGGGCGTTCGGGGGAAGCATGGTTTTTCCCGGGCCGTAGCCGGCAGTCGGAGCGGCAGGCTTCGGCGGCATGGCAGGTGCTTTGGGCGCTGCGGAACCGAGGGTTTTTCCGGTGGCGGGAGCTGCGGCGGCAGGCCCTGTGGGGGCTGCCGGAGCGGTTGTACTCAATCCGAGGCTTTGCATCGCACCGATCCATCCTTCGCGCAGTTCGCGATAGATGTGCTGTACTTCATCGATTTTCGTGGTGTCCTTGTGCATGTTGGCATTGACAAGGCAACTGTAAGCATAGGCGTGGAGTGCAAGAAGGTTTTCCGCAATTTCGCCGCCTTTTTCCTTGTCTACGGTATAAATCAATTCCATGACAATGGCCTGGGCGCGCATAAGGTTATGGTGCGTTTCTTCTATTTCCTTCTTTTCCATGTGTTTACGGGCTGTTTCCGAAAAGCGGATAATCCCGTCAAAAAGCATGACGACCAGTTGTTCCTTGGACGCGGTCTCCACCTGCGTTTTCAGGTAAGGATTAGCAGATTGTTTAGGCATGGCCATAGCAAACTCCTCTTCGGCAAGTTCCACTGCCGTTTAAACTTATGTATAGCAAACCGAGACACTTTTTCTCGTGCATAAGTTAGTAGCGGTTGGTGTGGGGGAAACTTTAGAGATAGATGGAGTTTTTTTCCTGTTTTATCGGTAATAATGGCTGCCAGGGGAAATTCCTGCCGATTTTGAATTATCAAATGTCCTTCCAGCGCAATGCTTTAAGATAAAGCATGCCGCTGCTGCCGCCCAGATTCAACAACGCATCATATTGTTTTGGATCAAAACGGTTGATCATGGGAATCCGTCTGTCCTTGGTAAAGGCGCGGGTTGTCGTTTTCGGTCCGGGAGCGCCCTGGCGTCGCTTGTATTCGGCATGCAGAAGAAGATTGTATACTTTTTCCACCATCTCCTGCCCAAAGCCGAGTTCGGCGATGTTGGTCATCGGCGTCTGGTTTTCCACCATCTCCGCGAGAATCGAATCCAGGATGGGGTAGGGGGGGAGGCTGTCCGAATCCTTCTGGTCCGGAGCCAGTTCGGCCGAGGGCGGCCTGACAATGATGTCTTCCGGAATGACCTCTCCTGAAGGCCCGGCAAGTTCCTTGGAATGATGCTGGTTGCGCCAATTGGCAAGCAAATACACCATTGTCTTATATACATCTTTAAAAGGGTTGAATCCTCCGCACATGTCGCCGTAGAGGGTGGTATAGCCGACGGCGATTTCCGACTTGTTGCCGGTGGAGAGGAGGAGCCAGCCCTGGTCGTTCGACAACGACATCAGCATGTAGCCTCTTGCCCTTGCCTGCATGTTTTCAAGGGTGAGCGGTTTGAGTTCGCCAGCCGGGAGAGTGGGCGCGAGGGTCTTTTCGGCTGCCTGCACCACTTCCTCTATCGGCAGGGTAAGCATGTGGAACCCCCATGTCGCGCACATCTTTTCCGCCGAATCGTTGCTGAGGTCGGAGGTGTATTTGGACGGCAGGCGAACGCAATGCACATGCTCGGGGCCGAGGGCGTCTCCGGCGATGGCGGCGGAGAGGGCGGAATCGATGCCGCCCGAAAGCCCCAGCACCACGTCCGTAAAGCCGGATTTGTGGACATAATCCCGGACGCCTAGCATCAGGGCGCGCCAGGTGCATTCCAGGGGATCGGCGAATTCGTTGGAGATGGTGCTGTCCTGCGGGTCCGCGAGGCGGAAATCGCGCACCGCCTCCTCCCACAGGGGCAACTGGTGGATACGCCTTCCCCGCGAATCGATGAGGAAGGAACCGCCGTCAAAAACGATCTCGTCCTGGCCGCCTACGGTGTTGACGTACAATAGCGGCAGGTCCGTTTCATGCACCCTCGCTTCCGCGACCTGGCGCAAACGGGTCTCGAATATGTTTTCCCTGAACGGCGAGGCGCTGATGGCGATGAGGAATTCCGCCCCGTTCCTGGCGAGTTCGTCCGAGACGTCCTTGAGCCACATATCTTCGCAGATCATCAAACCGATCTTGATGCCGTCCATTTCAAACGGTCTCACCGGCCCCGCATAGGGGCGGAAATTCCGCTTTTCGTCAAAAACGCCGTAATTGGGGAGATGCTTTTTCTTCACCGCATGGACAAGTTTGCCGTCGTCGATGACCACGGCGGAATTGTATACCCCTTCCCCGTCGCCGAGAGGCATGCCGACGAGAAGTGCTGTTCCGGTGCCCTTGGTGGCAGAGGCGAGCACGTCGATGGCCGCCGATACCGCTTCCAGAAGGTCGGGGTGGTTTACGAGGTCTTCGAGTGGATAGCCTGTAATCCCCAGTTCCGGCGTGATGACCAGCCGGGATTTCCGGGCTACCGCATCCTGGTGGACGGAGAGGATTTTTTTGGTATTGCCAAAGACATCCCCTACAACCGGGTTGATCTGTGCTACAGTGAATACGGTGTCCGTCATACCCATCTAAATGCCCCCGTAAGACCGCCAATGAAGAAATGATCCCGTTATTATTGATGTTTTTCCAATTTTTATCAAGATTTCTCATGCAAATATTCCTCATACAAAATTAATATGACTCTTGTTTAACCCGTTCCCGGCGATTTTACCCCGTTTGTTCACCGTGGCTGTACGCCGTCTGGTGGAAAATCAAAATCCGTATTTTTTCACCAAATTCCCGCGGAGGATAAAACATATATTGGGGGCATAATAATCAAAGAGGATTGCATAGACGTATCCATATTCATAGAATTGAGTGATGTGAATGTCTGACAGCTTGCACAAGCTGCGAGGGGAGATTTTTATTTTAGCCATGCGGCAACGCCGCATAGAAATTTGAGGAAGCGGCAATGCGCGTAAAATGCCCGAACTCGGACATATACCTTGATCTGCCCGGCGACAAGATGGATATGAAGTTTACTTGTCCCGCTTGTAAAAAAGTACACCGGGTGACTGTAACAATCACTACGCAGGGTGAAGCTGCAGCACAAAACCAGAAAATCCCCCCGCAAATGCCGAAAAAATACGCGACCGGCGCATACCCGCCGGTTGTCGACATCCCTATAGACGCGGATTTCATTCTTTTTGACGCCAATGCGCCACAGCAGATCGGCATTGATCTTGGCCAGGCCGCGGAATCGGTACGCCCCCCGTTCGTCGACAGGAGCATGTCCGACCGACATACTGAAATTCGCCCGAGTCCTCCGGAGCACCATGAGGAACCGGCCGCGGAAATTACCGCGGATCCGACCGACGAGGCCTTTGTCTCGCCTCCCGAACCAGAGCAGAACGGTCCGCCACCCAAGGCGAACACCCATGATGCCGCGGAAGCGGAAAAATTGCTCTCCGACAACGAATCCACCATAGAAGAGGAAAATTCCACCTCCGAAAAGCCGTCCGAGTCCGACGACGAGGGTTTTACCTATTCTTACAACAGGACTTCCGAACGCCCGGCGCCGTGCGCTCCGGGTCGTCCCCGTAGACGCCGAAGCAAGGTCAAGCCGGTCGTCCTGATTCTTATCCTTGCCGCCGCCGCATTTTTCGGCTGGCAACAATACATGAGCTGGCAGAATCGCGAATCGCTGAACCAGAATATGGCCAAGGCCGATTCCGCGTCGTCCATGGGCCAGATGAACAGCGTCGCCGCTTCGGTAATGCAAGCGAAAGACGCACTGGCAAAAGACGGGGAATTCTACACAGTGGAGAATGTGTGGAACCGTCTGGCGGCGGCATACGACTTTGTCCCCCCCATCGCGGGCAACAGCCTGGCGGCCGCGAAGGATAAAATCGAATATTACGGCCAACAGGGCGAGATCTATGACTCCTTCCGCGAGGAAATCGCCAACAACAATACGCAGGAACTGCCCCGCATCCTGGCGGACGGCCTGGAACAGGCGGCCGCGCGGGATGACCCGGGTCTTGCCATCGCCATGCGGCGGCAGGCTGTCGACAAACTGATTTCTTATACCCGGGGCCAGAACCTGGCGAAGTTTTCGCCGGAGGAAGTGGCCTGGCAGGCGCAAAGCCTCCAGCACGGGCTTGCCCCGTATCTTGACAAGCAGACCGTCTCGACATTGGACAACGAGCTTTACCAGATCACCGCCGAACTTGTCTCCGCTTTCAAGAAGGACGTCTCCACCACACTGGAGAATGTCGCTTCCTCGGCCGAAAGCGGCGATGCCTTGTCCGTCCGGGTGGTCAGCGACCTGAGGAAACGGCTGGGCAGCCTTCCCACTTCGTTCAAGCAGTTTATTGCGGAGCCGCAGGCAATGCTGTCTCCGGACAACCTGCCGGGAGACGCCTCCGCCAACACGCGCGAACATCTGGAACAGGCCATGCGCCTTTCCGAAATCTACGATAACGCGGTAAAAGTGTCACGCACCGTTCTCAGCCTGACGGAGCCGAACGACGAGGTCATCCTCGAACTGGCGAAACAGGCGGGGGACGATACCTCCCCCAGTGAAAAGCTCGCCGAGTCGGCGGCGGAGTTGATCGACGACACTCGCCTGGCTGGCGAAAAATTGCTCCGCCAGCGGGAGGATCTGTATTTCTCCCTGCAATCGGAAAACCGGCGCGGCAAGATAAACCCCGGCACCATGACCGCCTGGCGCATAATCCTCGCCGCTTTCGGCAACGACAAGGTTACGATTGACCCGGAACGCTTCAAATACGATTCGAAAAACGCCGAGATCGAGTTTACCCTGGACGATCTCCCACTCTACATCAAAATGTCCGAAGACGACTTCGAACAGACGATACGCGCCAACACCAACGGCTACACAATCACCGCCGCCTGGTCCCCGTTCTTCAACAAACCACTCGGCTGGATGGCCGACCTGTCACGGGAAATGAACGCGGCCGGCGTCGATCCCGATGTTTTTCCCCAGTGGGAAGCAATGGAAGGGCCGGGATCCTTGTTGGCGATTTCCACTCCGGCGACCATGTCCTCGGACGCCTTGGGCGCTGTCCCTGCCGGTCAACCGGTGCGGAGAGTTTTTTATGGCGGTAGGCTCCGCTCGGTTACCGAGCTACCCCGGCCGGCCGGAGCGGGCGAGCATTCGGATGATTTCCGCCGGGCCGCCGAGCGCCTCCACGACGCGGTGATGGCCGACGATACCGTCTCCCAGCAGATCCGCCAGGCCCTGAAGCCGATCCTTATGGGCGCCTATCTTCCCATTGACCCGCGCGACTATTTTGACGCCGCATTCTGCCGCCGCCTTATCGAGGCGGACTATCTGGAAACATACATCAAGCCGATGAGCGCCGACGTCAAAGGTGCTCTCGACGGCTATCGCGCCGCCTTGGGCAAAATCGAGGCGGGTTATGACGAATTTTCGATCGAACTGGAAAACGGCGACCGCCTCGTCGCTGTGGCCCGCCTTGACCGCAACCTTACGGACGGCAAGGCGAACGACCAGGATTCATATACCGGTGAAATCATTCCGCGCTATACCTGGCGTCTGGAAAGGCCGGCTGAGACGGTTTTCTATTCACCCATGCCGTCCCGCTTCAACTATGCCTTTATGCAGGCCGAATACTATCCGGGGAAGCACAAAATCCGTCCCGCCGGCGTTCCCGACCGCACCGAAGTCTGGCATCCGGCCAAAGGCCTGCTTGCCAGCTACGCAAAGGATGCCGAGCGCGCCGTCGGCGACCCGCAGCTTTGGGACGAAGCCATCGGCCTCGACGTGGGCGGCCCCCTCAACGCAGTCTACGGCCCTCCAGGCTGGAATTTCCCCATCCACGTCCTCGAAAGGAACGACCAGGACGATCCGGTCAAGCTGGCGACACTGGACGGCGTCGTTCCCAGCCCCGACTTCACCGGGATGGCGAACGAGGACACGCGCCGCGAAGCCGAAGACAAGTGGCTTGACCACACGGCGGAAATATTGTCGACGCCGGGCGAACTCGGACTGATCTTCCATCAGTTCTTCCGTTACTGTTCGGATTCGCCTCTGCCGGAACATCCCAACCTCATCGGCAGCCACATGGGCGTGTCGGACACCCACCAAACCGTTTACCAGAGCCTCGAGCGACGCTGGGTCGGCAGGCTCATAGGCGATTGCGACGACCTGGCGGAAGTGTTCCAGGTGCTTACCAGGAAGCAGGGCAAGCTCAGTTATGTCATGAACCTTCCCGCCCACGCAGCCTGCGGCTATGTGGACAAGAAGGGCAAGGACGACTTCCAGTTCGTCGTCCTGCAAACGGGCCAGGTTTTGCAGTTCAACGGGCCGACGTTGTTTGACGTGGTCGATGCGGCGTACCGTTCCTTCGACCGCAGCGCCGGCGAATCCCACCTCACGATGGATGCGGTTCCCCTGCTGCTGCGCTTCGCCGACGAAGAGACGAGAACGCCTTTTGTCCTGTCGGCGCGAATCTATGAAGACCAGGAATACGCAGACTCCATGATCCGCGTCCAGGGTTATTGGCACGAGCATGTTTTCTCCGCAGGCATCAGGGAAATGGAGGAAATGGTGGCACAGGATCCGGAGGTCGGCAGCGTCAAGGAACTCGGCAGCCTGTATGAGCGTGTCGGCATGTACGAAAAGTCTGCCGAGCTGCGCAGGCGCGAACTCGACCTGGTAAAGGACAACCCGCAGGCCAAGCTCTCCACCCTGCTGGAAATCGCCATGCTCCACGTCCAGGACAAGAACAAGCAAAAAGCCCTGGACGCCCTCCACGAGATGGAAGAGCAGATGCAGGAATTCACCCGGAACAACAATGTCTCCGATTTCATGCGCGCAATGTCGTTCCGCTCGCAATGGGCGATCCTCCTTTCCCGCCTTGGCGAACCCAGCCGGGCCTGGGACCTGCTGAAATACGACGCCGAATTTACCAAGCGCCAACAGGGTTATATCGCGGATTCGGTTTTGCGCACCTTGGTCATCATGTACGACAAGATGAGCCTTAACCGCGACAACCCGGATGTGCAATTCACCGACCAGGACCGGCAGACCATGGAAACGGTGGAAAAGGAGCTTGTCTCCGCCTTCCAGCGCGGCGTCTTCAAGGAAGACGACAACTACACCCAGTCCATCATCCGCTACTATTTCCTCGGCAGGTTCGCCGTCGCCCGTGAAGGGCGCGAGCGCGGCCTCGGCATCCTCAACCTCGACGGGCCCTATCCGAAAGAAGCGAAGGACCAGGCCAAGCGCACCTCCGAAATCACCGCCGAGGATTGGTCCTGGATGCGCATCGCGCCGCAGCTGTATCTTTCCTACGGCATGGAAATGCTCGACCGCGAGGAATTCCCCCACCTGTACAATCCGGATGCGGCGAAGCCGCTTCTGGAAAATGTGGCTCGCGCCGTCGAAAAGGGCACGGGACTCGGGTCGGATGTTTCCGGCGGCGACAACCAGGTCAGGAGCGGCATCGCCCTTTCCTTCATCAACCGGGACCTCCAGGCCTTCCGCAACAGCATGTCCATCGTGAAGGAGAAGGACTACAGCAGCCTCTACGACGATGCGGCGATGACCTTCGGCCTGAACTGCGGCCTGATCCCGCTTGGGGAGTTCGACGCCTGGATCGACGCGTTCAGGGAATATTTCCCCGGCAAGCAGCATTATTTCAAGGTCGTGTACCGCGCGATCGACAAGGAAAACTACGACCACGCGCTGAAGATGGCGGAGGCCACCGCGCGCTTCTTCCCGGACGAAAAGCTGCTCGTGGAGGAAGCCCGCTTTGTCAGGAACCTGATCCCGCAACTGAAAGCGCAAAAAGCAGCGCGCCCGAGCCTGGATGGCGCACAGGCCAATGTCGTGCGGCCTGCGGCGTGATCGATAAGGCCGTTATTGCTGACTGGGATGCGTTGTGGTACCGTCAGGTCACCTAGAGGATTGGGTCCTTGATCAAATTCTTGGGCGCGTTGCCTCCGAGAGGCTTGAGAAGGAAAGAGACAAAGCCATTCCTTGGGATGAAGTGAAAGCCCAGTTAAGGAAAACGAATAAAAAAGCAGGGAGGAAGTAGTGCGCCGATAACAAATCTAGGCGATTTCCTCTGCAATGGAAGATGTCGCGAAACTTCCGCATCCCATTATCCCGCGTCATGAATGCGTTGACAGGCTAACGGTATTTTTCTTTGTCAAAGACGGTTTCTGATTCGGAGAGCGCAAAATGACGAATTCCGTCATGGTTGTCGGTCATGTCAGCAAGGCAATCGTAATGGGCATTGTCGTAGCGCTCTTGTCCTTGCTGGTCGCGTTCTGCATTTTCGTATTTTTCTTCTATCATTCGCTCGCCGATCCTTCCTCAAAGGCGGCGGTCTACGATGGCCCGATCCTCCCCGATGCGAGACAAGCGCCCATAGATTCCGGGTTCGACCACGCGACCGAAGCGATGGCGGTTGTCCGCGGCGTCGACCTGCGCGGCAAAAACATTGTCATCACCGGCGGGCATAGCGGCACCGGCCTGGAAGCGGTCAAGGCGCTCGCCAGCGCCGGAGCGGAAATCACCGCCCTCGCCCGCGATACGCGGCGGGCCAAAGCCTTACTCGCAGGAATACCCAACGTCACGGTGGAATACGTCGATTTGCTTGAACCCGCCTCCATTGACGAATTCGCCCACAAGTTTATCGCCAGCGGCAAGCCGCTCCATATTCTTATCAACAGCGCGGCGATAATGGGGACTCCGCTGGAACGGGACAAACGCGGCTTCGAACGGCAATTCGCGACCAACGTGCTTGGGCACTTCGAACTGACGGTCAAACTCCACCCCGCGCTGTCACGTGCCGGCGGCGCACGGATCATCAACCTCTCCTCGCGCGGACACCGCGCAGGCGAAGTGAATTTCGACGATATCCATTTCGAGCGAACCGAGTATTCGGGGCTTCGCGCCTATGCTCAGAGCAAGACGGCTTTGGCGCTTTTAAGCGTCAAGGAGGATGCGATGCTCAGGGGGGAAGGGATCAGGGCGTTTGCCGTCCATCCCGGCCCCGTGCCGTCGACAGACCTATTCGCGGCGGGGAGGGTCGGTTTTGATCCGGCGTCGGAGGTGTGGTTTGCGCGTCTGAGCGCGAAGATAGTGCGTTTTTTCCATGTGACCGAATTGCTGAATTATTTCAGAAGGCCGAACAACCCGGGCGACTTGTACAAAACAGCGCAGCAGGGCGGCGCAACGACGGTATGGGCGGCGGTGAGTCATGACTTGGACGGCAGGGGCGGCCTCTACCTGGAGGATTGCAACATAGCGCCTTTGGTTCCGAACGGCAGCCCGGCCCCGTTTGGCGTCCGACCCTGGGCGGTGGATGCGGGTTCGGCGGAGCGGCTCTGGAAGGAATGCGAGGAAATGACCGGCATCCGCTTTGGCGTCGATTATTCCTTCGTCAATTGACAGAGGTCGAGGAGGAGCAGCCTTGTCCCGGAGGCGAAGAACTGGACAAGGATCTTGTGCTTGTCCACGGTCAGCACTTTCCCTGAACCATAGGTGGGGTGTCTGACCAAATCTCCCGAGCGGAACGGCAACGACGCGAATTTTGACGCCCCGGCAGGGGTTCCGATCGCCGTCTTTTTGCGTTGGCCCATCAAGGCCGGCGGTTTTTGTTTTACCGCCGCCGGCTCCTCTCCGAAGTCGTCCGTAAAATCCATGCCCGGGTCAAAGTCGATATCGACCGCGTCGTCATCGTCGTCTGTGAACGGGTCGACGTCCCACAGGTCGTCGAGGCTTGCCGCCTGGACTTTTTTCTTGCCGTATGTCGGGGTAAAGCCGCCGCCGTATTCGGTCGATAGCGGGTCGGCGTAGTTTTCCTGCTCGATGATCGAGGGCGGGAGTTCTTCGATAAAACGGCTGGGCGGCGCATAATTCGACTGGCCGTAACTGTAACGCCATTCCGAGCGGCTGAGCCAGGCGCGTTTTTCCGCCCGTGTGAGCCCGACATAAAACAGGCGTCTTTCCTCCTCGATTGCCTTCCCGTCCGAACAGTTGCGGTGCGGCAACACACCCTCCTCGAGCCCCGATACGAAGACAAAGGGGAATTCCAGGCCTTTGGCGCTGTGCAGGGTCATGAGGGTGGCCTTTTCCACGTTGTCGTCCAGATTGTCCACGTCCGCGACCAGGGCCACGTCTTCGAGGAAGGCAGGCAGGTCGTAAGCGGTCGGGGTGCTGATGCTTTCCGCCTCGGCCAGGCCCGGGTCTAACTCGGCCGTGTCCGGCTGGTTCGCGAGCTCCTGGCGCAGCTTGACGAAATCCGCGGCGCGCGAACTCAGGCTGTGCAGGTTGTCAATCCTGTCGTCGGCCGATTCGTCCTTGTCGGAGGAGGCGAAAAGTTCCTCGATCAGCCCGGAATGGGCAAGGATGTCCTTGACCGCCGCGTCGGCGCGGGAAATGTCGATTGCCGCCAGGCCGCGGCACCATTTGGCGAATTCCTGGGTCTTCTTGTTTGCCTTGAACTTCCTCTCGAAATCCTCGGACGAGAGGAAGGCGAAGACGGGCGTGTTTTCCTGTTCCGCCGTGATGACGATTTTTTCCAGCGTCCTGTCGCCGACGCCTGTCGCGCGGCAGTTGGCGATGCGGCGCAGGCTGACGAAATCCCTCGGGTTGACGCGGATCTTCAGGTGCGCCAGGAGGTCCTTGACTTCGCGGCGTTCGTAAAAGCGGATGCCGCCGATGAGTTGGTAAGGTATCCCCGCCCGCATGAACGATTCTTCGATGGGCCGCGATTGCGCGTTGGTGCGGTAAAAGATCGCCATGTCGTGGTACGGCTGGCCGTCCCGCTTGAGCTTGCTTATTTCCTCCGCTATCCACGCAGCTTCCATCGCGTCCGACTGCAGGGCGGCGTAAAGGAGCTTGTCGCCCTCCGGGTTTTCGGTGAAAAGGTCTTTCTCGATGCGGTGGGGATTGTGGTGGATCAGCTGGTTCGCCGCCTGCAGGATGTTACCGGTCGAGCGGTAATTCTGTTCCAGCCGGACCAGCGCCGCGCCGGGATAATCCTTCTGGAAATCCATGATGTTCCTGTAGTCCGCGCCGCGCCAGGAATAGATCGACTGGTCCGGGTCGCCCGTCGCATGGAGGTTGGCGTTTTCGCCCGCCAATTTCCTCAGAAGCTGGTATTGGACATGGTTCGTGTCCTGATATTCATCCACCAGTATGAAGGGAAAGCGCGAACGGTAGCGTTCGACAACTTCCGGCGACCTGTCCAGCAGCTTTACCGCCAGCACCAGGAGGTCGTCGAAATCCACCGCGTTGTTTTCCCGCAGGGCGGCTTCGTAGCCGGTGTAGACGCTGGCTATGATCTCGTCCTTCCAGGAGGTGGGGGTGAAGTCCTCGGGGCCGACCATGCTGGACTTGGCATTGGAGATGGCGGCGAGAATCGCGGACGGCTTGTTCGACTTGTCCGTGAAGTTGCACTGCTTGAGTATCTGTTTGACGATGCTTTCCTGGTCGGCCGTATCCATGATGGTGAAGCGGTTGTCCCGCCCTGAATCCAGGAGATGCATGTCCATCCGCAAAAAACGCGAGCACACGGAGTGGAATGTGCCCATCCACTGCGGTGCGACGCCGACGAGCTGTTCGACCCTGGAGCGCATTTCCTTCGCCGCCTTGTTGGTGAAGGTGAGGGCGAGGATGCGCCAGGGCTTTACGCCGTTCCTGACAAGATTGGCGATGCGGCGCGTGACGACGCGGGTTTTTCCGGATCCCGCTCCCGCGACGACAAGCATCGGGCCATGAACGTGCAGTACAGCCGTTTTCTGGGCTGGCGTAAGGTCATCTAACAGCGTATCGGTCATATAAGTGGCGATCCCTTGGGAAACGCGCCGACCGCGAGCAGGAAGCGGCTGCGGCATTCTTCAAGTATGGTTTGTTTGTTTTGCTCCGACGAATCGACGAAGCCGCCGGCGGACAGGTTGTGTCCGCCGCCCTTGCCGTCCCTGCCGACCGTTTGCAGCATGACGCGGGTGGCGTCGTTCTCGGGCGGCTTGACGCGAAGGGAAAAATAGTGCCTGTTCCCCTTGCTGCCGTGGGCGAGGGCGTAAAGAGTGCCTTCGTTCTTCACCAGCAGGTCGGAAATGACGGAAATGGCGTCCGGGGCGGTTATCTCGCCGCAGTCGGCGATAAGGCAATTGTTGTAAACCGAAGTCTGCCGCATCGCCCGGTCGAGAAGCCGGAAATAATCCCTGCCGAGGGGCGGCCGGGAAATCCCGGCGACCATCTGCATGTCGGCGAGGGGGATGAGGTTGGTGTAGGCCTGGATGTCCGCGAGCTTCGCATCCCTGAGCAGGTTGTCGGTGTCGGTTTTTATGCCGGTGAACAGCGCCGTTGCCAGGCGTGCGTCAGGCACCATCCCCGCCGCCATCAAATAGCCAAGCGCCAGGGTGGAGCTGGAACCTACGTCGAGCCTGACGTCGTGAAAACTGTTCACCGATGTCTCATGGTGCTTTTCCTTGACCGTCGTGTAGACTCGGACCGTGTCGTCTCCGAGGCTGTGGTGGTCGATGACCGCGAGCACGGGAACGCTGGACGGTAGGGACTGGTTTTTCGCCACAGGCTGGGTGTCCGTGAACATCGCGCCCTTGTATTTCGACAGGTCGCTGATTTTCCCGAAAGAGACGATTTCTATGCCGAGGAGCTTGACCATGGCGGCGTTTTCCGGCCTGCCGATGCCGCCGCCGTAGACGATAGTCGAGTCCACGCCCCAGGAGCGGCCGAGCGTTTGCAGGGCAAGGGCGCTTGCCAGTGCGTCCGGGTCCGGGTAGTCGTGGATGGCGATAAGTATCGGGTCGTCCGTGCCGTCCGTGAGGGCGGTGCGCAACTGGCCCAGTTGCCCGAGGGTCACCAGCGGCTGCGCCGGCGGGATGATCGGTTCGGGCAAGGGAGCCTGGCCCGGGCGGGAAGCCAGGTTGAGCCGCCCAGAATCTGTGTTGTCAGTCATGGTTTTCCAGTACGCGAAGATAAAATACCCCGGCGGCGATTATACCGCATGTTTTCTAGCGAAGCAATCTCCGTTGTCGTTCGTTTTCAGGCAGGGCCGGTTGGCTATCGCCGGCGTCGTCCTGGGGCATGGTGAGCATGGCGCGCTCCTGTTGGCGAGCTGCCGCACTTCCTCCGCGACTACGCCAAAGCCCTTGCCGTAGCGGCCGGCCCGAGCCGCCTCGATGGCCGCGTTGAGGGCGAGGAGGTTGGTCTGGAAGGCAATGCCGTTGATCGCCTTGAGGATGCGGGACACGTCGGCGGTAGAGGCGGCGAGGTCGGTCATCTCCTTGTCGTCGTGCTCGGCGCGTTCCCGCGCTTCCTGCAGCAAATCGTCCGCCTGGGACGACACTTCGGATACTTGCGAAGTCTGTTCCTTGAAGCGCGTCAGCATCTTGGTGAAATGGTGGAAGTCGTTTTGCTGGTTATTGGCGTCGCGGACGCCGTCGGCGCTCTGTTCGTGGATATGCTGGGCGATGCGGTTCAATTCCTCGGCGGCGAAGGTGACGCGACGGAAGATGTTTTCGCGCATGGTGACCGCATGCTCGTTTTCCATGGTCCGCCGCTCCAGCGTCTCGGCCATGTCGTTC
The DNA here is from genome assembly GCA_036745875.1 of Planctomycetota bacterium. Taxonomy (GTDB): domain Bacteria; phylum Planctomycetota; class SZUA-567; order SZUA-567; family SZUA-567; genus DAIOFH01. The sequence goes on along the minus strand of DAIOFH010000012.1, from coordinate 26,670 downwards.
AGCGCCGTCACCAGGCGGCCGCACTCCAGTTGTTTCGGCGCCTGCATGCGTTTTTCCAGGTGCCCGTCCCTGAGGTCGGTGGCGAAGCCGGTTGCGTCGATCAGCGGTTTTGTCAGGCGGTTGGCGAAAAGCCGCAGCACCACGAAAAACAGGCCCAAAACGATGAACATCCAGGCGAAGGAGCGGTAGACGCGGGAATTGAAATCGGCGAGGGCGTTGTCCTCCGCATCCACTGCGTAGAGGAACCAGCCGGTGTCTCCGACGGGGGCGCGGGTAACCCGCTGCCATCCCTTCGCGCTTGCCTCGGCCGTATTGGTGGCCCGATAGATGACTATCTCGGATGCGGAGTCGGCGGACGGTCCGCGGACCATCTCCGCGCGCAGAAGTATGTCGGTGACTTTTTTCCGTTCCTTGACTGCTTCGGTGTCGGGATGGCTGATCAAAAAACCCTCTTCGTCCGTAAGGAAGCAGTAGGCTTTCTCTTTTACTTCAGCCGGGGTTTTATCTATAATTTCCATCATCCAGGAAACCGGCGTGCCGATTGCGACGTCCACATTGACCGTGCCGGCGAAGACATTCCCCTTAAGAAAGGGCGTGGCGTAGGTGAGCATCCAGGCGTCGCCGCCGCCGTCATCGTAATAAGGGCGGGTCCAATAAGGCTTTCCAGTCGCTTTGGGGTTGGTGAACCACGAACTTTTGGGTCCGGCCGGATCGAGGTAATCGTAATCCGCCGGCAGTCTGCCGCGCCTGAATGCCTGGGTATCCGGCTCGCGCGCCAAATACAGGCAATAATGGCGTTGCCGGTCGCTGAACATGAACTCGTCAAAGGCCACCGCACCGCCGTAGATGTCCAGGTTGGTCAGGTAATACTGCTCCATCAAATCATAAATTTCTTTGCTGTAAGACGGGGTTTTTTCATCGATGCGCGCCGCAAGCTGATTCGCCTGGTTAGAGACATTGTTGAAACGGCTGCCAAGCTGGTCGGCCATGTACAGCGCGAGCAGCTTGAGGCGGGTATCGTTTTTCTCCAGCGTCTGTGTCCGGTCGCTTACAAGGTTTATGATGAACATCAGGCCATAAGCCACTACTACGGCAGTGGACACCAGTATGGCAATTTGTGCACGCAACGACATTTGGCATTCCTTTAGCAAAATTCCGGCCGTTCCTCTGGCGGGATACGCCAGGCGTATCGAGAACCCATAGGGTATATGTGGTTCGTTCCGAAAACTGGATCGTACAATCGAGCCAACGAATTGCGACAGCGGGCGAAATCACGGTTGTTTTTATCCCCAAAGTAACGGGCAATGCATTTTTCGAATCGGCCAATGAGGGGGCGCAACGCTTTGCCGAGCGCATCGGGTTCAGTGTCGAGTACACCGGCAGCCCGGAGGCGTCTGTGGACCGCCAGCGCGCGATCATAAGTAACTCGATCAAACGCCAAGTCAGTGCGATCTGCATCTCCTCTCTCGACGCGACAGCGCTTGACGACGACCTCAAGGCGGCCATGGCTGCCGGCGTCAAGGTGACGACCTGGGACTCCGACGTGTCCGGGGATGCCCGGACGCTCATGGTCTCGCAAGGCACCCCGGACGTCCTGGGCAAAATGCTTGTGGACATGGCGGTGAAGTCTCTCACCAGCCGCGGCATCAACCCCGACAAAGACAAGGTCCGGTATGTCTGGCATTATTCGCGCGCCAATGTGGCGGACCAAAACTCCTGGCGCGACGCCGGCGAGACATACATCAAGGGAGCATATCCGAACTGGACAAACGTTAAACCAGAAAACTATTACAGTGACCAGGACCCGAAAAAGGCGCTGCAAGTCGGGGAAGAAATTCTTGCCGACCATCCCGACATAGACGTACCGGGTATTGGGACAGTTACGGTGTACCCCAACTCGATCCTCGATCCCGACGCCTATACCGCCGAAGACTCCGGCGTTGTCCTGCTGCCGGAACGGGTGGAGTTCACGCTGGCGAACATGGACAAGTACGATTTCTAGAGCATTTTAAATAATATCCTGACCACCTGACTTTTAGTCGCTTCCGGTCGCTTGCGTGATAATTCGCCAAACCGTCGGCGAAAAACGTTTTGCGTCTTTGTGGACCACAGGGGATACGGAGATCATAGAGAACTGAATAAAATGTGGTTCTCCGTGTCCTCTGTGGTTTTCGCTTGTCACTTATTCATGCCTCTGGTTTTTCCTTTCTTTTTCATTTTTCCCTTGAACAAAGGATGGGTAAAAGCGAAAATAGAAAACCAATCTCAATCGGACACTTAACTTCCTTTGGGGAAATGTGATACATGGGAAATATTGGCGATGAATCCGCTCCGGGGGGAGTCGGTTTGCATGTATGTTGCGCGCCATGTCTCGCCAAGGCGCGGTCAGCGGAGTCGCAGTCGTCCGGTACAATCCCCCGTCTGGCCAAGGTCTTTTTTTTTAATCCTAACATCCATCCATTATTGGAGTTCCGCCGACGGCTCAAAGCATTGAGGATTTATCTTGAAAGGGATTCCCTTTCGGCGGAAATTGATGGTGAATATGGGTTACATCCCTATCTGGAATGGATGTTTGCCGGCGGCGGCCTGCCGAAGAAGCGACGGGATCGCTGCTACAAGTGTTATTTGCTCCGCTTCCGCTGGGTGGCGGGACGCGCCGCTTCCCAGGGGCTAACGGCGTTTACGACCACCCTGTTCTCCAGTACGCACCAGGATCACGACCTGATCGAGGCTGCGGGCAAGGAATCGGCGGGCGGGCATGACATTGAATTTGTGCGTCATGATTTTTCCGCGGCGGAAGCGGATCAGAAAATCATGCGGGGAATTTACAAGCAACAATATTGCGGCTGCATCTTTTCCGAGGAAGAACGGTACCGGGACACACAAAAACATCTGTACTTCCCGGGCGATAATATAAGCGAGGATTATTGATGCTGCGTTGGTTTGTGAAATTGGTGTTCCTGGTCCTGCTTGCCGGGGGCTTTTTTTATATCGCTTTTGATGACGCGCCTGATTTGGCGATCGCCGTCCACACGAACGAACTCATGGCGGCCAGTCCCGCCGGTCGCGGCGGCGAGCCGGAAATCCGCGTGTTGGTGGCGGATGCGGTCGACATCGCCACCCTGACGATAAACGGCCGCATCGGCATCGAAGCGATGACCATGCAGATGCAAAAGAAAACCGGCAATTTCAAACAGTCCGTCTCCGTCCCCATCACTCCGACGGGAAACGGCATCAAGCTTGGCGCGGACCTCTACGTCAGGGCGAAAATCAAGCCGCTGGAAAAGAACCAGCCTATCCGCCTCTCCTGGAATAACGGCAAACAGGATGTCTCCATCAGCCTGCTTCATGAAATCGAAGTATACGGCACCCACGTCAACCAGGGCGGCAAGCGCCTGCCGAAAGTGCGCATACTTGCCCGGCTGCCGCTCGAAGAATATCTTTACGGCGTCGTCGCCGGCGAAGTGCCGACAAGTTGGCCTTTGGAAGCGCTCCGCGCGCAGGCCGTCGCCAGCCGCACCTTCGCCTATTTTGAAATCCGCAGCAGGCGGAACGAGGAATACGACGTCCACGCCACGACGCGGTCGCAGGTCTGGCGGCCCACCCTGGCGGTGGAACCGCCGGTCAGGAGCGCGGTCGATTCCACGCGGGGCATTGTCATTACCGAGAAAAACGCGCTGATCAAGACGTTTTTCCATTCCGAATGCGGCGGCTTCACGGCGGACGCCCGCTGGGTGTTTACAAAAACGCCGCTTCTCGCCCTCTCCGGAGTGCGCTGCCCGCGCTGTGCCGACCGGCGCAACAATCCGACCTCATGGACCGTCACCTATACGCGGCAGGACATCACGGACCGTTTACAAAAAGCCGGGTTGTTCAAGCGGGGCGGGACGATACGCATGATACAGGCGCTGGACAGCGAAGGCAATCCGATGGGCAAAAAGCTTGACAGGGTGGTGACCATAGAGATCACCCTGGCGGGCGGCAGCGGCACCACCATGCGCATCCCGGCGAACGAGTTCCGCCTGGCCATGGGTGCGGACAGGAAGAACATCGCCAGCACCTATATGCGGATAGAAGGCGGCGGGGAACCGAGGATCAGCTTCACCGGCTTCGGCTGGGGGCACGGAGTCGGCATGTGCCAGCATGGCGCAGCTTATGCCGCCGACCGGCTGAAATACAATTTCCTCGACATTCTGGCCCTTTACTATCCCGCATCCAAGCCGGTCAGGCTGTGGGGCGGGAGTTGAACTCCAATTGATAATTGTCAATCATCAATTTTAAAGCATCTTAAGAAATATCCTGAGCACCTAACTTTTAAATCGCCTCCGGTTGCCTGCGTGACATTTTGCCGAACCACGGCAAAAAGCCACAACGCTCGCTTCAACGCTTAAAAGTAAGTCGTTCACAGGTTTTTTGAAAATGCTTTAGGTCTTGGCAAAGATGCATTGTTTTTACTCTAGCCTTTTAAGCGCCGCCGTAACCGGCTGTCAAGCAAGGCTTATTCGCTTAAAATGCTATAGAAAGGGTTCCATGCCGCGCATAAGCGATTTCGCCATATTGGCCCAACCCGAGCAGCCGGTCCTCAAGATAGACCGGACCGCATCCATCGGCGAGTTCCCTACCTTCATCGGCCAGGGTTTTCAGACCCTTGGCGCTTACCAGAAGGAAAACAACGCCGAGTTGGTCGATGTGCCGTATGTGTCCTTTAAGGAAATCGGGCCGGAGCGCTTTATCGTCAGCGTCTGTTTTCCGTTGTTGAAGCCGCTTCCGGGAAAGGACGAGATTGTCGCGGAAGTGCTGCCTGTGCGAAAAATCGCTTTTTGTATGTACCTTGGCCCGTACGACCCCATCACGCCGGTCTACGAGGAGATGCGGCAGTGGGTGGGACAACAGGGCTACGCCGTTCCCGACAGCAGTTATGAACAGTATTTCAACGGGCAGGAATATCCGGAAGAACAATTGCTGACCAAGATCGTACTGCCTTTGGAGGATATACGCTGATGCCAACCGAAGAAGAGGTTATGCGCGAACTGCAGGAGGTCCGCGAACTGATCAGGGAGGTGACGGAAGGCAACCCGACGCCGGAACGCTTCGCTGTCATTCAAAAAGAAGTCGACGAACGGCTGAAAAAGCTTGGCATCACGCTCGACGGCTCGGCCCCGACGCAGCAGCAATAGAAGGCAATCATAGATGGAACGTTGCTTTTTATTTTATTTGCTTCCCTCACCCCAATACTTGCTATCACTGTACACGACTATTTTTTTTGAAAAAAGTGTATGCTTTTCCCGTAGTGGATCCAGGCCGCCTTGCCTCCGCTACGAGCAAAACACGGAATCTTCTTTCAAAATGGCACGTTACAATCGCGATTTCACGCACAGTCCCCTTGCTCCCCAAAGTGGGAAAGAGCTAGGGTAAGGCAAGCAAACCAGGACAAGCGCCTCGCCATTGCGACTCTTTTAAACACACCAACTTTTCACGATCGATGCCTACAGTTCTCTCGCCGCCGCCGCCGCCAGGTCGGAACGTTCCGCGCGACGAAGGGTGACGTGTCCGAACAGCTTGAGCTTTTTCATGCGTTCGACCGCATAGACCAGGCCGTTCGACGAGGCGTCGAGATAGGGATTGTCGATCTGGTCGGGGTCGCCGGTCAGGACGATCTTGGTTCCTTCCCCGGCGCGGCTGATGATGGTTTTCACTTCGTGCGGAGTGAGGTTCTGCGCCTCGTCGACGATAATGTACTGTTTGGCGATGGAGCGTCCTCGGATATACGTGAGCGCCTCGAGTTCCACCATGTCGTCTTCGAAAAGTTTCTGCACCTCGCGTTCAACCTCCTTGCCGAGAAGATGCTTCCCCTTGCTGTTGCGTGTCTGGATGAGGAAGGAGAGGTTGTCGAAAATCGGCTGCATCCATTGGGCCATCTTCTTGTCCTTGGTGCCGGGGAGGAAGCCGATGTCCTTGCCCATGGGGATGATGGGACGGGTGACCAGCATCTTTTCATAATTGTACGTCGTGCTTTTCCCTTCCTTGAATTTCGAGTCGTCATGGACGATCATTTCAAGCCCCGCCGCAAGGGCGAGGAGGGTTTTGCCAGTCCCGGCGGTGCCGATGAGGGTCACCATCTTCACCTCCTGGTCCAGGAGGAGCTGCAACGCGATGCGCTGCTCCGCGCTGCGGCCGGAAATGCCAAATACCTTTTCGTTGGTGCGGCCGGTAAGGACTGCGCTGTTTGGACCGCCGGCGCGGCCGATGGCGCTTTGGCTGGGATTTTCCGCCGCCGTAAGGATGAGGAACTCATTCGGGTAGAGGCTGATTTCGTCAATGGCTATCGAACCGGATTTATAAAAATCGTTGATCCGCTTGCTGCTGACGGTGAGTTCCGTAAAGCCGGTGTAGAGTTCGTCCGCGTCGACCTTGTCGGTCATCCAGTCCTGCGCTTCGATGCCGAGCACGGACGCCTTGATCCTGAGGTTGAGGTCCTTGGAGATAAGGATGACGGTATTGCCCTGTTCCTTGAGGGAGAAAGCCGCCTGGAGGATGCGGTTGTCCGGCACATGGCTGTCGAGTACGCGGGTCCCGCGGAGCTCCAGTTCGTTAATGACTATCAGTTTGCCGCCGTTGGAGTTTTCGATCCCGTCGACGAGGTTTGCCGCGGCGCGGCCCTCGTTCATCGCGTGGGCTTCCTCCTCCTCCCTCAGCCCGTCTATGTAGCGGATCGAGGCGCGGGCGTTCCTGCCGAGCTCGTCGGCATGGGTTTTGAACCGGTCGAGCTCCTCGATGACTGTCATGGGAATGACGACATAGTTGTTTTTGAATGTTTCCAGAGCGCTGCGATTGTGCAAAAGGACGTTGGTGTCGAGAACGAAGTATTTCTTTTTTTCTTCATCCGCCATGGCTGTTTTCCCCTTGAGAACGTACATTGCGCTTTACAAAAACAACCCTTCCTTTTCACAAGGAAGGGTTGGGATCAAGGTCAAGACGTGGTCATACCCATCATTATCAGGCATTCAGATCGATCAGGGTCTGGTTCATTTCATTTACCGTCCGGGCGACGGCGACATTGGCGGAATACGCGGTGCTGGCCGCCTGCATGTTGGTCATTTCCCTGACCATGTCGGTGTTGGACAGTTCGACAAGGTCCTGCTGTTGGACGGCGCCCATGGCCTGCGTCGCCTGCGCCGCCCCGGCCGGGCCGCCGGGCCCGGGATTGGCGGGATCGTAGGCTTGGTTCTGCTGTGCCCCCGCCTGGGGGTTGACGGTCATCGGTCCGGGAGTGGGCGGGGCATAGGTGCCTGTCACCTGGGTTCCGGTTCCGATATCGTTTATGTAGGCACGGTCGGCGGTCTGCACCGTTGTGGCACGAAATCCATCTGTGTTGACGTTGGCGATGTTGTTCGCCGCCGTGTCGACTCTGAATTGATTGGTCTGTATTCCGCTCAAGGCGGTGTTCAATGCATTGACAGACATATCTAATCCTCCATGAAAGTCTATCCTCTCTATGCATTATAAACTATCTTTAGAGAGGTACAATCCTTTTGTGCAACTATTTTTGGGCTACCGGAAGATTTACGGTTGGAGTTGAAAGTCCTACGCCATTTCCGATCCGTCTTCGGCAATCATGCTTATTTTGTCGAAGGGTTCGCCGCCTTCGAAGATATTGGTCAGCCGGTTTTTCCATTCCACAGCCTGTTTGAAGAATTCCTCGGCAGCGTCTGAGAAGACCGTTTCATCCAGCGGTTCCTCGAAGCTGGCCATTTCCATAAATACCACCTGTCCTTCCTCTTCCGCGAATGCCGCGCCGTTCATGAGGGGGAGATTGCAGTTGGCCTGGAGAAGTTCCTTGCGGATACCGCTCGACTTATCCTCCGGGATCGGCAGGAGGATGGCAATCATGGCGACAAGACCGTCGTCGCCGGTGATGAAGCGGAATTTCACGCCCTTTGCGGTGACAGTGGTGACGCCGTCGTCGCTACGGTTCGTCTTGGCGACGGTTTTCAGGGTGGTCAGGCGCTTGCAAAAATAAAACGAAAGGTCGTTGCTGTTCATGAAAAAAGCGAGATCGCTGGTCATGGTCGGGTTGCTCCTTTTACAGGTAAATAAGAATATGCGTACATTGCCGCCTTTGTCACGATTTTATGATTTTATTTTTTATTTACAAGTTTGGACTGATGATATACTTGACAAGACAGATATCTTACGGCTATAATCACCCTCTCGCCGACCAGTTCGGCGAATACTTTTTGCATAAATCATATAACGGCCGTCCGAGTCCGGCCGGGCCCCTGCAAGGGCTGGAGCGTGAACCGGGTCAGGCGGGGAACCGAGCAGCCCTAAGCGGATCCGGCTCTGTGCAGGCCAGCCTGGTCGGACTCGGGCGGCCGTATCTTATTACGGGATCCCGCGATGTATGAGGTAATGGCAAGACGCTATCGGCCTGGCAGGTTTGACGAACTCATTGGCCAGGAACATATAGCCGCAACTTTGAAAAACGCCATTGTCAGGGATCGCGTCGCCCATGCCTATATGTTCACCGGCGGCCACGGCTGCGGCAAGACCACCATGGCCCGCATCCTTGCAAAAGCCCTGGACTGCGTCAACGGGCCGACTCCCGACCCTTGCTGCCAATGCCCGATATGCATCGATATCGCCGCGGGGCGCGACGCGGACGTCATGGAAATCGACGGCGCGTCCAATAACGGCATCGAGCAAATCCGCCAGCTCAGGGAACAAGCCGGCTACGTGCCGACCCGGGCCAAATTCAAGATATACATCATCGACGAAGTGCACATGCTTTCGGACGGCGCGTTTAACGCCCTCCTGAAAACATTGGAAGAACCACCCCGCCACGTAAAGTTCATCCTCGCGACCACCGATCCTCACAAAGTCCCGGACACCATTTTGTCCCGCTGCCAGCGTTTCGATTTCCGCCTGGTGCCTGCGCCGAAGTTGTCCGCCTTTTTTCGGAAATTGTCGGGGGAGGAAAACGCCGCCATCACGGACGACGCATTGGATGCGGTCGCGTCCTTTTCGGGCGGCTCGGTGCGGGACGGTCTCGTCCTCCTGGACCAGCTTCTTTCCTTTGCCGATGGGGAAGTGACCAGGCAGGACGTCGAATCGGTACGCGGCGTTGCCGCCGCCGAAAATGTCGCCGGCGTGTTTGAGGCGGTCAACAGGCAGGACGTGCGGGCGGCGTTGGCGATTGTGGATGAAATAGCTTCCAGGGGAACGAGCGTCGGCGATTTCCTCGACCAGCTTGTCGGGTTTGGCCGCGACCTGATGCTGTTTGCCGCCACCGGTTCGGTGGACGGTGCGACAGCCTATGGCCCCGCGAGGGAAGTGTTGAAAAGGCTTGGCCCCGCGACCAGCCTCGAATCGGCGCTTCTTTATCTGGACGTGTTGGTGCAGGCGAGGACCAAAGTCAGGAGCCGCGCGCTGACAAACCCGCTGGTAGCGCTGGAAATGGCTGTCGCCAGGCTGTCCGGCCTGGGCGGCGTCACCCCCGTCTCCGAGATTTTAAGAAAAATAAACGACCTTCCCGCTCTGCCCCCCGCCCAAGCCCCGAGCGCGCCTCCGGAAAATGCGACCCGTATCATTCCCAGAGCTGAAAGCGGCCGCTTTCAGGTAAGGGAACCAGCTCCCGAACCCGACGCCGCTCCGGTCGCAAAGGTAGCCGAAGCGCCACCGCATCCGGAAAGCAAGCCTGAAAGACCGGCGGAAGCCCCCCCTCCGGTTATGGAAGACCAGGACCTTCCTTTCGAACCCGACCTGCCGGACGAAGAACCGGAACGGGTTGTCAATACACAGGTTTTTCCTCCGGACAACGGCGTGAGTGCGGTCGCGGCGTGCGAGGCCGACTTTACCGAGACTTCCTCGGAAACGACCACGTCGGACAATTGCCTGGAAAATTGCGTCATCCCCTTGAAGGTTGATGACGTCAGGGCGGTCTGGGGCAAGGTGGTGGAGAAACTTCGGGAGGTCAACCCCGCCTACACACGCTATATGGCCAGGATTTCGGTCAGCGGCGTCAAGGAGGATGTGGTTGTCCTGTCCGGCCCCCCCATCGCCATCGAGACCTGGGAAGACGAGCGCCGCATGAAATGCCTCAGGGAAGCGGCGGCTGAGGTATTGGCCAGGCCCGTGATGTTCGAGTTTGTGGTGACGTCCGTGCGGAACATCGACAGCACCAGCGAAGCGGAGCAGGACAGTCTCAAGGTGCGCCTCATCCGCAATCCCGCGGTGGACACCATACGCGATATGTTCGACGGCGTGGTCGTCGATTGTCAACCGGTCATTTCCTCCATCGGCAATGCCGGCGATGACGTTGATGGTATTGATAATGGCGGCGATATGGCTACCATCGACAGCGTGGATGTCATCGATGGAGAAGTGTTTTCAGGAGAAGATGAATGAACGGTCTCGGCAATTTGATGGATATAATGAAAAACGCCAAGCAGATGATGGAAAAGGCCAAGGAGGCGCAGGCTGAACTTGGCAAGAAAACCGCCGAAGGCCAAGCCGGCGCCGGTCTGGTGACGGTGAAGATGAACGGCCTTGGCGAAGTTCTTGAAGTGAAGTTCGACAAGTCGGTCGTCAATCCCGACGACATGGAACTCTTATCCGACCTCGTTGTCGCCGCCGTAGCGGACGCCAGGCAGAAATCCCTGAAATTCCGTTCCGAGCTGTACGAAAACATGGCCGGCGGCGTTGACCTCTCCGCATTGGGTATCGACAAGTCGATGCTTTTTTAAACCCCTCGCCGATATTTTTTTTGAATGAAATATACGTTTACCTGAAAATGTAACGAGAGAATTCTCGCGGGATTCGTTATTTTTCGGGCATTGTGGGGACAAGCATGAAGCTTTGGGGTAAATACAGACTGCTTTTGGCCGCGCTCATTCTTTTGGCATGCAGCGGCTGTCCAAACGGCGATTCCCCCGGTAACGCGCCAGGGACGCTGGAGACGGCCGAGTACCAATCCGAGCACTACCGCGTTCAGGTGGTCGGCTACAAGCTTAATGAGAAACACCAGGAAATCGCCCGCGAAGGCGCTCTCCTGATGGAGAAAATGTTTGACGTCTATGCCGCCCTCGAGGAGATACCGCTTCCGCCCGGCAGCGTAATGCCTATCTGGCTGCACCTGTCCCGTTCCGAATACGACCGGCAGGCGGCGCTCTATGATTTTCCGCCCGGCATGACCACCGGTTTTTGCAATGTCGACGGCGAAGTCCATCTTTACTACAAATTTATCGCCAGGCTCGATCCCAAATCCACCATGATGCACGAGGGCTTCCACCAATATTGCCATCGCGCCATCCACTTGCCGACGCCGCCGGAGGTGTTCCAGATGGTTCCCGGCTACTCGCGTCGCAAGCTGACGACTGTCCCGCTGTGGCTGAATGAAGGCATGGCGATGAACATGGAGACGGGCACCTTACAAACCGACCACAACGGCATCGCCATATCGATAGACAATATCGGCGCGGTAAACCGCGACCGGTTGAAACAGCTTTGCCAGCTTATCGAATCCGGCCGCTGCCCGTCCGTGCGTTCCATCATGAACATGGTGATGGGGGACCAACTCACCTCAAACGAGTATGCCGCGATGTGGGGCATTGTTTTCGACCTCCGCATGGCGACCGGGAACGCTATTTTCATCCGTGAACAAAAGGAACTGGAGCGCGCCGGGCCGCAGGCCGTCGCCGAGGCGATCCGCGCCGCGACAGATCCGTACCAGCCATATCCCTATATGCGCTGGCCGGTGCCTTTGACCGGCCGGTTCCTCAGGGCCTGCCGCGTGGCATGGGGCCTGGATGTTCCGTCCCTCGTCCAGTATTGCGCCCAGGGCGCGAATTCGCCCCGCGATTTCGACCGCCAATGGAACAGGAAGCTGACCCAGGCTGCGCTGGAAGAAGTGGAAAAACTTCTCCGCGACCAGGGGCAGACACTCGAAGAGTGGGAAGCCGACTGGCAGAGGCGCATGCTCGCCCTGAACGCCGAAGTCAGGAAAGGCCGCTATGTCTATGTGGAGCCCGCCAACATCGCTTCCACGACGCGGAAAATGTCGTCCGGAGCCGCATCGGGACGGGGCAAAACTGGAGTATGGGACTGATTCCTTCCCCATCTGTAACGCGAATGATCCAAGAGCCTCTCCGTTCGGAGGGGCTCTTTTTTTGGGTCTATAAATCCACTTTGGTCGTATGGTGGGATTGGATTATAATGTAGTATGTGTGAGGATTGGCAGGAGTGAAAAGCGAAAAAGAAAAAGATTATTTCAGAAGGAATATAAACGACCATGGATAAGGTTACTTTATACGCAGGTCATATTCGATGTGAGTATAACATCAATAATAATAGATGGTTAGTCGATATTTGCATATGTCGTCAACCGACTCGGATTGAAACATGAATCGCGTTAATAACTTAATTGACGCCAATCGCTACCACATGACAATCACTATAATGTGCGAATGGTGTTTTTGTGGAATTTAGTGAGGATAACTGCTACTGTTCGCAGTCCTGATGACCAAAGGAAGCAAACTTCCGCTTCGCCCCCGTTGACGTCTAGAAGGTTTGCACAAGAACCACCAGGCCTGAAAACTCATTACAGAATGCAGACGATGGGGATAAACCTAACGAGGAGTACTGAAAATGAGCACTATCTACCTTATGCGTTTAAAATCTTTCGGTTTGATTATGGCCATTCTGGCTATAGTCGCCAGCAACGCTTTTGCTGAAGATCGCCGCGCCAGCGATCCCTGCCCGTACGTCGACAACGACAGCTTCACCCCGCTGGAAAGGGATGCATACAATAACCGTAACGATCCCAACACCGCGATCCCCGGCGTCACCGTTGCGCCCATTCAATCATCCACCCTGACCAATCCGATCACCGTGTACCCGACCTCGACCCCCGTGTACACCCGGTCACCCGTCTACGCCGCCACCCCGGTCTACTACAACCAGGTGATGCCGTCCTACGGTATGGGCTATTCCAGCATGGCGTCCTACTCTGGACTGCCCCGCAGGGCGAGCGACCTGGTGCCGTATCCGGAAAACGACAGCTTCACTTCCTTTGAAAAGGATATCTACAACCTGAGGCGTTAATCATCCGGTTGTGAGAATGAAATAGTCGCAGGACGCCCATGGGCGTCCTGTTTTTTTCGGGGTTCTCAGCGAAAACCGGAAATGTTCAAAAATACTTGCGCGTAAAAACTCGTCTGCATATAATGTGCACCCAAGGCAGTGCCTAAACACTGCCTGCGATCGGTGAAGTGGCTGTTTCCCCTTTTTCCGATCCCTGTCTGAACGGCTTCTGAACTAAAGAGAACCTCTAAAACCCGGGTGTTTTTGTTCACGGACGAAATAACGAAGGATGTGAACCAAGAGCGGCTTTTAGCGATTGCTCCAAAAAACCAGGGCTGAACAGACCCGCCGCGCTTTTGGTGCGGCAGGTTTTTTATTTCCCCATGCTCTATGTGCCGTCGTTTGACGAACGTTATGGAAGTGCTTTAAACCCACGCATTGTTATTTGCCTTAGTCTAGTAAGTACGTGATGATGATTTTTAATCCGGTGGAGTCCGGTTCGCGGGAATCGGCTGGCCGGCGTCTTTATCCTTATATTTTGACTACGGGGGTTTCACTATGGCGAAGCATAAATCCGCGGATATTCGGGACATCGTTCTGTGCGGCCACGCCGGCGCGGGAAAAACCATACTCGCGGAGGCGATGCTTTTCAAGGCCAAACTCATCAGCCGCCTCGGTTCGGTGGCGGACGGCACAACCGTCTCCGACTACGAAAAAGAGGAGAAGGAGTACCAGTACTCCCTCAACACCTCCGTCATGCACCTCACCCACGCGGGCAAGGAAATAAACGTTATTGACACCTCCGGCCAGGTCGACTTCCTGGGCGGGATGATCAGCGGCATGTCCGCCGCGGATACCGCGGTCATCTGCGTCAACGCCCAGCGAGGCGTCGAACTCATGACCCGCAAGGCCTGGGATCTCGCCGAGCTCTATGGCCTCGGCAAAATCATCGCCGTCACCAAGGCCGATGCCGAAAACGTAAATCTCCAGGAAATCCTCGCCTCGCTGGAAAAGGCTTTTGGTTCCAAGTGCGTTCCCTTCGTGGTCGCTGACGGCGAGGGCCCGTCCCTGAAGGGCGTCACCCCCGTCATGGTCGACAGCCCCGAGGGCGACGCGGCGGACCTCAAACAGCAGATTATCGAAAATGCGGTCGAAGCCGACGACGCATTGATGGAAAAATATCTTGAATCCGGCGAAGTCTCCAAGGACGAAGTAGACGGCGTGCTGCCGAAAGCGATCATGTCCGGCGCTGTGATCCCCGTCGCCATCGTCTCCGGCGAAAAGGATGTCGGCGTCGCGGAACTTTTGGACCTCGTCGCCAACTTCGCCCCGACGCCCCTTGATTCCCGCCGCAAACTGGTCAAGGACGGTTCGGAAGACACCGCCACCCTCGACCCGAAAGAGGGCGGCCCCCTCCTCGCCCAGGTCTTCAAGGTCGTATCCGACCCGCACGTGGGCAAACTCTGCTTTATCCGTATCTTCTCCGGCACGCTGGAATCCAAGTCCCAGGCCAATATCTCCTCTACCGGCAAGCCGGAAAAGATTCCGCAGCTTACCCGCCCGCAGGGCGAAAAACGCGACGACGTCGCCGATGCGGTCGCCGGGGATATCGTCTGCGTGGCGAAGATCGACAACCTCCACATCGGGGACACCCTTTATTCGACCGGGAACCTCAGGCTCGAACGCCTGCCGTTCCCGACCCCGATGACCGGCCTCGCGATAGCGCCGAAAAACCGTGGCGACGAACAGAAAATGGGCGCAAACCTTCACCGCCTCTGCGAGGAAGATCCTACTTTCGAATTTGCCCGCAGCGAACAGACCGGCGAACAGGTTATTCGCGGCATGGGCCAGGTGCACCTCGACGTCATGCAGTCCAGGCTCAAGTCCCGCTACGCCATGGAGCTCGACACCAAGCCGCCGAAGATCCCGTACCTGGAAACGGTCACCAAAGAGGCGGAAGGCAGCTATCGCCACAAAAAGCAATCCGGCGGCGCAGGACAGTTCGGCGAAGTCCACCTCAGAATCAAGCCGAACGAACGCGGCAAAGGTTTTGAATTCGTCAACGCCATCGTCGGCGGCGTGATTTCCGGTCCCTTCATCCCGTCTGTGGAAAAGGGCGTCAGGAAGGCGCTGGACAAAGGCCCGATCGCCGGCTACCCGATTGTGGACGTGATCGTCGAACTCTTCTTCGGCAAGGAACACCCGGTCGACTCCAAGGACATCGCCTTCCAGATCGCAGGCGAAATGGGCTTCAAGGAAATCGTCGCCGATACCAAGCCTGTCCTCCTCGAACCGATCGTCAATATGGAAATCGCCTTCCCCGCCCAGTACTTCGGGGACATTTCCGGCGACATCTCCAGTCGCCGCGGCCGTCCCACCGGCACGGACCAGCTTGGCGAGATGCAGGTACTCAAGGCCCAGGCTCCCCTTGCGGAAGTCGCTGATTACGGTTCCACCCTGAAGGCTATCACCCAGGGCGAAGGCAGCTATACGATGGAACTCTCACACTACGAAGCGGTTCCGTCCAATATCGCCCAGCAGGTGGCGCAAAAGGCCAAGGCCTCCGCCGAGGAGAAAGGCACCTCCGGCAGGACGTCCAGCAGGATGTAGGTTCACTTTTGCCGGCTGGCAGAAGTATTGCCTTGATTTTTTGACAGTGAATTAGTTATACTTTCCCCCCTTTGGGGTTTGTGGGTAAAATTCGCATTTGTGAAGGCGAAAAATAGATAAACGACAGATACTGGCGGCACCCGCTCCAAGCGGGGCGGCGTCGTCCGACGGACGACAGGAAGGAAAACGAAAATGAAAGCTGATATCCACCCGAAGTACGAAGAAGTGACCATTCATTGCGCATGCGGCAACGAGTTCAAGACCCGTTCCACCAAGCAGGACATTCGTCTGACACTGTGCAACGAATGCCACCCGTTCTTTACCGGTAAGCAGAAGTTCGTCGATACCGCCGGTCGTATCGAAAAGTTCCAGAAGCGTTTCAACCTCGCCGAAGGCACCGCGACCGCCGATATCATCAAGGCGAAGAAGTCCCTGTCGAAGAAGCAGGTACAGTCGGCCGCCATTCAGGAAGAAAAGCGCCTCAAGGCCGCCCGCCGCACCCCCAAGAAGGATGACGGCGCAGGCGCAGGCAAAGCCGCGCCCGCAGGGGAAGAACAGGCCGACTCCGCTTCCGAATAACACGCAGTAATGGTTCCCTCGGGGACCGTTTGTTGTTGTATATTGCCAGCGCCAGCTCGAGGCTAATCGAGCTGGCGCGTGTTCGCTTTGGGCAAAATTAAGGTACTTTCCCATGCTAGACCAAAAAGTACAAGAAAAACTGGATGAACGCCTCGCCCGCTTCAAGGAACTCGACGCCAAACTGGCGGATCCCGCCATCGGGTCCGACCCGTCCATCGGCGACATCATGCGCGAGCGCGGCAGTCTCGCCAAGCCCATGGATCTATACCAGAATTATCTCATGATTTCCAAAGAGCTTGCGGACAACAAAGAAATCGCCGAAGACACCAGCCAGGACAAGGAACTCAGGGAACTTGCCGAAATGGAAATTCCCGACCTGGAGACCAAGACCTCCACCCTCGAGGAAGACCTGGTCGAAATGCTTCTTGGCCAAAGCGCCGACAACAACCGCAACGCCATTCTCGAAATCCGCGCCGGTACGGGCGGCGAAGAAGCCGCCCTTTTCGCCGGCGACCTTTTCCGCATGTACCGCAACTATGCCGACGCCCATGGCTGGAAATTTGACATCATGTCCATGTCCGAGTCGGAGCGCGGCGGCTTCAAGGAAATCATAGTCTCCGTCGAAGGCGAAAACGCCTACCGCGACCTGAAGATGGAAGGTGGCGGCCACCGCGTACAGCGCGTTCCGGAAACGGAGACGCAGGGCCGGGTGCATACTTCCGCTGCCACTGTCGCCGTCATGCCGGAAGCGGAAGAATATGAAGTTGAAATCAAACCCGAGGACCTCAAGATCGACATCCAATGTTCCGGCGGCCCAGGCGGCCAGTCCGTGAACACGACCCAGTCCTCGGTCCGCATGACACACATTCCCACAGGCGTCATGGTATTCATGCAAGAGGAGAAGAGCCAGCACAAGAACAAGGCAAAGGCTCTCCGGGTGCTGCGTTCCCGGATCTATGAAATCAAGCAGGCGGAAGAGGATGCGAAGCGCGCCGCCGAGCGCCGCGGCCAGACCGGTTCCGGCGACCGTTCCGAACGCATCCGCACCTATAATTTCCCCCAGGACCGCTGCACCGACCACCGCCTCAGCAAAAACTTTCCTCTCGCTGACATTATCGAGGGCAAACTGGACAAACTGGTAGCCGAGCTTGTCGAATACGCCAAGCAGCAGGACTTGAAAAATTAACGCGTCTAGTAACCGCAGAGGTCCGCGATGCCCGAAGAAAAAACCTGGAAGCCCCTGGAACTCGCCAAGGTGACGGCGCAATACCTTGCCACCAAGGGTGTTCCCGAGGCAAAGCTTGATGCCGAGATCCTGCTGTGCCGGGCGCTCGGCGTGCGAAGCCGTATCGAACTGTACGCCGGGTTTGAAGCGGAGATTTCCCCAAGGCAACTGGCCGATTACCGCGAAATGGTCCGCCGTCGCGCCGCGCGGGAACCGGTAAGCCGAATCCTCGGCGAGCGCGAATTCATGGGACTGGCCTTCTCCGTAACCCCTTCCGTCCTTTCCCCACGGCCTGAGACAGAGCATTTGGTCGAAGCGATTCTGGAATTCCTGCAACCCCAAAAGATGGCGCTCCCAGAGGAACCTGCACCGGAAGAGTCGGAGCCGGAGGGCGAGGCCGGTATGGATCAGGCCCTCGAATCCCTGCTGGATAAATACGCGGAAGACGCGGATTCGGACGATCTCGACGATGAGCCGCCAACACAATCCGAACCGCAAAAAGAAATGACCCTGCGGGAAGCTGCCCGCGCCGGGGCATGGAAAAAAATGCAGGCGGGTGCGGCGCGCGAAGCGCGAAATACCATTTCTTCGCAGCAATCCGGGGGGGAAGGGATCACAGTCATCGATCTCGGCACCGGCAGCGGCTGTATCGCGGCGTCGGTGGCGGCGAAGCTGCCCGTCGCCAGGGTGATTGCGACCGACTTGTCGGAAGACGCCCTGAGGACGGCACAGGAAAATATCCGCGCGCTTGGCCTTGCCGAAAGGGTGGCTCTTCGCCGGGGCGCCTGGTATGAGGCTTGCCGCGACGGCGAGGAGTTCGATGTCATTGCGTCGAACCCGCCGTACCTGGTCGAAGGCGACGAGGAAATCTGGCCTGAAGTGAAGCAGTATGACCCGGCCCTCTCCCTTTACGGCGGCGACGACGGTCTGGATTGTTACCGCGACCTGGCGGCCGGGGCGGGTCAGCGCCTCAAGCGGGGAGGAAAGATTTTTCTCGAGGTGGGTGACGGGCAGGCTCCTTTTGTCGCGGAATTGCTTCGTAACGGCGGCCTTGACGAGATCGCGATACTCAAGGATTACGCCGGCATTGAGAGGGTTGTGGTGGGAACGAAAGTCTGAAACAGCGAAGTTACGGTTTTTTGGCACAGACATTTCGGAAAAACCCTTGGCAATATAGGCGCGAACCGGTATATTTGCATGTTTGTTTTGTCGGTATGGAGTAGACTCTTTACTGTGTTGGCGACCAAACTTGGCTTCCGTGAGGAAGCATTCGTTTTGTATGCGGCATGACGAAAGGTTTACATCTTTCAAAGGAGGCAGGAATATGGCTCCACGAAAGGATAATGAGGGCGTTCATGTGCTGGTGACCCTGCGCGCCCCCGACATCAAGGATTTGACCGCCCTGTGCCTGAAGCAGCCGGATGAAAACGGCAAGTTCGGTTATTATGTCATCGCCGAATGCGAAGGAAAGGCTCTCAAATGGCGTTCCCTCATCAAGGACAACTCCGTGCGGCGGCTCAAAGACGAGTATGCGGGCAAGATAGCCACCGAAGAGGAAGTTGACCAGTTGGATGTGGAGACGATTTTCTTTTGCACCACGGAAGCGCCCGCGCTTTGATCACCTTTTTTATCGTACGGGGTTATTCACCTTAACGGATTGATCAATGTTTGAATCAATAACAGACAGCCTAAATAAAGTTTTTCGCACAGTTCTCGGCAAGTCCAAGCTGACCGAAGAAAACGTCACCGAGGCCATGCGCGAAGTCAGGATCGCACTTCTCGAGGCCGACGTCAACACCAGGGTCGCCTCGGAGTTTGTCGACCGGGTCAAGACAATTGCCCTCGGGATGGAAGTCATCCCCGAGGTATCCCCCGGCCAGTTGTTCATCAAGATCGTCCATGACGAATTGGTGAAGCTCCTTGGCGGCGAAACTGCCACGATCGACTGGGCCGCGTCGCAGCCAACCGTGGTCATGCTGTGCGGCCTGCAGGGCTCTGGTAAGACAACAACCGCAGGCAAACTCGCCAGACGCTGGAAAGCCGAGGGCAAGTCCCCCCTTCTGGTCGCAGCCGACGTGCAGCGCCCAGCCGCCATAGAGCAGTTGAAGGTCATTGGCGGACAGCTCGACATTCCGGTCTTCACCCAGGCCGGAGCCTCCCCCGTCGACATCTGCCGCAACTCCCTGAATGCGGCAAAACTCCACAACGCCAACGTCATCATCCTCGATACGGCAGGCCGTCTCCATGTCGACGACGACCTGATGAACGAACTCGACGCCATCAACAAGGCGGCGATGCCGCGCGAAATCCTTTTCGTCTGCGACGCCATGATCGGCCAGTCGGCCGTGGACACGGCGGAAGAATTCAAGCGCCGTCTTCCCCTCACCGGCGCGGTGATGACCAAGATGGACTCGGACGCCCGCGGCGGCGCGGCGCTGTCCCTCAGGGAAACGACCGGTGTCCCGATCAAGTACATAGCCACCGGCGAAAAAATGGATGCGCTGGAAGAGTTCCACCCGGACCGCATGGCTTCCCGTATCCTCGGAATGGGCGACGTCGTCAGTCTTGTCGAACGCGCCCAGGAAGTGATGGACGAAAAGGAAGCGCAGAAGCTGCAGGAAAAACTGGCCAAAAACCAGTTCAGCCTCGACGACTTCCTCGGCCAACTCGCATCGATCCGCAAGATGGGATCCTTGAAGGACCTTCTCGGCATGATCCCGGGGCTTGGTTCGCAGCTCAAGGGCGTGGACATCGACGACAGCCAGTTCTCCAGGATCGAATCCATCATCCAGTCCATGACCAAGGCGGAGCGCGCCAGTCCGGAAATTATCGATGCCAAACGCCGCTCCCGTATCGCCAGGGGAGCCGGGCGCGAGGTCAAGGATGTCATAGAACTCTTGAAGCAATTCCAGGATATGCGTAAAATAACTGGTCGCATGGGGCGGCTTGGATTGTTTTCCGGCGGTGGGCAGCAGGCGCTTGAAGCGCTCAACCCCGGCGCTTTGCAATCGATCGCCTCTGGGCGTTCGCTATTCGGCTCGAAGAAAAAGGGCACAAAAGCCCAGCAGTCCAAAAAGAAGGACAAGAAGAAGAAAAGGAGAAGGTAAGTGTCAGTAGTCATCCGTTTGTCGCGTGCAGGTCGTATTCACCTGCCCTATTACCACATAGGCGTCTATAACAGCCGTACCCGTCGCGACGGTCGCCCCGTCGAGGATCTCGGCTTCTACAACCCGAAGTCCGACAAGGAACCGGTGAGGATCCTGATCGAGCGCGCCAAGTACTGGCTCTCGGTCGGCGCCAAGCCGTCCGCCACAGTCGCCACTATCCTCAAAGCCCAGGGCCTCAAGGCCGAAGATTGGGCCGCGAAGAAAAAGCCGGCTAAGAAAGCGCCTGCCAAAAAGGCTGCCGCCAAGAAGGCTGATGCGAAGAAGACCGATGCTCCCAAGCGTCGCAAACCCCGCACCCGCAGTTCCAAGCTCCGTGGCGAAAGAGCCCGCAAGACTTCCTAAAGAAGTTTTAGGCTAAACTTACCTTCAATAAAGCATTTGACCATGACGCCGGAATGACGGTTTCCGGCGTCGGTTACTTATTATCTGGCGAAGCCTTGCGAGGAAAATTGATTTCCTTTCTTGGTTTTCATCAAAACACTGAGAAAACCTCGCGAAAACAAGTTTTTGTGGATTTTGCCACATAGGATTTCTATAATTGGTTTGTATTGAACGAGGGGACAAGTGACCACGGGGGAAAACTATGAAATGCTGGTTCTGTGACAACGAGGCGCGAGGGACGTGCGCCGCCTGCGGGCGCGGCGTTTGTTATGACCATGCCCATATGCACGATGCCATGACCTTGGCCAAAACAGACACTTCCAGTGGCTATAGCAGCTACTATAATGTGCTGAACTCCCTGAAGTGTTCCGACTGCCGCCTCGAGTGGACGTATCATAAACCGGAATAATTCTTGCGGTATTGTCCTGGGCTTGTATACTTTTTACCTTTGTGAGGAAATTCGCCGAAAGAAAAACAGCGTTCGCGGAAAGTAGTATCTAGGGGGCGATGTGCCCTGACAGATTAAGTAAAGGGTATAGTTAAGAAGTAAGGAAATGACCGTGTTGAAACAGTTTGTCGATAAAATGGACCGGGGTGCACTGACTGGGGAGGCGAACTCTTCCCTTATACCCCCCGTTTCCGACGAACTCAAGCGGCATATTCGCGAACTGTACCCGATGCTCCTGGACGGCATGCTCGTCTCGAACAGGCAGGACATGGGCCTCAACACCCTGCGTACATTATCGAATCTTGCGAATCAGCCGTTCTCGCCCGAGTTCGCAGGCGAACGGCTTTGTGAAGCTTTGGGCGCCATCAACACTTCGCCCCGACCCAAAACCAAGGCTGGGCTGGTCCCCGTTTCTCCACGGCGGATGCGCGCCTGGTGGGATGCCTCACTTATTTCCGGCGCTATTGACGGCATACACGAAGCCGACCGCCCCAAAGGCGTGTTGCGTTTCTATGATATTACCGGTTTGCCTGCCGACGCCGACCACTGGAATCAGGTTTTCGATATCGATGCCGATCTTGCTGAGTCGGGAAAAACCATTGATTTTTGGGCTGCCGACAAGCTTTACCGGGTCGAACTTGGCCTGGTCTTCGCGGACGGCAGGTTTGTGCGCATCGCCAGGATGAACCCCTGCGCATTGCCGCGGGAAAATGCGGGTGACCCGGGATCGCGTTTTGTC
Source organism: Planctomycetota bacterium (assembly GCA_036745875.1). Lineage (GTDB taxonomy): Bacteria > Planctomycetota > SZUA-567 > SZUA-567 > SZUA-567 > DAIOFH01. Next base: position 4,441 of record DAIOFH010000012.1, on the reverse strand, counting down.
AGGTGCAACATGCCTGACGATGGTTCCCCGAACGACGCTTTCAAAGCGGATGAAGCCGCATGGAACTGGTTTTTCTCATGTGGCGACTGGCCGCGTCGCGATCAGCACGCCGAGCTGACGCTGCGCATGGTTTACCGCGAATTTCAGCGCGAGGGACCGCGGGTCTTGCGAAAGCTCCCCGGACTGGCCATGCCGTCCGTGGAAGAGCTGGAGAGTCAGTACCAGAAGCGCGGCCGCATGGCGTCGAGTACTCGCCATGTTCAACCCCAATCAACCAAAAAGACTACCGGCCGGAAAGTCCTTCTTGCACTCCTGGACCCTGACAACGCCTTGAACGTCGTACCTGTCGCCTATCCACTGGCCACGGCGCGGAGGAATATTTTTGCCCGGGCCTTTGACTTTGTAGGGCAGGGATCTTTTGACTACGCTTCCCTTCTGCGTCTTGCCGTGGCGGGAACGGTGCCCATCTATTCCCATGACGCCCGTGTTCAGCAGAATTCAAATCTGGATAATCTGGCGTCGGAAGCCCGCAAAGAAGATGACGAGCCAGTTCCGGACATCTCGCATCTGGTGCAGAATGCGCCCGCCGACATGCGGGAATCCTTCGCCTGGCGGACAGCATCGATTTTTGACGCGGCAAAAGGCTTGAACAAAAATCTGTCGCAAATTCCCGCTCTTGTTGAAAAGGACGTTTCCCCCTCGCCCCGGACAAAAATCGCCGCTTCCATGCAAGCTGACGATGAGGTGATGCTGCTTGGGTCATCCCCGGACATTGGCGGCGCAGAGGGCAGGCGCTTTGCAAAGGCTGGCATTGCTTTGTCAAAAATGGCTTTGTCTCTGGAAGGCAGGGTCAGGCCTGGCGCGAAATTCAAGGTGGCGGGAAAATACGTCACTGCGGATCGTACTGGCCGCTTCCGCGTCGAATGCGTCTTGTCCGGCAAGAACATTCGCATTCCCATGCAAGTTGACAATGGCCGCACCGGCCTTGCCCGCGGCATGCTGCGCGTCGAGTGGGACAAAAGCGACAGGAAAAAAGAGAAGCTCACTTATTAAAGCGCTTCAACTGCAAGAAAACCAACCGTCACTTCATTTTTTTTCATGTTTCCCGAAATTTCTGAAATTCCATCGTCCATAGGAACGGTAGAATTCATTTCCCGCTTGATTTGTCGAGTGGGCAAAGCCATGATTGTATCGTAAAAATCATCTCGATTTTGCTATATGAAGTCACCATCAGTGAAGTCTTTAAATCATTCAATAACTGTGATTCTATCTCGTTTGCTTAACAGGCTTTGGACAGAGAAGGATTTTGGTGTGGAAGTTACAAGTTATTTAATCAAGGATGGTTATGTTGTTTTATTTTGATTAGGCGAGTAATGATAATAACCACTCCTTGTTTTTTATGCTACTAAGAATGGCTTGAAATATAAAATTAAATGAGTAATCGTATTACAAATTGATCTAAAGAACACTTGTTCTTCCTGAGCGGGGCATGACTCAGGTGTGAAGAGGTAATACATATGAATATTTTAAAAAGCGAAGCACCCTATGGTGAGAAAGCATCACCCGGGAAGAAAACATCGGACGAAGCGGTGCAGAAAGAGGAATCATTCGACACCTCGCAGTACGATGCGGTAAAGGAAACAGCCACTCGCGAGTATTATAGGCAGCTAGACGACGCCAAACAGGAATATTATAATACCTTGACCGAGGCGACGCTTCAGTATGACCGCAACATACATGAGACAAGTATCAAATATAATGACCAGAAAGAACTGGCCAAGTCGGAATACATGAGCAACCGCTCGGAAGCGTCAAAACACTACGAGCAGATGCTTGAAAAACTGGACAGGTGTTTTTCCAAGATGTCCCAGATAATCAAGTCCATTTGGCCGAAAAAAAATGCAACGTCCGACTGACAAGACTTTTTCCCTGTTCCGGAAAAATTATCTTGCATTGGCAAAATGCATAAAGTACTATTTGGCTTCAAGCTTAGCCGCTGGTTACAGCGGCTAGTTTTTTATTTGTGTTTCATGGAGAAGCTGCGCCATCAATTTATTCGAATTGATTCACGCCGCCGTCGTCAGTCACGGCGGATTGTTTTTTGAGGCGGCGGTTTTGTGGTCGCTGCTTTGATAAAAAATGCAAGAGGTGCGGATGGATTTGCCGTCCGCCTGTACATAAGAGATAGATGTTGGCAAGTAAACACACTCGAAGAAGAGCGAATATAACTAGAGAATTAGGTATTCATTAGGAGCAGAACATGGCAGTTGAAAGAAGTATCCCGCTTGAACGGGTCCGTAACATTGGCATCATGGCGCATATCGACGCGGGTAAAACAACCTGCTCGGAACGCATCCTGTTTTATACCGGCAAAAACCATAAGATCGGTGAAACGCATGACGGTTCCGCCACCATGGACTGGATGGCGCAGGAACAGGAGCGCGGCATCACGATCACCTCCGCCGCCACCACCACCGTGTGGCGCGATTGCGAGATCAACCTCATCGACACCCCCGGCCACGTCGACTTCACCGTCGAAGTGGAACGCAGCCTTCGCGTTCTCGACGGCTGCATCGGCCTTTTCTGTGCCGTAGGCGGCGTCGAACCCCAATCGGAAACAGTCTGGCGCCAGGCTGACAAATACGAAGTCCCGCGTATCGCCTTCGTCAATAAAATGGACCGCGTCGGCGCGGATTATTTTGGCGTCGTAAACAAGATTTCGGACATCCTCGGCGCGAACGCCGTGCCGATCTCCATCCCGATCGGCGAAGGCCCGGAATTCGCCGGCGTTGTCAACCTCGTCACCAACAAGGCCCACTACTACGACGAAAAGGACAAGGGTCTTACCGTCCGTATCGAGGAAATTCCCGAGCATATGCTGGAAATCGCCGCCCAATGGCGCGTCAACCTGCTGGAAAAAGCCTCCGAGCAAGACGATGGCCTGATGGAAAAATACCTCGAAGGCGCGGAAATTGACGCCGACGAGCTGCGCGAAGTCGTCAAGGCCGCCACCCATAACCAGAGAATCTGCCCCGTCCTTTGCGGCAGCGCCTTCAAGAACAAGGGTGTCCAGATGCTGCTGGACTCGATCGTCTATTACCTGCCGAGCCCAGCCGACAAGCCGCCGATCATCGGCGAGTCCGCGAGGGGCAGCGTGCGCCGCCGCGTCCCCGGCGAAGGCAATCACCTCGCCGCCATCGCCTTCAAGATCATGACCGACCGCCATGTCGGCAAGCTGGTCTATGTCCGCGTCTATTCGGGCAAACTCGAAGCGGGAACCTATGTCCTGAACTCCTCGCAGAACAAGCGCCAGCGTATCGGCCGTATCATGCGCATGCACGCCAACCGCCAGGAAATAGTCGACTGCCTCTACGAAGGCGAGATCGGAGCGGTCGTCGGCATCGGCGACACCATGACCGGCGACACCATCTGTTGCGAAAACGATCCGATCATCCTCGAGGCGATTGAATTCCCCGCTCCCGTCCTCTCCATCGCCATTTCGGCGAAGGATAGGAGCGACCGCGACAAGATCGACAAGGCGCTCCAGAAGCTCTCGGAGGAAGACCCGACCTTCCTCGTGTCCACCGACCCGGAAACGGAAGACACCATCATCGCCGGCATGGGCGAGTTGCACCTTGACATCCTCATCGACCGTATGCGCCGCGAGTTCGGCGTCGAGGTCAATACCGGCGCGCCGCAGGTCGCCTACCGCGAAACCGCCACGACCACTGCGGAAATCAACGAGAAGTACGCCAAGCAGTCCGGCGGCCGCGGCCAGTTCGCGCAGATCTCCCTCAAGGTCGAGCCGCTCAACCCCGGCGACGGCTTCGAGTTCGTCAATGCCATCGTCGGCGGCGCGGTGCCGAAGGAATACATCCCGGCCGTTCAGAAGGGCATCACCGACGCCCTCGTTAAGGGCGCTTGGGCCGGCTATCCCATCGTCGACGTCAGGGCCACACTCTTCGACGGCAAACACCATGAAGTCGACTCTTCGGAACAGGCTTTCCGTATTTGTGGTTCCATGGCGTTCAGGAAGGCGTTCCTCAAGGCCGCCCCGCAGCTGCTTGAACCGATGATGAGCGTCAACGTCAGCACGCCGGAGGAGTTCGCCGGCGGCGTCACAGGCAACCTCTGCGGCAAGCGCGGCCGCATCAGCGGCATGGAAGCCATGCCCAGCGGCCAGATGATCAAGGCGGTCGTGCCTCTCGCCAACATGTTCGGCTACGCCTCGGAACTCCGCAACATGACCCAGGGCCGCGCCAGCTTCACCATGCATTTCGAACAGTACGAAGCGGTGCCGCTCCGGATCGCCGAGGAAGTGGTCGAAGAGCGCCGCAAAAGAATGAAGGAAGACTAACTCCATCCGGTCACAAACCGTGATGAATCTTGACCAAGAACACCAACTTTGGTCAATAGTAAAGCGCCCCCTGTTACGGGGGCG